>CAZQAP010000001.1:0-51012 GCA_964591365.1 uncultured Planctomycetales bacterium
CGGGAAATCGTGAAGATGAAGGAGCCGGATCTGAATGCCGCCTCCGAGGAGGCTGCCATGCGGATCATCGCGGGCACGGCCCGCTCGATGGGCATCCAGGTGGAGGGCTGAAGAGGATGACCGTCAGCCGCCGCATCCGTGAAAACGAATCCAAGGTCGACCGGGCCAGGGTCTACCCGCTGGAAGAAGCCCTGGAACTGCTCAAGAGCCTGTCCAGCGCCAAATTCGATGAAACCGTCGAAGTCGCCGCCCGGCTTGGCGTCGACCCCAAGAAATCCGACCAGATGGTCCGGGGTGCCGTAAGCCTTCCCCACGGCCTTGGAAAGAAGATCCGCGTGATCGCCTTTGCCGAGGGGGCCGCCGCCGACGAGGCCCGGGAGGCCGGAGCCATGGAAGTGGGGGGCGAGGAACTGGCCGGACGCATCCAGGAGGGCTGGACCGAATTCGACGTCGTGGTCGCCCATCCCGCCATGATGAAGGTGGTCGGGCGCCTGGGCCGGGTCCTCGGCCCGCAGGGAAAGATGCCCTCCCCCAAATCGGGCACCGTCACGCCCCAGGTCGGCAAGGCCGTCACCGAGTTCCTGGCCGGGAAGGTGGAGTTCCGGGTGGACTCCGGCGGCAGCGTCCATGTTCCCATCGGGAAGGTCTCTTTCACCCCCGGCCAGCTTGCGGAGAATGCCAGGACATTCCTCGAACATCTCGGCTCCCTCAAGCCGGCGTCGGCCAAGGGCCATTTCTTTCGCAACGTCAGCATCTCCTCCACCATGGGGCCGGGGCTGCGGGTCGAATTCTCCAACGTTTAGCCAGGACAGCACGGGACGCGAGAAAAGAAGATGGTCAGCAACCTCAACAAATGGATGGTGGGCGAGTACTCCGGACTCCTCAAAGGGGAGGAGGGCGGCGTGGTCGTCCTGTGCATGGAGCGCCTCACCGTCAAAGAAGCCGAGACCGTCCGGAACTCGGTCCGGGAAACGGGCGCGCGGCTCCGGGTGATCAAGAACCGGCTTGCGCGCGTGGCCTTGAAAGAAGCCGGCATTCCTCTGGAAGGGGACGTCTTCCAGGGTTCCTGCGGAATGCTCGTCGGCGAGTTGGAAGCAACCATTGCCGCAACCAAGGCGATCGAGGCCTTTTCGAAGAAATCCAAGGAGCGCAAGATCACCTATTGCGGAGCCTGGTTCGACGGCACTGTGATGGATTCCGCCCAAGCCGCCAGGATTGCCGCCATTCCCGACCGCCACACCCTGCGGGGCATGATCTGTTCCGCCATCATCGGACCCGCGCGCATGCTTGCCACCGTGGTCCGGGAAGTCCCCGCATCCACCGCCCGCTGCCTCCAGGCCCGGGCGGACCAGGAGGAGGCGGCCTGAACGCCCCTTCCGATCCCCAGAACCCCCGCCCCATTCCAAGCCCAGAAACACCCATGTCCGAGGAATCCCAAGCCACCATTGAACTCGAGTCCGAACTGGAGGAGATCTTCCAGAAGCTGGATACTCTTCCCATCGGCAAAGCGGCCCAGCTTGTCAAAGCCATGGAGGAACGCTGGGGCGTGAGCGCCGCAGCTCCCGTGGCCGTGGCTGCCGCACCCGGAGCCGAAGGTGCCGGAGCCGCCGAGGAAAAGACTTCCTTCGACGTCATCCTCGAAAATTTCGGGGAAAAGAAGATCGAGGTCATCAAGACAGTCCGAGCCATCACGGGACTTGGTCTCAAGGAAGCCAAGGAGCTTGTGGAAAGCGCTCCCAAGGCTCTCAAGGAAGGCATCTCCAAGGACGAAGCCGAGGAGATCCAAAAGAAACTCCAGGACGCTGGAGCCGCGGTCAAGGTCGCCTGAGCTCGGAGACGGCTGTCTCCCCTTGATTCCGGTTTGTCCCGGCAGCCTCACTCTCCCGGCCGCGAGGGCCGAGGGGTGGGGGTGTGCACCCAACCTTCCATTCCTTCCGCCCCGTGTCCCTGCAGCCCGGCTTTTCCGGGCAGGCTTCTGAAGCTGGAATGATTGCCCAAAACGACGAAAAACAGGTCGCCGAATTCCCGGTGCGGGATTTTCGCTCCTTCCCCTTCCAGGGGCAGTCCCTGCTGCCGGGGCTGAGCGACCTCCAGCTCCGCTCCTACCATTCCTTCCTGCAGATCAACGTCTCCCCCAGGAGGCGCAAGCATGTCGGGCTGGAGGCTCTTTTTCGGGATGCTTTCCCGATTACGAGCCATGACAAATCGCTGAGCCTGGAGTACCTGGGGTACACCCTCGGACGCCCGCGATACACCCCGGACGAATGCCGGCAGCTCCGGCTCAGCTATGCCTACCCGCTGCGGGTGCGCGTGGCGCTCAAAAAGGGAGGCGAACGGGTCGAGGAGGACATCTATCTGGGGGAGGTCCCGATCATGATGGGCGGCGGAGAGTTCATCGTGAACGGTTCCGAGCGGGTGATCGTGGCCCAGCTCCACCGTTCTCCCGGGATCGATTTCGCCGTGGAGCTCCACAGCGGAGACAAGAAGTTCCATTCCGCACGGATCATCCCCGAACGGGGTTCCTGGGTGGAAATGACGGTCTCGAAGAAGGGCACCCTCCAGGTCCGGATCGACCAGCAGGCCAAGTTCTCGGCCATCACCCTGCTGCGGGCCTTCAATCCCGACTGGGGAACGAACGACGCTGTTCTGCGGCTCTTCTATCCCGTCGGAACGGTCTCCCGCGGGAAATCCACCCGCGCCAAGTTCGCCGCCCGGCTCGAAGACAAGCTTGCCCTGGGTGAGATCCGCGACCTCAAGACGGGCGAGACCTGGGTCGAGGCGGGCCAGCCGATCACCGCCGAAGCCGCGGAACGGATCGCCTCCTCGGATTTCACCGAGGTGGAGGTGATTGAAAAGGTGGAAGACCCCCTCATCCTGAATTCTCTACAGGAAGACGCGGCTTCCAACCACGACGCCGCGATTGCGACCATCTACGCCAAACTGCGGCCCGGAAACCCGATCCAGCTCGAAAAGGGCCGCGAACTGCTCCACGACCGCTTCTTCGACTCCCAGCGGTACAGCCTTGGGCGGGTGGGCCGTTTCCGGATCAACCGGAAGTTCAGCCGGCCTCCGGAAGCCGACGAGGGGCCGATCACCCTGCTGCCCGAGGATTACCTCGACGCGATCCGGTATCTGCTCGGCCTGCGCGCCGGGAATGGCGAGACGGATGACATCGATCACCTGGGCAACCGCCGGGTCCGGACCATTGCCGAACTCGGCGCGGAGGAGTTCCGCAAGGGTTTGATGAAGGTCAAGCGGGCGGCGGTCGACCGGATGTCCCAGCAGGACGACTCGGAAACCCAGACCCCCCGGAACCTGATCAATGCCAAGGCCTTCTCCACGTCGGTGGAACAGTTCTTCGCCCGCGGAGAACTGAGCCAGGTGGTCGACCAGACCAATCCCCTGAGCCAGCTCACCCACGAGCGGCGGCTTTCCGCCCTCGGGCCGGGGGGCCTCAACCGCAAGCGGGCCGGCTTCCAGGAACGCGACGTCCACATCAGCCACTACGGAAGGCTCTGCCCGATCGAGACGCCCGAAGGCGCCAACATCGGGCTGATCTCCTCCCTTTCCCTCTACGCGGTCCTGGACGACTACGGATTCCTGGTCACTCCCTACCGGGTTGTCAAGAAGGGCAAGGTCACCGACGAAATCACTTTTCTGCGGGCCGATGAAGAATTCGAGCGCATCTTCGCCCCCGCTGACACGGCCATCGATTCCAAGGGAAAGATCCAGGAAGACGAAGCCGGTTACGTCATGTCCCGTTTCCACGGCGACTTCACCTTGAAGAAGGTGGCGGACGTCGAATTCCTGGATATCAGCCCCGTGCAGATCCTGGGGGTCTCGGCCTGTCTGATCCCCTTCCTCGAGCACGACGACGCCAACCGGGCCCTGATGGGCTCCAACATGCAGCGGCAGGCGGTGCCCCTGCTTGTCACCGAACCCCCTCTGGTGGGAACCGGCTTGGAGACGACGGTTGCCCACAATACCGGAATGGTGATCCGGGCCCGGAAGGCCGGAACGGTCGAGTACGTCGATTCCTGCACCATCCGCATCAAGGGAGATTCCGAACCCTACGTCCTGCGCAAGTTCCAGGGCCTGAACGAAAGGACCTGTCTCAACCAGGTCCCCATCGTCCGCATCGGACAGAAGGTGAAGCGCGGCGAGATCATCGCGGACGGCGCCGCCACCCACCACGGCGAGCTCGCACTGGGGAAGAATCTCCTCGTGGCCTTCATTTCCTGGGAGGGATACAACTACGAGGATGCCATCATCGTTTCCGAAAACCTCGTCAAGCAGGATCTCTTCACTTCCATCCACATCGAGGAATACGAAGCCGAGATCCGGGAGACCACTCTTGGCAAGGAGGAATTCACCCGGGACATCCCCAATGCGGGGGAGCGGGCCCTGCGCAACCTCGATGAGGACGGAATCGTGCGCATCGGGACCAGGGTCGGCCCCAACGACATCCTGGTCGGGAAGATCGCGCCCAAGAGCAAGACGGAGCTGACTCCCGAGGAGCGCCTCCTCCATGCGATTTTCGGCCGGGCCGGAGAGGACGTGAAGAACGTGTCGCTCAAACTTCCCGCTGGAGTCCACGGAATCGTGATCGGCGCCCGCAAGTTCACGAGAATCGTGAACATGGACCGGGAGGAGCGGCAGAAAGCGCACGAAAAAATCCGTCAGATCGAGGAGGAATACGATCTCACGCTGCACTCGGAACTCCAGGCCTGCCTCGACGAACTCCAGGAATACCTGGGCGAAAAGATCAAGGACTCCAAGACCAAGAAGGAGATCAAGATCACGAGTGCGAGCCTTTATTCCGAACTGATGTCGGTCATGGAATTCCTGAAAAGCTATTCCGAAGGCGTGGAACATCCTTCCCGGCGGGCCAAGTGCGAGGATATCGTCCGCCAGCACCTGGAACGGATCGACGACAAGGAGGCCTGGAAGATCAAGATGTCCAGCCGCCTTTCCCGCGGGGACGACCTTCCCAACGGCGTCCTGGAAATGGTGAAGGTCTTCATCGCGACCAAGCGGAATCTTTCCGTCGGGGACAAGATGTCCGGGCGCCATGGGAACAAGGGGGTCATTTCGAAGATCCTCCCGGAGGAGGACATGCCCTTCCTCGAGGATGGGACTCCGGTCGACATCATCCTCAACCCCCTCGGCGTTCCCTCGCGGATGAACGTAGGGCAGATTCTCGAGACCCACCTCGGGATGGCCGCGCGCAAATCCGGCTTTCGGGCCATTTCCGGGCCCTTTGACGGCGCTTCCGAGGATCAGATCAAGGAGGCGCTCGTGGAAGCCGGGCTTCCTCCGACGGGCACCACGCGGCTTTACGACGGCCGCACGGGCAGTTCCTTCGAGCAGGATGTCTGTGTCGGGTACATGTACATCCTGAAGCTCCACCACCTCGTGGACGAAAAAGTTCATGCCCGCTCCACGGGGCCTTACAGCCTGATCACGCAGCAGCCCCTGGGAGGAAAGGCCCGTTTCGGCGGGCAGCGTTTCGGGGAAATGGAGGTCTGGGCCCTCGAAGCCTACGGAGCGGCCTACATGCTCCAGGAGCTTCTGACCGTCAAGTCCGACGACGTCGACGGAAGGACCAAGATCTACGAGTCCATGGTCAAGGGCAAGAACATCCTCGAGGCCGGAACTCCGGTCAGCTTCGAGGTTCTGATGAACGAGATCAGGGGCCTGGGCCTGAACATCCAGTTGGAAAAGAAGCAGCGCATCTAGGGGGAAAGGCCATGAATGAGAGGACCATGAACGGACCTGGAGAAACTGGAATCCTGCCGCCGCTGAACCGCGGACCGGTGCCTTTGGAGCCCGAGGATTATCTGGGTGTTTCGATCCGCCTGGCGTCTCCCGAGGACATCCGGGCCCAGTCCTACGGCGAGGTCAAAAAGCCGGAGACCATCAATTACCGCACTTTCCGGCCCGAAAAGGACGGCCTTTTCTGCGAACGGATCTTCGGGCCGGAACGGGATTTCGAGTGCCATTGCGGCAAGTACCGCGGCCAGAAGCACATGGGCATCGTCTGCGACAAGTGCGGCGTCATGGTCACCACCTCGCGCGAAAGGCGCAAGAGGATGGGGCATATCAATCTTGCCGCGCCCGTCGCTCATATCTGGTTCTTCAGCGTGACCCCCAGCCGGATCGGCAGCCTGCTCGGGATGAAGAAGACCGAGCTGGAAAGGGTGATCTATTTCCAGGACTATGTCGTGATCAGTCCCGGAGAAAGCGAATACAAGCAGTGCAAGCTGGTTTCCGAGGATGAATACCGGCGCGCCCGGGCCCAGTTCGGCGCCAACTTCGAGGCCGGAATGGGGGCCCAGGCGATCGAGGATCTTCTCAAGGGGCTCAACCTGGAGACCCTGTCTGCGGAACTGCGGGAGGATCTCAAGAAGTGCACTTCCAAGCAGCGGACCGCCGACCTCATCAAGAGGCTGCGCACCGTGGAGATGCTCAAGGATTCCCCCAATGATCCGGCCTGGATGATTCTCGACGTCGTTCCCGTCATTCCTCCTGAGCTGCGGCCCCTGGTCCGGCTCGATTCGGGGAATTTCGCCTCTTCCGACCTCAACGACCTCTACCGGCGCCTGATCAACCGAAACAACCGGCTCAAGCGGCTGATCGAACTCAACGCCCCCGAGGTCATCATCCGCAACGAAAAGCGGATGCTGCAGCAGTCGGTCGACGCCCTGTTCGACAACGGCCGCTGCAAGCGCCAGGTGATGAGCACCAGCAATCAGCCCCTCAAATCCCTGACCGACATGATCAAGGGGAAACAGGGACGGTTCAGGCTCAATCTCCTGGGAAAACGGGTCGATTATTCGGCGCGTTCGGTCATCGTGGTCGGCCCGGAATTGAAGCTCCACCAGTGCGGGCTTCCCAAGGTCATCGCCCTGGAGCTGTTCCAGCCGTTCATCATCCGCCGGTTGAAAGAGCTGAAACTGGCCGAGACCATCAAGGCGGCCAAGAAGATGCTGGAGCGGCGGGATGAACAGGTGTGGGACATCCTGGAAGAGGTGATCCAGGGGCATCCCGTGCTCCTGAACCGGGCGCCCACGCTCCACAGGGTGGGAATCCAGGCTTTCGAGCCGGTTCTCATCGAAGGGAACGCGATCCAGATCCACCCGCTTGTCTGCCAGGGCTTCAATGCCGACTTCGACGGGGACCAGATGGCGGTTCACCTGCCCCTTTCGTTCGAAGCCCAGATCGAAGCCAGCACCTTGATGCTGAGCCCGAACAACGTCTTCTCATCGGCCAACGGCGGACCCATCATTTCGCCCCACCAGGACATCATTCTGGGGCTTTTCTTCCTCACCGCGAAGAAAGCGGAATGCAGGGGGGAGTACCAGGAAGGGAAGCTGGAAGGGATCTACAGTTCGCTCGACGAACTGCACCTGGCCTATTCCCACGGCCATCTGGAAACCCACTCGCGGGTGGGAGTTCAGCTTCCGGAGGGGACCCTGGTGGTCGACAAGCCCGGGGCCAGGCCGAGAAAAGCGGATGGCCGGGAAATGATCTTTACGACCGCCGGCCGCGCGATTGTGAACGACGTCCTGGCCGAGGGGATGCCTTTCTACAACTTCCCGCTCGACAAGCGGTCCATCCACGAGCTCATTCACGACTGCCTGAGGATCTGCGGGCGCGGGAAGACGCTGGAACTTCTGGACGACCTGAAGGCCCTGGGCTACAAGGGCGCCACCCGCTCCGGACTCTCCTTCGCCAAGGACGACATGAAGATCCCCGCGAAAAAGTGGCAGATCATCGAGGCCACCCAGAAGAAGGTCGACGCGGTCCAGGAGGATTTCCAGAGCGGCGCCATCACCGACAATGAACGCTACTCCAAGGTCATCGACCTCTGGACCAGTGCCCGGGAAGAGGTTTCCGGAGAGCTGCTCAAGGAGCTGGAATCGGACCGGAGAGACGGCAAGCCCTACATGAACCCCATCTTCGTGATGGCTCACTCGGGCGCCCGGGGCGGGGTGGACCAGATCCGGCAGCTTTCCGGGATGCGGGGTCTCATGGCCAAGCCCAGCGGGGAGATCATCGAGGTCCCGATCCGGGCAAACTTCCGGGAGGGGCTGCGTGTGCTGGAGTACTTCTCTTCGACCCACGGTGCCCGGAAAGGGCTGGCGGACACGGCCCTGAAGACCGCCGACTCGGGGTATTTGACCCGCAAGCTGGCGGACGTGGCACAGAACATGGTGGTCACCATCCACGATTGCGGCACCCCCCGCGGGATCCCCAAAAGCGCCGTCTACCAGGGCGACAAGCTGATCGTCCCCCCGGAGAAGATCATTCGCGGGCGGGTTGCGCGCAACACCATCCGGGACGTGATCTCCGACGAACTCATCGTCGAGGAAGGGCAGCTCATTACCGCCGAAATCGCCGCCCGGATCGCCCAGATGGGCTTCCAGAAGATCAAGGTCCGCAGCCCCCTGACCTGCGAAGCCCCTCAGGGCGTCTGCGCGCTCTGCTATGGAGAAGACCTCGCGCGCGGCAAGCTGGTGGAAAGAGGGCTCGCGATCGGGATCATCGCCGCCGAATCGATCGGGGAACCGGGCACCCAGCTCACCATGCGGACCTTCCACATCGGCGGCACCGCCAGCCGTTCGGTGGAAGCCTCGGAAACCAAGGCGCGCCGGAGCGGGAAGGCGGATTACCAAGGACTGCGCGTGACCACCAACGATGCGGGGGAGCGCGTGGCTCTTTCGCGGACCGGCGAGGTGATCATTCGGGATTCCAAGGGAAGGGAGCTGGACCGCTATGCCGTTCCGGTCGGCGGCCAGGTTTTTGCGCAGGAGGGGGAAAAGGTCGTCAAGGGCCAGAAGATCTGTTCCTGGGACCCCCACTTCCTTCCCATCCTGGCGGAATTCGACGGAACGGTGAAGTTCGAGGATGTGATCGAAGGCAAGACCATGGCCCTGGAAGAGGATCCCAAGACCAAGGTCACCCGGAAAAAGATCATCGAGTCCCGCGGCGATCTCCATCCCCAGATCCTGCTGCTTGGCAAGGACGAGGAAGTCCTTTACTACACCTCCATCCCGGAGCATGCCTATCTGGAGGTCGAAGACGGCCAGAAAGTCACCTCAGGCACTCTGCTGGCCAAGTCCCCGCGGGCCATCGGAGGCACCCAGGACATCACCGGCGGGCTTCCCCGGGTCACGGAGCTTTTCGAGGCACGCATGCCCAAGGATCCGGCGGTCATGGCTGAAATCGACGGAATCGTGGAGCTGGGCGAGAAACGCCGCGCCAAGCGGATCATCCTCGTCAAGAACGAGGAGACCGGAGAGGTGCGGGAGCACATCGTTCCCCAGGCGAAGCATCTTCGGGCCCACACCGGCGACCGGATCAAGGTGGGGCAGTCTCTGGTTGACGGCCCCCTGCCGCCCCAGGAAATCCTCAAGGTCCAGGGGGAAGAGCGCGTCCAGGCCTACATGATCGAAGAGATCCAGAAGGTCTACCGGACCCAGGGCGTCACGATCGACGACAAGCACATCGAGGTCATCGTGTCCCAGATGATGCGCAAGGTCCAGGTCGGCAACCCCGGGGACTCCCGCCTGCTTCCCAACTCGGTCATCGACCGCCAGAGGTTCCGCCGGATCTCGGAGGGATTGATCGAGCAGGGCAAGACGGCCCCTTCCGCCTCCCCGCTGATCATGGGGATTACCAAGGCCTCGGTGCAGTCGGAGTCCTTCATTTCGGCGGCCTCCTTCCAGGAGACCACCAAGGTCCTCACCGAAGCCGCCCTGCGCGGCAAGACCGACCCTCTCGTGGGCCTCAAGGAGAACGTCATCCTGGGCAACCTGATCCCGGCCGGCACCGGGTTCCGGGAGCTGCAGCGCATGAAGATCCGCAAGACCGTGGATTTCTCCCAATTCGAGGAGCCCGCTGCCGAAGGCGGGCCCGCCGTCCCGGCCGAAATGGAGGCCGCCGGATGAGGACCGGCCCCTGCGGGTTGACGGAAACCCCCGCTGGGGTAGACTTTTCCGTTTCCTGCCCGGCCTGACGGTCCGGGATTCCTGAATGCCTACCATCAACCAGCTCATCCGCAAGGGGCGCAAGCCCCAGCGGAAGAAGTCCAAGAGCCCGGTCCTGGACCAGTGCCCCCAGAAGCGGGGGGTCTGCACCCAGGTCAAGACCATGACTCCCAAGAAGCCGAACTCCGCCCTGCGGAAGGTCGCCCGGGTGCGGCTGTCCAATGGGAAGGAGATCACCGCCTACATTCCCGGCGAAGGGCACAATCTTCAGGAACACTCCATCGTTCTCGTCCGGGGAGGGCGGGTTCGGGACCTTCCGGGAGTCCGGTATCACGTCATCCGGGGCACGCTGGATGCCGCCGGCGTGGATGACCGGAAACGATCCCGCTCCAAGTACGGTTCCCGACGGTCCAAGTAATCATGCCCCGGAACTACAAGGCCACCTCGCGCTTTACCAGCCCCGATTCCCGCTACGGGTCCATCCTGGCCACGAAGTTCATCAACAAGATCATGCTCCAGGGCAAGAAGACACTGGCCACCCGGATCTTCTATGAGGCCGTGGAAATGGCCGCCAAACGGGTGGAGCTTCCTCCCGAGGAGGTCTTCGTCAAGGCGCTCGAGAACGTGAAGCCCCATGTGGAGGTGCGCAGCCGCCGGGTCGGCGGGTCCACCTACCAGGTGCCGCGCGAGGTGGACCGGAAACGGGCCCAGTCGCTGGGCATCCGCGTGATTGTGAACAATGCCCGCAAGCGGAAAGGCATGCCCATGGTGCGGCGGCTGGCGGCGGAATTCACCGACGCCTGCAACCATGCCGGCGCCTCCGTCACCTGGAAGGAGAACCTCCACAAGATGGCTGATGCCAACCGGGCATACAGCCACCTGGCGTACTGACCCGGTTGGCCGGGCCTCCCGGCCATGCGATGGTGCTGGACATTCTCCTGGTCAGGATGGACCGGGAATCGCCGCGGAAGTGCAGCCTGACGCCGCTGCGGCGGCGCACGGACCTGTCCTTACGCTGGGTGTCCTTCTCCCCCGGGGACCAGGTCTCCGTCGGCCGGGTCATCCTGCTCCATCCGGAGGGCAGCCTTCTCCGGGAGGCCGATGCCGGGCTACCCCTGCTTCTGGTCGATTCCTCCTGGCGCGACCTTCCCCGGGTGATGCGCGGCCTGCGTGGAGAACTGCACCTCCGCCGCCTGCCCGCTTCCTTCCGGACCGCCTACCCGCGCCGCTCCAAGACCTTCCAGGATCCTCCCCAGGGACTGGCGAGCATCGAAGCCCTGCATGCGGCCACGGCTCTGCTCGGCTCCCGGGATGACAGGCTCCTGGACGGGTATCGCTGGCGGGGGGAATGGCTTGAGAGGAATCGGGCGCTCCTGCCGGCCTGGCCGGGAGGAAACGGGAATCATCCGGCGTAGAATCCCCGCCATGGACCTGGGTCGGCTCCGGAACATCGGCATCGTCGCGCACATCGACGCGGGGAAAACCACCCTGACCGAACGGATCCTCTTCTACACCGGGGTGGAGCATCGGATGGGCGAGGTCCACGACGGGACGGCGGTCATGGACTGGATGGAAGAAGAGCGCCGGCGGGGGATCACCATTTCCGCCGCCGCAACCCGCTGTCCCTGGAAGGGGGCTTTCATCCAGATCATCGACACCCCCGGACACGTCGATTTCACCGCCGAAGTCAGCCGCTCCCTGCGGGTTCTGGACGGCGCGGTGGTGGTGGTCTGTGCGGTTGCCGGCGTGCAGGCCCAGACCGAGACGGTCTGGCGGCAGGCCGATCGTTACCGGGTTCCCCGGCTGGTCTTCGTCAACAAGATCGACCGGCGCGGGGCCGATTTCGCCCGGGCCGTGCAGAGCCTGCGGGCCCGGCTGGGGGCCAACCCGGTTCCAGTCCAGATTCCCCTTGGTTCCGGAGACGACTTTCGCGGCGTGATCGACCTCGTGCGCCGCCGCCTCCTCACTTGGGAAAGCGAGGATCTGGGGGCGGCGGTTCATGAGGAAGAGATTCCCCCAGAGGCGCTCGCGGAAGCCGAAAAGGCCCGCACCGGGCTCTGTGAGGCCGTGGCCGAATGCTGTGAAGACCTCCTGGACGTCTATTTGACGGAAGAGACCCTCTCTCCCGAGCTCCTTGCCCGGGGGTTGCGGCAGGCCACCCTGGCGGGCGGACTGGTCCCCGTTCTGGTTGGTTCCGCCCTCCGCAACCAGGGGGTGCAGCCCCTTCTGGACGCGATCCTGGCCTGTCTGCCCTCCCCGCTGGAACGTCCGCCCGTGGTGGGCTTCGATCCCGCGGATCCCGACAAGCCCCTCGAGCGCCCGCCCGATCCCGAAGCCCCCCTCTGCGGGCTGGTCTTCAAGGTCTTCCACGAAGCGCACAGCATCCTTTTTTTCCTGCGCATCTATTCGGGGGTCCTGCGTGAAGGAGATCTGCTTTATCTTTCCCGGGAGAAAGGCGCCGAACGGGTCCAGCAGATCCTGGTGATGCACGCCAATCATCGCGAGCGGATCCGGGAGGCCGGACCCGGGTCGGTGGTGGTGGTTCCCGGCCTGAAGAGGGCCCAGACGGGAGACACCCTCTTTCACCGGGGGGAGGCCATTTCCCTTGAACCGATCGACTTTCCCGAGCCGGTCATCACCCTCACCGTGGAACCCGAACGCCTGGCCCAGCGGGAAAAACTGCTGGACGCCCTGCGCGTGATCGACCGCGAGGACCCGACCCTGCGGGTCCAGCTTGATGAAGACTCGGGCCAGGCCAAGCTTGCCGGCATGGGGGAGCTTCACCTCGAGGTGGTTCTGCACCGCTTGAAGCAGGATTTCCGGGTGGCCGCCCGGGCGGGAAGGCCGCGGGTCTCCTACCGGGAGACGGTCGTGGAAGAGCATGGCGGGACCGCCCGGGTGGAGCGGCCCATGGCCGAGGGAGGCCGGCAGGCTGTCGAGGTGTCCCTGCGGGTCCGCCCGGGGCCCCAGGCACCTCCCCGGATCGTGTTCGGGGAGGGGTTTTCCGCTCTTCCCGGCGCCGTCCGGGAGGCCCTGCACCGCGAAAGCGGGGATCTCGTGGCCTCCGCCGGGAGCCTGGGCTATCCCCTGGCCCAGATCGAGCTGGAGATCCAGCAACTCTCCTGGCACCCTCCGGAGATTCCCCCCTCGGTGGAATTGATCCTCGGGGGAATGGCTCGGGCTCTGGACCATGCCCTGGATGGGAATGCCCGGCTCCTGGAGCCGATCATGGATCTTCGGGCGGAGGTGCCCGAGGCTTTTTTGAGCCCGGTCTTGAGCGATCTCCAGGCCCGGCAGGCGGAAGTCCGCGACATGAAGGTCCACGGGGACCAGCGGCATATCCGGGCCAGGGTGCCTCTCCAAGCCATGTTCGCCTGGTCCACCCGGCTCCGCTCCCTCACCCAGGGCCGCGGGACCTTCTCGCTTGAGCCCTGCGGATACGCACCGGTCCCCCCGGACCGGGCTCGGGCGCTTCTACCTGGGATTTGAACCCCGGAAGGGGCCGGGAAAAGCGGGGTTTTCGGGCCGGGACCCCGGAAGGCAGGTCTTTCTGCTTGACCCCCCGGGCCTCGTTGTTAGAATCCCAGGCCCGATTTCGGGACGCAAGCCCTGGTTTTTGCCCGGACCCAACCCTGCTTCAGCACGGCGGATAGGCAAACCGGGGCTCGGAGTGCATCCATGGCGGACAACCGGATCCAAATTCGCCTCGAAGCTTACGACCACGAAGCCATCGACCAGGCTACCGAGTCGATCCTTGAGGCTGCACGCCTCACGGGGGTCAAGGTGTCGGGGCCCATCCCGCTTCCCACCCGGGTGGAGCGCTACACGGTGCTGCGCTCCCCTCATATCGACAAGAAATCCCGCGAGCAGTTCGAGATCCGGACCCACAAGCGCCTGATGTACCTGCTCGAACCCACCCCGGCCACGGTGGACGCCCTCAACCGGCTGGTCCTTTCCGCCGGAGTCGACGTCCGGATCAAGGTGTGACGATGGCAGTGGTCAAGGTTCTTCTGGCCCGCAAGAAGGGGATGACCCAGCTCTTCCGCGAGGACGGCAGCGTGGTGCCCGTCACGGTTCTGGAAGCCGGGCCCTGCACCGTGACCGGCGTGCGGACCCCGGAACGGGACGGCTACACCGCGGTCCAGGTCGGGTTCCTGCCTGCCCGCGAGAAGCACGTCCGCAAACCCCAGAGGGTTGCCGCGGAGAAAGCGGGCGTGAAACCCCACCGGGTTCTGCGCGAGTTCCGCATGGCGGCGACCGAAGGGTATGAAATCGGCAAGGAACTCAAGGCCGACCTCTTCGAGGCCGGCGACGTGGTCGACGTGGCCGGAACCTCCAAGGGCCGGGGGTTTGCCGGGACGATCAAGGCCCACGGGTTCAGCCGGGGGCCGGAATCCCACGGTTCCATGAATGTGCGCGCCCCCGGTTCGATCGGCTGTTCCGCCTATCCGGCCCGGGTCTTCAAAGGGACGCGCATGGCGCGGCACTACGGCGCCGCCCGGCGGACCCTGAAGAATCTCGTCGTGGAAGGGGTGGACCCCGAGCGGGGCCTTCTGCTCGTCCGCGGCGGCGTTCCCGGGCCCCCCAACGGCCTGCTCCAGGTGCGCACCGCACGGACCGGATCCTCCAAGAAGAAGGGCTGATTCCAGGACAATCGGACATGGCCATCATCTCCACCTTCGATCTTGCCAAGGGAACCGTGGGAAAAACCGACTTCCCCACGGAGGTCCTGGGGGAAAAAATCCTTTTCCGCACCCTGAAGGATGTCGTGGTCCAGGTCCAATCCAATCAGCGCCAGGGCGACGCCCACACGAAGATCCGCACGGACCTCCGGGGGCACAAGAAGAAACCCTGGAAGCAGAAGAAGACCGGGCGGGCGCGGGCCGGCGACCGGCGCAGCCCGCTCTGGGTCGGCGGTGCCACGGTCTTCGGACCCCGAAACTCCCGCCGCTGGACCTACCACCTGCCCCGCAAGCAGCGGCTGGCCGCCCTGCGGAGCGCCCTTCTTGGCAAGATCCAGGATGGAGAGGTGATTGCCCTGCAGGGGGTTTCTTTTTCCCTGCCTTCTTCCAAGAAGGCCCGCGGAATCCTGGCGAAGTGCGTGCCCCAGGGTTCCGCCCTGGTTCTTCTGGCCAGCCCGGAGGAGAATTGCTGGAAGTCGTTCCGCAACTTTCCCCGGGTCGGGGTCGCCTCCGCCGCGGAGGTCAATGCCTACGACCTCCTGGCCCACAAATGGCTGCTGGCCCAGGAAGGCGCCCTGGAGGCCCTTTGCGCCCGCTTCTCGCCGGCGGAGGAGGAGTGAGCCAGTGACCCGGCTCTCCGAACACTTCCAGGTCATCCTGCACCCGGTCCTGACCGAGAAATCGACCGAGGAACAGGAGCGGCTCAATGTCTACCGGTTCGAGGTTGCCGGCGGGGTCAACCGGATCGAAATCAAGAAGGCCGTCGAAGCCATCTTCGAGGTGAAGGTGGATTCGGTGAACACCCAGGTCCGCAGCGGAAAAATGCGGCGGAGGGGACAGCACTACTTCCAGCGCCCCCCCCGGAAGATTGCCATCGTCAAGCTCAAGGAAGGCAGCAAGATCGAGCTTCTCTGATTATTCCGCGCAAGAACCATGGGACTCAAACTGTACAAACCCACTTCGCCCGGCCGCCGGGGAGCCTCGGTCCTGGACCGCGCCGAACTCACGCGGAACCGCCCGGAGAAGAGCCTTCTCGCCCCGCTGAAGAGGACCGGTGGACGCAACAACATCGGAAGGGTCACGGCCTGGCACCGGGGCGGCGGCCATAAACGGCGCTACCGGGTCATCGACTTCCGCCGGGAGAAGGACGGCGTTCCGGCAAAGGTCGCCCATGTCGAATACGATCCGAACCGCTCGGCCTACATCGCCCTGCTTCACTATGCGGACGGCGAAAAACGCTACATCCTCTGGCCTTCCGGTCTGAAACAGGGCGACACCATCCTTTCAGGATCCGGGGCCGAACCCCGGGTCGGGTGTGCCATGGCTCTTGCGGACATGCCGCTCGGGATGGCCGTCCACAACATCGAACTCAAGATCGGCCAGGGCGGAAAGATGGCGCGCGCGGCCGGCTCCTCGGCCCGGCTGGTCGCCCGGGAAAACCAGTATGCCCTGCTTTCCCTGCCCAGCGGGGAACTTCGCAAGGTGCACGTCCGCTGCCGGGCCACCATCGGCACCGTCGGCAACTCCGACCACAAGAACGTCAAGGCCGGGAAGGCGGGCCGGCGGCGCCACCAGGGCCGGCGGCCTCATGTCCGCGGTGTGGCCATGTATCCCGCCGCCCACCCCCACGGAGGCGGGGAAGGCCGCACCAAGGGGAAGCACCCGGTTTCTCCCTGGGGCAAGTCCGCGAAGGGCGGGAAGACCCGGAGCCCCCGCAAACCCTCCTCCAAATTCATCGTTCGACGCCGGAAAAAGGGCGTGAGGTAGGCCATGGGACGCAGCATTCGAAAGGGCCCTTTCATCGATCCCCGGCTCCATCGCAAGGTGGAGAAGGCGAGCCGGGAGGGGGATCATCATCCCATCAAGACATGGGCCCGTTCCAGCGTGCTCCTGCCTGAATACGTCGGCATGACTTTCATGGTCCATAACGGACGGAAATTCCTCAAGGTCTACGTGACCGAGGACATGGTCGGGCATCGGCTTGGGGAATTCTCGGCCACCCGGACCTTCCGCGGCCATGGCGGCAGCAAGAAGGACAAGTAAAGGGAAAAAGGAGAAGCAGGAGAAAACCAGCGAAGGAGAAAACCGATCGTGCAATTCCGCGCTTCTCACCGCTACGCCCACATCTCCGCCAAGAAGGCCCGCCCTGCGGCCAACTTGATCCGGGGACTGGAAATCAACACTGCGCTCCAGCTTTTGGAAGGCAGCCTCAGCCGCGGGGCATCCCTATTCACCAAGGTTCTGCGGTCCGCGGTCGCCAACGCCAGCCAGAACGAGGCTGTCGACGTCAACAACCTGATCGTCTCCGATGCCCGCGTTGACGAGGGTCCCCTCGTTCATGGGCGGGCCCGCTTCC
Organism: uncultured Planctomycetales bacterium; assembly: GCA_964591365.1. Taxonomy (GTDB): domain Bacteria; phylum Planctomycetota; class UBA1135; order UBA1135; family UBA1135; genus CAZQAP01. The sequence goes on from CAZQAP010000001.1 coordinate 17,031, forward strand.
GCCCCGGAGCCATGGGACGGGCCATGCCCATTCGGCGGCGGACCGCCCACATCAAAGTCACCGTTTCCGAACGCGAGGAAGTCTGAACATGGGACAAAAATGCCATCCGATCGGCTTCCGGGTCGGGATCACCGAACCTTGGCGCTCCCGCTGGTTCGCCCGGGGCCCCGAATACGGAAACCAGCTCGTTCTGGATTTTCGCATCCGGGAGCAGATCCGGTCCCGGTTCCGGAAGGGGGTCATTTCGCGGATCGACATCCAGCGGAGAGGGGACCGGATCACCGTTCTGATTCTTTGCACCCGCAAGGGGGAGGTCATCGGGAAGGGGTACGCCACCCGGGACCGCCTGGTTTCCGATCTGGAAGACCTGACCGGCGGAGAGGTCAAGATGGACATCCAGGAAGTGGCCCATTGGGATCTGGACGCGCAGACCGTTGCGGAGAACCTGGCCGGAGCAGTGGAACGGCGGGTCTCCCCCCGCAGGCAGATCAAGCGCGTCCTCGAGAATTCCATGAATGCCGGTGCGGAAGGTGTGAAAATCGAGGTTTCCGGGCGGATCGACGGCTCTGAAATGGGGCGCCGGCTCGTCAAGCGGTCCGGCCGCATTCCCCTCCAAACCCTTGATGCAAGGGTGGATTACGGCTTTTCCGAAGCCAAGACCACCTACGGCGTTCTGGGAATCAAGGTCTGGATCTTTGCAGGATAACCAGCCATGTTGATGCCCAAACGAGTCAAATACCGGAAGACCCAGCGCGGCCACGTGAAGGGGAACGCGACCCGCGGGAACAAGGTCGCCTTCGGGGATTTCGGTCTTCAAGCCCTGGAATGGACCTGGCTGAGCGCCCGGACCATCGAAGCCGGCCGGGTGGCGGCGGGCCGTGCCGCTCCGGACGGAAAGGTCTGGATCCGGGTCTTCCCGCACAAGTCCGTGACTTCAAAGCCCCTTGAAGTGCGGATGGGCTCTGGAAAAGGGGACGTCGACCGGTGGGTGGCGGTGGTCAAGCCCGGAACCATCCTCTACGAGGTCGGAGGGGTGGATGCCCGGACCGCCCGGATCGCCTTGAACAGGGTGGCCCATAAAATGCCCATCAAAGTCCGCATGGTCGCCCGGAAACACCTCTAGGACGCAGAAACATGAAATCCCGGGAAATCCGCGGCAAAGAAGACGCCGAGATCCAGTACGACATGGATCAGCTGTCCAGGCAGCTCTTCGACATGCGGTTCCGCTCGCTTACCGAAGGAAACCCGGACCCCTCGAAAATCCGGAGGATCCGAAAAGATCTCGCCCGCATGCTCACGATTCTTCGCGAGCGTGAAAAAGGAATCCGGGGCCAGAAAAACCGCTGACCATGACTGATCCCTCTCCCCCCCAGACCGACACCGGAAGTTCGAAGACCCCCCGGAACCAGCGCCAGGTTCTTCAGGGAAGGGTGGTGTCCGCAAACCGATCCAAGACCATCACGGTCGAGGTCTCGCGGTCGGCCATGCATCCCCGCTATCACAAGACCATGCAAAAGCGGAGGAGATTCCATGCCCACGATGAGGCCGACCAGGCCCGTCTGGGCGACATGGTGGAAATCACCAGCACCCGTCCGATCAGCAAGAGCAAGCGCTGGCGTCTGGTCCGGATTGTCGCCGAGGCTCCCAGATCCTGAGCCCTTCGAACGGAGCAAGACGATGATCCAGATGCAGACACGATTGAATGTGGCCGATAACAGCGGGGCGCGGGTGGCCGTTTGCATCAAGGTGCTCGGCGGAACAGGCCGGCGTTATGCAAGTCTCGGGGATTTGGTCGTCGCTTCCGTGAAGCGGGCCACCCCCGGGGCGGAAGTCAAGCCCGGAATGGTCGTCCGGGGAGTTGTCGTCCGCTGCAAGAAGGCGGTTCGGCGGGAAGACGGTTCCTATGTCCGCTTCGACAGCAATGCGCTCGTCCTCGTGGATGGAGAAGGAAACCCCCGCGGAACACGGATTTTCGGAGCCGTGGCCCGGGAACTCCGGCAGCGGAAGTACCTCAAGATCGTGTCGCTGGCGCAGGAGGTCGTCTGAGCATGGTTCTGAAGCGCGGTGATGAGATCATTGTGATCGCCGGGAACGACCGGGGAAAGCGCGGCAAGGTTCTGCACGTCCACTCCGGTCCCGCCGGGCGGATTCTCGTGGAAGGGGTCAACATCCGGGTCAAGCATCTTCGCAAGAGCACCGCCAACCCGCAGGGCGGCCGTGTCGAGCGGGAGATGCCCATCCACGCCTCCAACGTCCTCCTGTGGAGCAGCAAGGCTGGGAAGGGGGTCCGGACCCGCCTCGTCGAGGAAAAGGGCCGCAAGGTCCGGATTGGAATCCCCTGTGGAACGAAGTTCGATTGATGAAAACCACGACCCTCCCCCGGCTTCAAGAACGGTACCTCCAGACCGTGCTTCCCTCCCTCATGGAGAAGCTCGGAATCGAAAGCCGTCTTCAGGCTCCCCGGCTGAGCAAGATCGTTGTCAGCATGGGTGTTGGAAAGGCCGTGGAGAACAAAGCCCGGGTCGAAGCCGCGGCCAAGGATCTCGCCGCGATTTCCGGCCAGAAAGCGGTCATCAAACGGGCCAGGAAATCCGTTGCTTCCTTCCACCTCCGGGCCGGGATGCCGGTGGGGTGCATGGTCACCCTGCGGGGGGTGAGAATGTACGAATTCCTCGACCGGCTGATCTCGGTGGTCCTTCCGCGGATCCGGGACTTCCGCGGGGTCAAGGACAATTTTGACGGCCGGGGCAATTTCAGCCTGGGCCTTACGGAACAGACGTTCTTCCCCGAAATCAACCTGGACAAGGTGGAATTCCAGCAGGGCATGAACGTGACCATCGTTTCCACCGCCCGGACCGATGAAGAGGGCCGGGCCCTCCTGGAAGGGTTTGGAATGCCATTCCGCCGCAAAGACTGATTCATGGCAAAAACAAGCGTCATCAACCGGCAGAAGAAGCGCGAAGCTCTTGTGGCCCGGTTTGCAGAAAGAAGGAACCAGCTTCGGACGGTCCTCCGGAATCCCGAGGCCAGCATCGAAGAGAAGCTCGCAGCACGGATCCAGCTTCATAAAATGCCCAAGGACAGCAGCAAGGTCCGGCTCCACTTCCGCTGCCTTTTGACCGGACGTCCCCGCGGCTACTACCGGAGATTCAAAGTGTCCCGGATGGTTTTCCGCAAACTTGCCCATCAGGGGGAGCTTCCCGGCGTCCGCAAGGCCTCGTGGTAGGAGATCCATCATGACGATGACTGACCCGATTGCCGATCTTCTCACCCGCATCCGGAACGGACTCCAGGTCCGGAAGCGGACGGTTGAAATCCCTTCCTCGCGGGCGAAGAGCAACCTCGCCCTCATCCTCAAGGAAGAGGGCTACATCAAGGATGTCGAAGCCTTCGAGGATTCCCAAGGCTTCGGGCATCTTCGGATCCACCTGAAGTACGGCGAGGACGGAATCCCCGCCATACAGGAGATCCGGCGCGTTTCCAAGCCCGGCCGCCGTGTCTATGCGGGAGCCCGTTCCCTTCCCACCGTAAGGCGCGGGCTGGGCATTGCCATCCTGACGACCTCCCGGGGGATTGTGAGCGTCCGCAAAGCGGAAGAACTCGGCGTTGGAGGGGAGGTCCTCTGCACCGTCTTCTAGGCGGGGAAAAAGCATGTCTCGAATCGGCATTCAGGAAGTTTCCTTCCCCTCCGGAGTCTCCGTGGCCTCTTCAGGGGGTTCCATCCAAGTCAAGGGACCCAAAGGGGCCCTTGACTTCCCTCTCTTCCCGGAGCTTCAACTTGAAGTGCAGGACAATGCTGCCCGGGTGAAACCCGCCGGGGATTCCTCAAGACGCGTCCGGGCCCTCTGGGGGCTGACCCGCGCCCATCTGGCCAACATGGTCGAGGGGGTTTCCAAGGGGTACGCCAGATCCCTGACCATCATCGGAACGGGTTGGAATGCAAAACCCTCGGGAAACGGAATCGAGCTTCAAATCGGGTTCTGCCATACCGTCAAGTGCGTCCCACCCGAAGGAGTGACCGTCAGCGTTCCCTCGCCGAATGAGATCCTGGTGAGCGGCGCCGACAAGCAGAAAGTGGGGCAGTTCGCCGCTAACATCCGAAAAGTCCGCCCCCCGGAACCCTACAAAGGAAAAGGGATCCGCTACAAGGACGAGGAAGTCCGGCGAAAGACCGGGAAATCGCTTGGGTGAGTGATCATGGACCATCTCCGCCAAAAGAAGAAATGGAAGCGCCGTCTTCGCAAGAAGCTTGGCGTCCGCCGGCGACTCCGTGCCGTGGGGGACCGCCCGCGGCTCTCCGTCTACCGGAGCCACAAGAACATCTCCGTACAGGTCATCGATGATCTGGGGGGGTGCACCCTGGCTTCTGCGAGCACATTCGAATCGGACATCAAGAAACAGGCCGCGGGGAAGACAAAGACCGAACAGGCGATTCTTGTCGGGAATGCCATTGCTGACCGGGCGAAGGCCGCGGGAATCGAAAAGGTGATCTTCGACCGGGGCTACTACCTCTACCACGGGCGCATTCAAGCGCTCGCCGATGCCGCCCGGAAAGGCGGACTCCAGTTCTAGGACGCCATGCCCAAGGAAAAATTCCAGTCCCGATTCCTCGACCGGACGGAGGCCGAAAGGCTCGGGGAACTCAAGGAGGAACGGATCAAGGTGAACCGGTCCGCAAAGGTGGTCAAGGGAGGCCGGCGATTCGCCTTCTCCGCTTTGACGGTTCTCGGGAATCAGGATGGCGTCGTCGGCTACGGATTCGGCAAGGCGAGGGAAATCCCCATGGCCATGCAAAAGGCATTCAAAGACGGGCGCAAACACCTGCTTCGGATTCCCAGACTGGGGAACACCATCCCTCACGAAGTGGAGGGATACTTCTGCGCGGCGAAAGTCCGCCTGCTTCCGGCCTCCCCGGGCACCGGAATCATCGCCGGTGGAACCGTTCGCGCGGTTTTGGAACTTGCCGGGGTAAAGGACATTCTCACCAAGGCGTACGGTTCCACCAATCCCGTCAATCTCGTCAAGGCGACGATAGATGCTCTTGCCCGGCTTCGGACCCGGGAAGAAGTCCAGGAATTCCGGGGAGTGCAACTCTGATGCAGGTCCATGATGTGACGGCCAAGGGCGTCCGGTATCCGGACCGCAAGCGGATCGGGCGCGGGCCCGGTTCCGGCAAGGGAAAAACCGCGGGGCGCGGCCACAAGGGCCAGCGGTCCCGCTCTGGAGACAACCCGCGGATCGGCTTCGAAGGCGGGCAGATGCCGCTCTACCGCCTGGTTCCCAAGCGGGGCTTTTCGAATGCCCGTTTTCGGAAGGTCTACACCATCGTGAACGTCGGAGATCTGGCCCGGTTTCCGGCCGGCAGCGAGGTGGACCTTGCGATTGTCCTCGAGGCCGGCTTGAGCAGGAACCGGGGGAACCGGCTGAAGGTCCTGGGAGTGGGGGAATTGACCGGGCCTCTCGTCGTCCGGGCGCAGAAATTCTCGAAGGGTGCCCGGGAAAAAATCGAGGCTGCCGGAGGGACCGCGGTCGAACTCGATTCATAAGATCCGGGGATGAATCAGCTCTTCAATCTGTTCCGAATCCCAGAGGTCCGCAAGCGGATCCTGGTCACCCTTGGGCTTCTTTTCCTTTATCGCCTGGGATTCCAGATCCCGCTTCCCGGCGTGGACCTGGTGGCCATCCGGACGGCTTCCGAAAAGGTTTCAGGCAGTTCTCTGGGAGGGTTGTTCGGGATCATGAACGCCTTCACCGGGGCGGGAATCGGCGACGCGGTCATTTTCTCCCTCGGGGTCATGCCCTATATCTCTGCCTCGATCATCTTCAGCATTCTCGTGAAAGTGATGCCTTCCCTTGAAGCCCTCTCCAAGGAGGGCGCGGCCGGCCAGAAGAAAATCAACCAGTACACGCGGCTTTCCACGATCCCCATTTGCGTCCTTCAGTCCTTTTTCGTCCTCCAGGGGGTCCTTCTCAATCCCCGGTTCGGCCTCCTTCCCAATGGTGCGTCCTTTTTCTACGGGCTTTCCATCATTCTCGCTTTGACGGCGGGAACGATCTTCATCATGTGGATCGGAGAACAGATGACGGAATATGGAATCGGCAACGGGATTTCCATCATCATCATGTGCGGGATCATCGCCCGGATGCCCTCCGCTCTGCAGAGTTTCCTGGCGGTCAGTGAGAATGCCCACCAGATGTCGGTGACCATGGGCGCCATCTGGGTCGCAACGGTCCTCGTGGTGGTCTACATCACCCGCGGCCAGCGGAGGATCCCCATCCAGCAGGCCAAGCTCACCCGGGGAAGGAAGGTCATCGGTGGCGCCCGGCATTACCTCCCGCTCCGGGTCAATCAAGCCGGGGTGATGCCCATCATTTTCGCCTCTGCCCTGTTCATCGTGCCCAACGTCCTCGGGAGCATTCCCGGCATGGAGTGGTTCGGGCAGATCTTCAATTCCGGCGGGTTCGTCTACGTGGCCATCTACTCCGCCCTGATCTTCTTCTTCTCCTTCTTCTGGACCAAACTCATGTTCCAGCCTGAGGAGATCGCTGACAACCTCAAGGAGTACGGCTCTTTCATTCCCGGCATCCGGCCCGGAAAGGCGACCGCCAACTACCTCAATTTCGTCCTGGACCGCATCACCCTGGCGGGCGCGGTTTTCCTTGCTGCGATCGCACTGCTTCCCACCATCGTCACTTCCAGGATGAACGTCCCCTTCGGGATCGCCTATTTCCTCGGGGGAACTTCCATTCTCATCGTGGTCGGAGTTGCGCTCGACGTGGTGGACAAGCTGAACTCCTTCCTCTTGATGAGGAACTACGAAGGCTTCATGAAGGGAGGCGGCCGGGGCTGGGCCCGGCGGAAGGCCTGAATGACCGGGATCGTCATTCTGCTCGGCCCCCCTGGCGTGGGGAAGGGGACCCAGGCGGCCCGCCTGGCCCAGACCCGGCCGGGGGTGCTGCATGTCTCCACCGGAGATCTTCTCCGCGCGGAAGTTGCCCAGGGGACCGAACTGGGGTGCCAGGCCCGTGCCATCATGGAACGGGGCGATTTGGTCCCGGACCCGATCATGCTGGCCATGGTCGCCGCCAGGATCGGGCGGCAGGAGGGCGGGGAGACCCTTCTTTTGGACGGCTTTCCCCGGACCCTTCCCCAAGCCAGGGCCCTGGCCGAGGAGGCCCCTGGCGGATCCATCCGCCTGGCGGTATACTTTTCGGCCCCCGAGGACGTCCTTATATCCCGTTTGCTGGGGAGGGGACGTCCGGACGATACCCGGGAGGTGGTCCAGCATCGCCTGGATGTCTACCGGGAAACCACGGAACCCCTGATCGCCTTCTACCGGGATCAGGGGATCCTTCGTGAGATCGATGCGGATCGGTCGATCGAATCCATCCAGGAGGGGCTGGTCGAATTGATTCGGCCCGCCCTCTCGGCCACCTAGGAGAACCACCAGGACAGGAAACCGGAAACCAAAGCACTTGGCAAAAGAGGAGCCCATCACCGTCATGGCCGTTGTTCGGGAAGCACTGCCGAACACCATGTTCCGATGCGAGCTGGCGAACGGCCACAAGATCCTTGCCAACATTTCCGGAAAGATGCGCATGCGATGGATTCGAGTCCTGCCGGGCGACAAGGTCACAGTCGAAATGTCTCCCTACGACCTCACGAGGGGCCGGATCGTCTACCGTGGTGAGCGGCGCCGGAGGCCTCAAAACTAGGAGTCCATGATGAAAGTTCGCAGCAGTGTCCGCCGGATTTGCGACAGTTGCAAGATCATCCGCCGGCATGGAAGTGTCCGGGTGATCTGCAGCCGGGACCCCCGGCACAAACAACGGCAAGGCCGATAGATCCAGGGAGGAAGCCATTGCCCCGCCTCATCGGAGTCGAAATCCCGGACAAGAAACGTACGGTCATCGCCCTGACGTACATCTTCGGGATCGGAAATGCCCGGGCCGCAAAAATTTGCCAGGCCATGGGCCTTGATCAGGACAAGCACGCCAAAGCCCTCTCGGAAGAGGAACTCGGGCTGCTGGCTTCACACCTTCAGAAGAACTACACGGTGGAGGGGGCTCTGCGGCGGCAAGTGGCCCAGAACATCAATCGTCTGAGGGAAATCGCCTCCTACAGGGGCCTCCGCCATCGGAGGGGTCTGCCTGTCCGGGGCCAGAGGACCCGGACCAATGCCCGGACCCGGAAAGGACCGACCAAGACCGTGGCCGGAAAAAAGGCTGTGAAGGCCCTCAAGTGATCCGAAACATCTACTCATGAGTGCAGCCAGGTCCACGAAGAAGAAGAGCCGCAAGGTGGGAGCCCGCGGGATCGTCCACGTGCGTTCCACCTTCAACAACACCATTGTGACCCTTACCGATCCCAACGGGGATGTGATTGCATGGGGCTCTTCGGGAACAGCCGGCTACAAGGGTTCCCGGAAATCCACACCTTACGCGTCCCAGCGCGCCTCCTTCCGCGCGGCGGAGGCGGCCTACAAGATGGGCCTGCGCGAGGTGGAGGTTCGGGTGAAAGGACCCGGTTCAGGACGGGAAAGCGCCGTTCGCGCCCTTCATCAGGCCGGCCTCAGGATCACCCTGATCGAAGATGTCACTCCGCTGCCCCACAACGGCTGCCGTCCCCGCAAAAAGCGTCGCGTCTAAGTCATGGTAAGAATCCGAGGCACTGTCTGCCGGCTCTGCCGGCGAGAAGGGAGCAAGTTGTTCCTCAAGGGTCGGCGTTGCGAAACCGAGAAATGCGCCATTGAACGGCACAATGTTCCTCCGGGGCTCAATATCCGGTCCCGTCCGCGGCGGCTTTCCGATTACGGAGTCCACCTTCGCGAGAAACAGAAGGTCAAGCGGATCTACGGTGTCTTTGAGCGGCAATTCAAGCACTACTTCCGGATGGCCGAGGCGATGAAGGGGAACACCGGGCTCAACCTTCTCGGAATCCTCGAGAGGCGGCTGGACAACGTGATGGATGCCGCGGGAATGGCCCAATCGCGGAGGCATGCCCGCCAGTTGATCAATCATGGCCACTTTGCCGTGAATGGGAGAAAAGTCGATATTGCCAGCTACCTGGTCCGGGAGGGCGATGTCGTTTCCCCTTGTGACAAAGGAAAGTCCAGGAAGATTGCGGAAGATTGCCTCGAACTGAATACCGACCGGAAGGTTCCCAAGTGGATGGAGGTCGACAAGCAGGCATCTTCCCTAAAGATCCTTTCCCTGCCTGTCCGGGATGACGTCCGTTTCGGCGACATCCAGGAACAGTTCATCGTTGAGATCTGCTCCAAGTAGGAGAAAAGAAGCAATGCGCATTCGCTGGCGAGATTTCGAGCTCCCCTCCGGAGTCGTCCTGGAAGAGTCCACGGCCACCGCCAACTACGGGAAGTTCCTCGTGGAACCCTTCGAGCGCGGTTTCGGCCACACCATTGGGAACGGTCTCCGGCGCGTCCTTTTGGGTTCGATCGAAGGCACTGCCGTGACTGCCGTCGAAATCGACGGAGTTGAGCACGAATTCAAATCCATTCCGGGCATCGTCCAGGACGTGACCGAGATCGTCCTGGCCTGTAAAAGGCTTCGGATCCGGATCCAGGGGGATGCGCCTGTCCAGGTGACCCTGGATAAATCCGGCCCCTGTGAAATCTTCGGAGCCGACTTGGAGTGCCCGACCGGAGTTTCCGTCGTCAACGGGGACCTCCCTATCGCCACCATTACCGGCAAGGATGCATCCCTCAAGATGAAGCTGACCGTCCGCCGGGGAAGGGGCTATGTCCCTTCGGATGAAGGGGCGGAATCCACGGACCAGATCGGCTTGATTCCTGTCGGGGCCGCTTACAGCCCGGTTGCCCGGGTTCGTTTCACCATCCAGGCCACGCGGGTCGGGAAGTTCGTGAACTACGAGAGGCTGGTCCTTGAAATCTGGACGGATGGAACCGTTCGTCCCGAAATCGCGCTTGTGGAGGCCGCCAAGATCTACCGCAAGCATCTCAACCCCTTCGTCCAGTTCAGCGAGATCCGTCACGGAGTCCCGGTTGTGGACGAAGTGCGGGCGATTGATGCCGGGGCGGAACGGCGGCGGGAGAAAGTTCGCGGCCTTCTGGATGAGCCGATCGAGTATCTCGATCTCTCCACCCGGGCCCGCAACTGCCTCGAGGTTGCCGGGATCTCCACCATCGGCGATCTTGTCTTTCGTCCGCAAGAAGAGCTTTTGGAAGTCAAGAACCTCGGCCAGACGGTGCTCACCGAAATAGAAAAAAAGCTTGCTGAACTGGACCTCGTCATCGGGATGAACCGGGAAGCCATCTTGGGAATCGGCGCCTAGAAGATCATGCGGCACAGGATCAAGACCCGGAAACTTTCCCGGACAGGCTCTCATCGGCGGGCCCTGGCCAGGAACATGGCCTCCTCGTTGATTGAACACGAGCGGATCGAGACCACCCTGGCCAAAGCCAAGGCCCATCGGCCCTTCGTGGAGCGCCTGGTCACCCTCGGGAAGGAAAAAAACCTGGCCAACTACCGGCGGGCGCTCGCTTTGCTGGGCAACAACAAGGCCGCCGTTGCCAAACTGTTCGATGTTCTCGGCCCCAGGTTCCGGGAACGTCCCGGGGGGTACACCCGGATTCTCAAGCTGGCCACTCCGCGGCTGGGGGATCGGGCTCCCCGCGCTTTGTTCGAATTCGTGGAGCGGAGCCCGAAGGAAGAAATGGCGGTCGAAGACGGTTCCGAGAAGGGCGAATAGTCCGGGATAAGCCCCTTTCAACCGTTCAATCCCCGGCTCGGATCCGGGCCCGGCCGAAACGGGCGGGGCGGGGCTCGCTGCCGGGAACGCCGCGGATGCCGGCGATCCGGGCCTTTGCCGGGCCCAGGATCTTCTCCAGCTCGCGGAAGAGACCGGCCTCAAGATTCACGCACCATTCCGGGCCCGCCCGGTGGACCACGGTCCGGCCTCCCCCGTCCGGGTCCGGATAGAGAAAGCGAACGGTGGAGTTCCCGCGGAAACGCTCCAGGATTTCCCGCAGGGCATCGAGGGGCGGGGCCTTTTGCGGCAGAAGGATTTCCAGGGAACCCGTGAGGTGGATCTGGTCCGGATTGCCCAGGGGCTCGATCTTTTCGACCAGCAGGACCGGCTCCTTCTCCGCCTGGTCCACTTTGCCGCTGAAGTTCCCGATGAAATCTTCGCGGATCAAGTCCCGGAATTTCTCGACCGTGGCGGGGAAGATGACGGCGGCAGTGGAGCCGTAGAGATCCTCCACCCGGAAACGGGCGAACTTGCGGGCGGGATCCTTGCGGGTGGGCCGGATCTCGACCTGGGTCGCAATTCCGGCAAGATGAACCACCGAACCGTTGGAAGCTTCCGAGAGGTTGCGGGAGTGGTAGGGGGAGATCCCCTCCAGGACGTCCCGGTAGGGGTCCAGCGGATGATGGGTCAGGAACAGGCCCAGAGCCTCCTTTTCGAAGGCCAGGGTGAGTTTGCGTTCCTTTTCCGTCAGCGGGCGGGGGGCGTGGTGGACGCTTTCCTCGGTGAGTCCCTTTCCGGGGCCTGATGGGGTTGCCGGAGCAGCGGCCGGAGCCTCGAACAGGAGGCCCTGGCCCCGGCGCCGGTCTTCGGCGCGGGCATTTGCGGCCCGCAGGGCGATCGGAAGCCGGTCGAGCAGGTCGACCCGTGCTTCCTGGAAGACGTCGCAAGCGCCAGCCTTGATCAGGCTTTCGAAGGTCGTCTTGTTCAGGTTGGCGGCTCCGCCGGCGGTGAGAAGCTCCTCCATCGAGGGAAAGCTCCCGTTTTCCTGCTGCCCCCGAAGTTCGCAAAGGGTGTCGGCGGCTCCGGCACCGATTCCCTTGACGGCGGCCAGCCCGTAACGGACGGTCGTGTCGTCCGAGACGGAAAAGCAGGGAAGAGAATGGTTCACACAGGGAGGAAGCACACGGATCCCATGATGGCGGGCGTCTTCGATGAGGGTGCGAAGCTTGTCGGTGTCGGCGGCCTCGTAGGTGAAAGTGGCCGCATAGAATTCGGGCAGATGGTGGACCTTCATCCAGGCGGCTTGATAGGTCACCCTGGCATAGCCCGTGGAATGGCTCTTGTTGAAGCCGTAATCCGCGAACTTTTTCATTTTTTCCCAGATCATGTCCGCCGTGGTTTCGGCAACACCTTGATGAAGGGAACCATCCAGGAACTTCTTTTTGAAAGGAGCCATGAGGCCCACTTTCTTCTTGCTCATGGCCTTGCGTAGGATGTCCGCTTCGCTCAGGGAGAACCCCCCCAGGACCTGGACCACGCGCATGATCTGCTCCTGGTAGATCAGCACGCCGTAGGTCTCCTTGAGGGCCGGCTCGAGAAGGGGGTGGTCGTAGACCACCTTCTCCTGGCCGTGCTTGCGGCGTGCGTAGACCTTGTTGTCCCCCGCACCCAGGGGACCGGGCCGGAACAGGGCCAGGACGGCGATGACGTCTTCATAACAGGAGGGCTTCACTTCGGTGAGAAGGCGCCGCATGCCGGGTGACTCGAGCTGGAAGATCCCCTCCGTGTCCCCGTCGCGAATGAGCTCGTAGACGGCCGGGTCGTCGAGGGGAAGGGCGTCCAGCTCGATCTCCTTTCCCGAACGCTCCTGCACCATGATCCGTGCATGGTTCAAAATGGAAAGGGTCCGCAGGCCGAGAAAATCCATTTTCAGGAGCCCGACCTTCTCGCAGGACTTCATGTCCCATTGGGTGATGATCGCGTCGTCCTGGCGGCTCAATGGGACGAGCTCCCTCAGGGGACAGTCCGCGATCACGACCCCGGCGGCATGCTTGCTGCTGTGGCGCGCAAGCCCCTCCACCTTGAGGGCCAGGTCGAACCATTCCCGGTGGAGCTCCGACCTCCGGGGGACTTCCGCCAGTTCGGGATCGTCCTTGATGGCCTCGGTCAGCGTGACCTTCGGGCCTGCCGGGACCTTCTTGGCGACCTTATCCACTTCGGAAAGGGGCAGGTCCAGGATCCTGGCTACGTCCCGCAGGGCCGCCCGCGCCTTCATCTTGCCGAAGGTGATGATCTGGCAGACCCGGTCTTCACCGTACCGCCGGCGCACGTAACGAAGCATCTCCTCCCGGCCGTCCTTGCAGAAGTCGATATCGATGTCGGGCATCGAAATCCGTTCCGGGTTCAGGAAGCGTTCGAAGAAGAGGCCGTACTTCAAAGGGTCGATGCGGGTGATCTCCAGGACGTAGGCCACGATGGAGCCCGCTGCAGATCCCCGGCCGGGTCCCACGGGAATGCCTTTCTCCCGTGCATAGCGGATCAAATCCCAGACGATCAGGAAGTAGGAGATGAATCCCATTTCCCGGATGACGCGGATTTCATAATCCAGCCGTTCCCGGGCTCTGGAAGGGTTTCCCGGGAAAAAGCGCGCGAATCCATTTTCGCAAAGCTCGAGAAAGAGATCCTCAGGACTCCGGCCATCGGGAGGGTCGAACCGGGGCAGGCGGAATTTGCCCATTTCCAGGGTCAGATCGACCTTTTCGGACACTTCCGCCGTGTTCCGGAGAGCTTCTGGGAGATCTCCGAAAACCTGGTTCATCTCTTCCTGGCTGCGGAAGAACAGGGTGTCCGTGGACATTTTCCAGCGGTCCGGGTCGTCCCGCTTCGCTCCGGTCTGAAGGCAGATCATGGCGTCCTGGGCCCGGCAGTCCTCGTGCCGCAGGTAATGGATGTCGTTGGTGGCGATGAGCGGAGCCTGGACCCGATCCCGGAGCCGCACCATCCCTTCGGTCAGGCGTTCCTGCTCCTGCATGCCGTTGCGCATGACTTCCAGGTAGAAAGCGTCCCGGCCGAACAGATCCTGCAGAGCCCCGGCCATGGTCAGGGCCTCCTCGGGCTTTCCCGCAGCCAGAAGGCGGTTCACCGGCCCGCTCATGCAGCCCGAAAGACAGATCAGTCCTTCCGCGTGATCCTGAAGGAGTCCGAAATCGATCCGCGGGCGGAAGTGGTGGCCCTCCAGATGGGCAATGGTCGTCAGTTCCAGGAGGTTGCGCCAGCCGGCCGGATTGCGGGCCAGGAGGGTCAGGTGGGAATAAGGGTTTTCGAGGCGGTGATGTTTCCGCTTGTGGGAATCCCTGGCCAGGTAGGCCTCGCAGCCGAGAATCGGCTTCACTCCCTTCTTTTTGCATTCGGTGTAGAACTCGACGGCGCCGAAAAGGTTTCCATGGTCGGTCAGGGCCAGGGACGCCTGGCCGTCCTCCGCGGCGGCGTCCACGAGTTTCTCGATCTGATTGGCGCCGTCAAGAAGGGAATATTCGCTGTGGACGTGAAGGTGAACGAAGGGCTCCATCCCAAGAGGATCATAAGCGGCCGGGCGGGCCGCCTCCAGAAGGAAGCGACCCGCCCCGGAGCCCGCGAGGGTCAGCTTGCGGCGGGCGGGGCCGCCACGAGTTCCATTTCCGATTCCAGGCGGGACCGGGCGCGGTCGAAGGCTTCCAGGAAGCGGTCGATCTGTTCCTCGCTGTGGGTGGCCATGAAGGAACAGCGCAGGAGATCCATTCCCGGAGGAACCCCGGGCGAGGTCACCGGGTTGACGAAAACCCCTTCCTGGAGGAGGATCCTCCAGAAGCGGAAAACTTTCTCCCAGTCACCCAGGATCACCGGGACGATGGGGGTTTCCGAAGGTCCGGTGTTGAATCCCATGGACTCCAGCCCGGAGCGGGCCCGGGCGGCCAGCCCGAGGACGGTCATGCGCCTTTCCGGTTCCTCTTCGATGAGGTCCAGGCAGCGAAGTGCGGCGGAACAGACCGCGGGGGGGACCGACGCCGAGAAGATCAGGCTGCGGGCCTTGTGGCGGATGAAGTCGATGACATCCCGCGGCCCGGAACAGAAACCCCCGATCCCGGCCAGGGACTTGGAGAAGGTGGCCATGATGAGATCCACCTCCTTGTCCAGGCCGAAGTGGTCGGCCGTGCCGGCCCCGCGTTCGCCCAGAACGCCGAATGCGTGTGCATCGTCCACCAGGACCCGCGCACCGAAACGGTGGGCGCATCGGACGATTTCAGGGAGCCGGGCAATCTCTCCCGTCATGCTGAACAGGCCGTCGGTCACCAGAAGGATTCCACGGTCTCCGGCGGCCGAAAGATGGTCCTCCAGGGAGTCGAGGTCCGCGTGCAGGTACTTCCGGACTTCCGCGTAGGAGAGACGGGCTCCGTCGAGGATCGAGGCGTGGTTTTCGCGGTCGCAGAGAATCAGATCCTTCCGGTCGCCGATGGCCTGAAGGACCCCGATGCTCGTCTGGTAGCCCGTTGAGAAAACCTGGCAGGCTTCCTTCTGAGTGAGATCCGCCAGGCGCTCTTCCAGTTCCACGTGGAGCCGCAGGGTTCCGTTCAGGAAGCGGGAACCCGTGCAGCCGGTCCCGAATTCCCGCAGGGCGTTGCAGCCCGCCTCGATCACGCGCGGGTCGTGGGTCAGGCCCAGGTAGTTGTTGGACCCGGCCATGAGGACCCGGCGGCCGCCAATCAGGACTTCGGTGCCGAAGGAAGCCTCGATGGGAACGAAGTACGGGTACAGCCCCGCCTCCTGGAGGACCGTGTAGGCCTGCGGAGGGGCGCACTTGGCAAACAGATCCTGTGCCATCCAGGCGCATTGTCGGGCTGCGGGGGGAACCTTTCCAGTCGCCCGGGATCCGGGGCCCCGGGCGCCCCCTAGAATGGCCTCGTGCGGGTCCTGCTCACGGGTTCGACCGGTTTTGTGGGCCGGACCGTCCTGGAGGGGCTGGATCGCCGCCGGGTGGCCTTGCGGCTTCTGGTCCGGGACGCCAAGCGGGTTCCCCCCACAAATAGCGCGGAAATCCAGGTCGGAGATCTCCGCCGGCCCGCCACCCTGGCCGGAGCCTGCCGGGGGGTGGACGCTGTGATCCATCTGGCCGGACTGGTGGACGCCAGGCGGAAAGAGGCTTTCTGGGCCGTGAACCAGGCCGGGACAGCCGCCCTGGCTCGGGACGCGGCACGCCATGCTCCCGGCCTGCGGTGGATCCAGGTCTCCAGCCTGGCGGCCACCGGGCCGGGGGACCCGGTCCGCGACGGGGATGCGCCCCATCCGGTCAGCGACTACGGGCGCAGCAAGCTGGCGGGGGAGGCGGCGGTGGCGGAAGCCGGGCTCGAGAACCGGATCGTGCTGCGGCCCTGCGCGGTCTACGGCCCCGGGGACCGTGCTTTCCTGCCCTTCTTCCGGGCGGTCCGGGCCGGAAGGCCCATCCCTCTTCCCCGGCGGGGGAACCAGTTGCTTTCCCTTCTCCACGTGGACGACCTGGCCCGCGCCGTCCTGGCCGCATTGGAATCGCCCTCCCGGCCGACCCTTGCGCTCCATCTGGCGCACCCCCGCCCGGTGACCGTCCGGACCCTGTTGGATCGGATCGGGAAAGCCGTGGGCCGGCCCCCGAGGCCGATCCCCTTTCCCGGCCCCCTGGCCTGGGGCGCGGCGGTCCTGGCGGCCCCCCTGCGCCGGTTTACCGGCCGGCCGGCCTTTTTTTCGCTCGACAAAATGCACGAGATCCTCGCTCCCGCCTGGTGCTGCACATCGATGGGGGCCGAGCGCCAACTCGGCTGGCGGGCGGAATGGGATCTCGAAGCGGGCCTGGAGGGGACCGTCGAACGCTATCGGCTTGACGGTTTGCTTCCGGAAGGGTGAAATCCTCGCTGGACCGTGCACCTGTAGCTCAACTGGATAGAGCGTCTGACTACGGATCAGAAGGCTGGGGGTTCAAATCCTCCCAGGTGCACCAACCCTCCGTCTTCCTTTGAGCCGCCTCTTTCCCCTCCATCCGCCCGCCGACTCCCGCGGACGCGATCTCCGGCTCATGCAGATGGCTTTGGGGGAAGCCCGCCGGGCGGGGGAAAAGGAGGAAGTCCCCGTGGGTGCTGTCGTGGTGCGGGAGGACCGCCTGCTCGGGCGTGCGGGCAATCAGGTGGAAGGCTTGCAGGATGCCACCGCCCACGCCGAGATCCTGGCCCTCACCCAGGCCTTTGCCGCCGCCGGCGAGAAACGTCTGGAAGGCGCGGAGGTCTTCTGCACCCTGGAGCCGTGCATCCAGTGTGCCGGCGCGCTGCTCCATGCCCGGGTGGCGCGTCTGGTGTTCGCGGCCCGGGATCCCAAGTTCGGCGGGGTGGTCTCCCTGGCCCGGCTGCTCGAGCTTCCGGGCCTGAATCACTCCATCACGGTGGAAGAGGGGCTTCTGGCCGGGGAATCGGCCGTCCTTCTTCAAAGCTTCTTTCAGGCACGGCGCAAGCCCGGTATCATTCCCGGCCCATCCCGGAGAGGTGCCGGAGCGGCCGAACGGGCTGGTTTCGAAAACCAGTGAGGTTGCAAGACCTCCGCGGGTTCGAATCCCGCCCTCTCCGCCAGCCTCCCCCAGGCGGGTGGCCGCTCGTTGAAGCCGTCCGCGGAGAGGTGTCCGAGCGGCCGAAGGAGCACGCTTGGAAAGCGTGTGTGGGGCAACTCACCGTGGGTTCGAATCCCACCCTCTCCGCCATTTTCCCTCGCCGGGGAAACCGGGGGTCCGGTCCCGTGCGGCGGGTCCTGCTGAAATCGGGTCAGGCCGGGAACGGAGCAGCCCTGACAGTTCGGATCCGGGCGCCGCGGTGCATCGGGCCTCCGGCTCCCCCGGCGGATTTCCTTCCCTGACCATGCCGCATTCCATCCTGGCCCGCAAGTACCGTCCTCGCACGTTCGAGGAGGTTGTGGGGCAGGAACACGTCGTCAAGGCCTTGAGCCGCGCCCTGGAAAGGGAACGCCTGGCCCAGGCCTACCTCCTGGTCGGCCCGCGCGGGGTCGGAAAAACCAGCACGGCGCGCATCCTGGCGCGCTCCCTGAACTGCGAGCGGGGCCCCACCCTGCATCCCTGCCTCGCCTGTCCCCCCTGCACCGAGATCCATCTCGGCTCCGACCCCGACGTGGTGGAGATCGACGGCGCCAGCAACAACGGCGTCGACGACATCCGTGCGCTGCGCGAACGGGTCCACTATCACCCCCTTCGCGACCGGCGCAAGATCTACATCATCGACGAGGTGCAGCGTTTGAGCGGGCCGGCCTTCGACGCCCTGCTCAAGACGCTGGAAGAACCGCCCGGGCACGTCCTCTTCCTTTTCGCAACCACCGATCCGCACAAGATCCCCGAGACGATTGTCTCCCGCTGCCAGGTCTTCGAGTTCCGCCGCCTGCGCGAAGAGGACGTCCGCGTCAAGCTCGGGGAGATCTGCCGCCAGGAAGGGGTCGAAGTGGGGGAGGACATTCTTCAGGCCCTGGCCCGGGGCTGCCGGGGCGGGCTCCGGGACGCCGAATCGATGCTCGACCAGGTCCTTTCCGTCGCAGAGAATGCCCCCACCCTGGAGGATCTGGAATCGATTGCAGGACTGGCCCGGCCCGAACGCTGGCTCGATCTGCTGGAAGCCGTCGAGGGCGACGACGCCCCCCGCATCCTCCAAGTGGTGGAAACCTTCCTCTCCTCGGGAGGCACCGAGCGCGATTTTGTGGAGCAGGCCGTCGAAGCCCTGCGGGATCTGCTGCACTTGATCCTGCTGGGAGAAGACGCCCGCGGGGTGCCGCCTCCCCCCGAACGTCGTGAACGGCTCCTGACCCTGGGGCGGAAACTGGGCAGGGAGCGCGTGGAAGCCTTGATGGGGCTCTTCTTCTCGCTCGAATCCCGGATGACCCGGGCGCCGCTCGCGGCCCGGGCGCTGCTGGAATGGACGCTTCTGCGCGCAGCCCGCCTCGGTCGCCTGGTGGAGACCGGCTCTCTTCTGGCCGGTCTTCAGAGAAGCCCCCTGCCTGGAAGCGCCCCGCCGCAGGCCGTGCGGGGAACGGGATCCCCGGGCGCTCCCCCGGCAAGGCCGCCCGCCCCCCCCGTCGCCGAGGAGAGGCTGCTGGATCTGCTGGAAACCGTGAGCAGGAGGCGCCCGACCCTGGGGAATGTCCTCAAAGAGAACCTGCTGTGCGGCCGGGTCGGGCCCCGGTCGGTCGAGATCACCCTGAAACCCCTCCCGGACCGCGACCGCAGCATGGTCGAAGATCCTCTCGAACTCCGTTTCCTGGAACAGCTTCCCCAGAGTCCCGGCGCCTGGAAGATCCGCTTCGAGGAGGAGGCCCCCTCCGGCCGGACCGGGAACCCGCTGGGCCGGGAACTCCAGCAGACCTTCGGAGGGGGTGAGGAGTTACCCTAGAGCCATGGCTGGAAGTCTTGGAGACCTGGGCGGCCTGCTTCATCAGGCCCAGAAGATGCAGAGGACCATGGCCCAGCTCCAGGAGGAGTTCGGGAAACGGACGTTCGAAGGCCGTGCAGGCGGCGGCCGGGTGCGGGTGCTCCTGTCCGGCAGCCGTCAGGTGCGGGAGGTGAAGATCGACCCGGAAGTGGTCGACCGGGAGGATGTCGAGCTTCTCGAAGATCTTGTCGGGAGCGCCTTCGGAGATGCCCTCAAGCAGTTGGAAGAGACCCTGCAGGCCGAGATGAAGAGGGTGACCGGCGGCGTGGGTTTGCCGGGCATGTTCTGACCTCCGCCCGCGGTCCGCCTCTCTCCTCCCATGGCCTTTCCCGAACCTCTCGAAAGGTTGATCCGGGCGCTGGAACGCTTTCCCGGCGTGGGACCCCGCAGCGCGGAACGCATGGCCCTGCACGTCCTGCGTCTCCCCACCGAGGAGGTCGCCGATGTGGCGATGGCCCTGCGGGATGCGCGCCTCCAGACCCGGCGCTGTGAAACCTGCCGCAACGTGACCCTGGAATCCCCCTGTCCAATCTGTGCGGACCCTGGCCGGGATCACGGCCTGGTGCTGGTCGTCGAGGGACCCCGGGAAGTGGGCCGGCTCGAAGACGCCGGGATCCACAACGGGGTCTACCACGTGCTATTGGAGGGATTCGCGCCCCGCGAGGGGAGCGAACCCGATTCCGAGGCCCTGACCGCGCTTTGCCGCAGGATCGCCTCGGGAAAGGTTCGCGAGGTGGTCCTGGCCACGGCTCCCGACCGGGAAGGGGAGGGCTGCGCCCTGCTGGTGCGTGAGGCGTTGAAGGGGACCGGAGTGCCGCTGACCCGCCTGGCCCGCGGGCTCCCCGTGGGAACCCGCCTGGAATACCTCCACAAGGAAATCCTTGCCGAGGCCTTCCAGGGACGGCGCCCCTGGACGGAGGATCCTTCCGGAGGAGGCGAGGAGGCATGAAGGGCCTCCGGCGCCTGACGGCGCTTGTGGCCTATCAGGGCGGCGGGTTTTTCGGGTTCCAGCGCCAGCCCGGCTTTCCCACCATCCAGGAGGAACTGGAACGCGCCTGGCTCGCAGTCAGCGGGGAACGGGCCGTCTTCTCCGGAAGCGGCCGCACCGACCGGGGAGTCCACGCCTGGGGGCAGGTGGTCCACTGGAACACGGAATCCCTGCTTCCGGCGGGGCGCATCCGGGAAGCCCTCAATTTCTGGCTGCCGCGCGAGGTTGTGATCCGCGACGCGGCCGAAGTGGGTCCGGACTTCCACGCGCGCCGCAGCGCGGCGTCCAAGCGCTATTTGTTCCTTCTGGCCGCCGGGCCGGTCCGCCCCGTCCTGCGGGCGGGCCTGGTCGCTTGGGAACGCGCAGATCTCGATCTTGCGGCCATGCGCGCGGCCGCGGCGACCCTTTCCGGACGCCACGACTTCGCGGCTTTCGCCGCCGCCGGCGGAACGGCCCGAACCACCGTCCGGACCCTGAAAAGCGTTCATGTCCGGTGCATCCGGGGAGGGCTGGCCTTTTTCTTCGAGGGCGATGGATTCCTCTACCGGATGGTCCGCAACCTCGTGGGAACCCTCCTTGAGGTCGGCCGCGGGAAGCGGGCCCCGGAGTGGGCCGGGGCCGTGCTGGAATCCCGGGATCGCCGCCGGGCAGGGGCCACGGCCCCTCCGGAAGGGCTCTACCTCTGGCGCGTCTGCTACCCCCGGGATCCCTTCCGGGGACCTTCCTCCCACTGCAAGGATGGGGTATCCTGGAAGGGTGACGTGGGCGATGAGACCCTCCTTTCCCCGCAACCCCGGAACGGGCTCATGAACATTGAAATCACCAACCGGTCCGAAGAGATCCCCGACGCCCTGCGCGCTTATGCCCTGGAACGGCTTTCCGGGGTGGAACGCCTGGGTGAGGAATTCGTCAAAGGTGAGATCATCCTTTCCCTGGAGAAGGAGGAGCTCCTCTGCGACGTGATCCTTCACCGCCACAGGGGAGAACCGTTCCTGGCCACCGGTCAGAGCCGGGAAGGGCGCACTGCCGTGGACGACGCCGCCGCCAAGCTGGAGAAACAATTCGTCCGCTTCAAGGAGAAGCATTCCACCAAAGCCAGGCGCCGGCAAGCGAACCGGTAAGAATCCCGAACATGGTCTACACCAAGCTTCTTTCCCCCAAATCTGTCCAGCTTCAACTCGAGGCGGGCAGCACCGACGACGTCCTCGAATCCCTCGTCGACCTCTTGATCCAGGCTGATCCGGATCTTGCAGCCCGGCGCGAGGAGCTGATCGAAGCCCTGGAAGAACGGGAAAGGCAGGGATCCACGGCTTCCGGCCGGATCGCCCTTCCCCACATCAAGCTTCCGGGCTGGGAGAAGGTCAGCATGGCTGTGGCGGTCCACCCCCAGGGAGTGCAATTCCACGCCCTGGACGGGGAGCCTGTTCATGTCTTTTTCGTGGTCGTGCGTCCGGAAGGAGGGGCCGACGAGCACCTCGGACTGCTCCGCTGGATTGCAGGGATCGCCCATCACCCGGATTTCGTCTCCTTCGCTCTCCAGGCAGAGACTCCCGGTCAGGTTCTCGACCTGCTGACGGAACTTTCCACGGCCTGAAAGAGCGGCGGTTCCCGGGAATCGGCGATGGGGGAACGGGTGGTCCGGGAGGTGGTGGTTTCCCATTCCCAGGGCATCCACGCCCGTCCAAGTCATGCCATCGTGGCCCTGGCATCCCGCTTCCAGTCCCGTGTGGCTCTCACGGTCCAGGACCGCCGGGCCGATGCAAAGAGCATCCTTTCCGTCATGACTCTGGGCGCCGTCCAGGGAAGCCGGCTCCAGATCGAGACCCAGGGGCCCGACGCCAGGGAGGCTGCCGAGGCCCTCGTGGATCTGGTGGAAAAGGGTTTCCGGGAGGAGAGTTGAAAGGGAGCGGATCCCGGCCGGCCGGCCTGCGCTACTGCGTGGAGTTCTCCAAGCAGGGGCCGGCCCGCTTCCTTGCCCATCTGGATCTCCAGTCGGCTTTCGAGCGCGCGCTTCGGCGGGCACGGCTTCCCCTGGCTTTCTCGGAAGGGTTCCATCCTCACCCGCGCCTGGTTTTCGAGGATGCCCTGCCCCTCGGGTGGTCGAGCGAACGGGAGCGGTTGTGGGTGGACCTTCGGGCGGTCTACCCCAGCGCGGAAATTGCCGCCCGGCTGGGCCGCGTGCTTCCCCCCGGTCTTTGCCTCCAGCGCGTCTTCCCCTGGCAGGGCCGTCCGGCCCCGGCGCGGACGCGCCGGTACCGGGTCGAGTCGCCGGCTTTGGGTGAGGACTTCCTCCTGCGCCTGCGGGATCGTTTTCCCCCCCGTCCCAAGGGCCCCCCGGCGGTGGAGGCGGCCGCCGAAGAGGGCGGTTTTCAGATCTGCCTGCGGGGGGATCCCCGTACCCCGCCGCTTTCCCTGAAGAAGGTCCTCGGCGCCGTTTTCCCGCAGGAGCTCCCCGCCTCCCTGCGCGTGTGGCGACTGGCCGACAACCGGGAGGACGAATCCTGACCCCTGACGCCCAAGGTCCTCCTCCTGCGGAAAACCTGACGCTGTTCGTCAACGGCCGGGACCCCGAAGAAGTGCGCGTGGCGCTGGCCCAGGGGACGCGTCTTCAGGATGTCCGCTGGTCGCGTTCCGATCGGACCACCCTGGTGGGCAATCTCTATCTCGGGGTGGTCCGCAAGGTGGAACCCGGACTGGATGCGGCCTTCGTGCACTTTGGGGGAGCGCGGGCCGGTTTCCTGCACGTGGGCAACCTGCATCCCGGCTATGCCCTGCCGGGGGCCGATCCTTTCGAGGTGGCGGCCATGCCCGCTGCAGCGGCCGAGAAGCTGGCCGACGTGGCGCGTGAGCGCAAGGCGGCCCCGGTCCTTCAGCCGCCGGCTTCCATTGCCGGGATGCTCTCGCCGGGCCGCCGGGTCCTGGTCCAGGTCCTGCGCGATCCGGTGCGCGGCAAGGGGGCCACCCTGACCACCTTCGTCTCCCTGGCCGGGCGGCTGCTGGTGTTGATGCCCTCCCTGGGCCGGGTGGGGGTGAGCCGGCGGATCCAGGATGAAAAGGAGCGGGCCCGCCTGCGGGCCGCACTTCAGGCCTGCGAGGTTCCCGAAGGCCTCGGCCTCATCGCCCGGACGGCTGCCGCAGGTTCCCGCCGCAGGCATCTGCGCCAGGACCTGCGCCATTTGTTGAAGCAGTGGGACGAGGTGGGCCGGGCGGTTCGCAAGGATCCGGATCTCTGCCTGGTCCATCGCGAGCCCTCTCCCGCGGTGCGGGCGGTGCGGGATCTCTTCCTTCCGAAACTCGAACGGATCGTGGTGGACGACGAGAAAACGGCCGGCGAGGTCGAAGACTTTCTCTCCAGCTATGTGCCCCGGGCCCGCGTTCCCGTGGAACGCTACGCGCGGACCCGGCCCCTCTTCGAAGCCTACGATTTGGAGCGGGATTACCAGCTTCTCTTTCGCCCGCGCGTTCCCCTGGACTCCGGCGCTTCTATCGTCGTTCACGAGACCGAAGCCCTGACGGCGATCGACGTCAACAGCGGCCGGATCGACCAGGGCAGCCTGGAGCAGACCGCCCTCCACGCGAACCTGCTGGCCGCCCGGGAGATCGCCCGGCAGATCCGCCTGCGGGATCTTGGCGGGATCCTGGTCGTCGACTTCATCGACATGGCCCAGCCGTCCCACCGGCGGGAAGTCGAGGCGGCTTTCCGGGAGGCGCTCCAGGAGGATCGCTCGCGCGGCAAGCCGGGCCGTCTGGGGGCCTTCGGCTTGATGGCCCTCACCCGGCGGAGGCTGGGCAACGGCCTCCCGCGGGCGGCGGAATCCCCCTGTCCCGCCTGCGCGGGAACAGGCAGCCTCAGCCTGTTGCGGGCCGGCGCTCTGCGCGCCCTGCGCCGCCTGCGGGCCCTCGGCGGGGATGGCGGGCGCTGGCGTCTGCGGGCCCATCCCGGAGTCCTGGGGATCCTCGAGGAGGAATTCCAGGAGGAGGTATCGGCCCTGGATTTCGAACTCGAACCGATCGGGGATTCCCAGGTGCCCGCGGGCGAACCCGTCCTGGAGCGGGTTTGATCCGCCTTGCCGGCCCAACCCGGAGAAGCTAGACTGGAAGGCTTCCCGGGGCCCCTGAATCCGGCTCAGATCATGTACGCCATTGTCCGCGACCGTTCCCGCTGCCTGACCCTGAATCCGGGTCAGGAACTGTGGATCGACCGTTGTCCGGAGCTGAAACCGGGCGGGGAGATCACCTTCGACCAGGTCCATCTTCTGAAGAAGGAGGACGGCAGCATCGAGATCGGCTCGCCCACCATCGAAGGCGCTTCGGTGGTTGCGGAAGTCCTGGGAGAAGCCAAGGACCGCAAGATCTACGTGGCCACCTTCAAGCGCCGCAAGACCTTCCGCCGCAGGGTGGGCCACAGGGAAACCTATACCCGGATCCGGGTCCGGGAAATCCGGACCGTCTGAAGGCGGGCTGTTTGACGGGAAAGACGCAATGGCACACAAGAAAGGCGGCGGCTCCAGCAAGAACGGGCGGGATTCCAACCCCCAGTACCGCGGCGTGAAACGCTACGGCGGCCAATCCGTGCGCGCCGGCGAGATCCTCGTGCGCCAATGCGGAACGAAATTGCACGCGGGCAGGGGAGTGGGGCAGGGCCGCGACTTCACCTTGTTCGCTCTTCGGGACGGAATCGTGGTTTTCCAGTCCCGGCGCCGGGTTTCCGTACAGGATCCCGTCTCTTCCTGAACCCGCGGGGGCCCGCCTCGGGATCGCGAGTCTGAATCCTCCCGCTTGCCGGGCGGGAGGGGGACGCACGAAGAAGGGATGCGCGAAGAAGGGATGTTCCGCGATGAGGCCCGGCTGCGTGCGATCGCCGGCCGGGGAGGGGATGGCTGCTGCGCCTTCTTCCGGGAGAAGTACCGGCCTTTCGGGGGGCCTTCCGGGGGGGACGGGGGCCGGGGCGGCAGCGTGATCCTGAAAGCGGTTCCGCACGAGGATTCCCTCTATTCCCTGGGCCGGCAGCGCGTGGTGCGCGCCTCCAGCGGACGTCCCGGGAGCGGGGGGGGGCGCACCGGAGCCGGCGGGGAGGACCGGGTTCTTCCGGTCCCGGTCGGAACGCAGGTCCGCGACGCCCGGCACGGCCACCTTCTGGCCGATCTGGCCGTCCCCGACGGCATCCTGGTCGTGGCCCGCGGCGGGAGGGGCGGCAGGGGCAACGCCCGCTTCGCCACCGCAACCAACCAGGCCCCGCGACATTTCGAGCACGGGGAACCGGGGGAAGAGCGCGAAGTTCTGCTGGTGCTGAAACTGATGGCCGACATCGGCCTGGTCGGGCTGCCCAATGCGGGCAAGAGCACCCTTCTCCGCAGGCTGACGGCGGCCCGGCCCCAGGTGGCGCCCTACCCCTTCACCACCCTCGACCCGCTTCTGGGGGTGGTCGAGGAAGCCCCCCGGCGGGGGGGCTGCCTGGTGCTGGCCGACGTTCCCGGATTGGTGGAGGGGGCCCACCGGGGAAAGGGCCTTGGAATCCGGTTCCTGCGCCACCTGGAGCGCACCCGGGCCCTGCTCCATCTGGTGGACTGTTCCCCCCTGGCCGCGGATCCTCTGGCGGCTCTGCGCACGGTCGAGGCCGAACTGAAAGCCTACGGGAAGGGCCTTGCCGTCCGCCCGCGCTTGATCGTGGCGACCAAGGTGGAGGATGAGGCCTCGGAATCGCGGGCCGCTGCGCTCCTTGCCGGAAGGCGCGGGGAACAGGGCCTGGCGGTTTCGGCTTGGACTGGAAGGGGTCTGCCGGAACTTCGCAGCGCCCTTCCCCGGCTCCTGAAAGAGGCCTGTTCCGGGGCTCCGTCCTCTTCCGGGGGAGGAAAACCGGGTCCGGAAGCGTCGAAAACGAGCCTGGACACCCCCCCTGGGAGGATGGGAGACTAGGCTTCAAGGCTTGTGCCGGCTCCGACGGAATCGTCTTGACCTACAAACTGATCCGCTTCGTGTTCGTCCTGGTCGGCGTTGCAGCCCTGGGCGGATTCGGCTATTCCTTCTACGACTTCGTGCGCCATTCCGACCAGTACACAAGTCATCTGGACGTGGTCAAACTGGAATCGGGATTCCAGACCACCAGCTCCATCACCGCCGACGGGACCCTCAAGGACTATGCCGACTACAAAAAGGTCTGCGCCGAGTTGAATGTAACCGGCAAGATCGTGGTCGCCGAGACGGAGGCAGGAGCCAAGGCGGCCGAGAAAATCAAGCCGCGCATCGGGCCCGAGCAGATCGAGGTCTGCTACATCCAGTTCCAGCCTGAATCGAAAAGTTCCTCCTACGCCTACATCCGCCCGCGGCAGAAGGGCGTCTCCCGCCCCAAGGACCTCGGGGACAAGCTCCCGGGTGACTTCTTTCGCTTGAACGACACCTTCCAGTTGCCGCAGTTCCCCGACCTCGACATCACCCTGGTGGCCATCCGCCAGCGCGAGGTCGACCTGAAGGTCGAGGGAATGGACGATCTTCTGACCCTGGAGCCGGGGACCTTCGATGTGGATACCGCCGAGATCAAGGCTCAGGGCCTCCTGGGGGGCGGATTGGGGGCGGTCCCCGCACCGCAGACCCGTCAAGTGGCCCCCAATACCTGGCAGCTCGGTTCCCAGGATCTGGAGCAGATCCGGAAGATGCCCAAGGACGAGATCTACGCCGCCATCCAGGTTCAGCCCGTCCGGGATCCCGCTACCAAGAAGATCCGCGGCCTTCAGGTGCAGAGCATCCAAAAGGACTCGCTCTTCACCCGCCAGGGCCTCCAGCCGCGGGACGTGATCCTGAACGTCAACGGACACCCCGCCACCGACCGGGCAGACCTCCTGAGGTGGCTCCAGAAGCAGGAGAACGCCGGGGAGTTCCGCGTGGAAGTCGAACGCCTCGGCGGGGTGCGGACCTTGACCTACCGGGTTCCAGGGCGCTGAACTTCCCGTGGAGGGGGAGGTGCTGCTGCTCGATGTCGGCAACTCCCGGCTGAAATGCGCCCGGCCCGCTCCGGGAGGGGGGCTTTCCGATCTGGCCGTCCTTTCTCTGGAGCCGGGACCGGACGGCGAGCGGGTGGATCCTTCCCGGTGGCTTGCCAAGCCTCTCGGGGACTGCGACGCGGTGCTGGTTTCCAGCACCAACCCGGCCTGCCTGGGGGACCTGCAAACGGGGGCCCTCAAGGGACGCCGGGTCCGACGGGTCGGCCCGGGCGACTGGCCGCTTCCAGTGCGCAGCCGGGGGACGGGCAGCGACCGGGTCCTGGCCGCCTTCGCCGCCTGGAGGCGCGGCCGCGGCGGGGTGCTCGTCGCCAGCCTGGGGACCGCCTGGACCCTGGATGTGGTCGATTCCGGCGGGGAGTTCCTGGGGGGCGCCATCGGGCCGGGCCTGGCCCTCCAGATTGAGGCATTGGCGCGGGCCTGTCCCCATCTGGACCCCCCGGATCCGGAACCCGGGCCGCCGATTCCCCGCTCCACCGGTGCAGCCGTGGCTGCCGGGACCGCGGGAGCCCTGGCCCTGATGCTGGAAACCCTGGCCGCCCGTTTCGAGGCGGTCGCGGGAGGGGAGTTCCGCCGCTACCTGACCGGGGGGACTGCGGACAGCATGCGGGCCTGGGTTTCCGAGGAGTGGGAGACGGTGCCGCACCTGGTCCTGGAGGGGCTCGCCCTGGTCAGCCGGGATGCATGACTGTCCGCCAGGGATCCTCCCGGGGGGCTTTCCGCCTCCTTTCCGCCGCGGGCCCGGCGGCGCTCTCCATCTGGGAGCTGCGGGCTCCCGCCGGGTGGTGGGCGGCATTCCTGGGCCGGAACGACCTGCCTGCTCCGGGACGACCGCGCCTGGTGCGCATCCGGGACGGCGAAGGAAACGATCTGGACGAAGGCCTGCTGCGGGTCTGCGCTGCCGGCCCGGAAGTCCGCGCGGAGCTCCATCTGCATGGCGGGTCCGGGGTGGCGGCCCGGCTGCGCAGCCGCCTGGGCGAGCTGGGGTGGCGGGAGAGCGGGGGCCCGGTTCCGCAGGACGAGGACTTCGCCCGGGTGCTGAAGGCCCGGGCTCCCTGGAATGCCCGGGCTGCCGCCGACGCCTGGCACGGGTGCTTCGAAAACGCTTGGAAGCAGGTTCCTTCCCAGGGCCCGCCGGGTCCTGAGGAGGCTGCGATCTGGCGGGAGAGGCTGGCCTGGGCCGGCTGGGTGGAGGCCCCCCCCCGCGTGGCCCTGGCCGGCCCTCCCAACACCGGCAAGTCGGCCCTGTTCAATGCGTGGGTTCGGGAGGAGCGGGTCACGGTGTCGCCGCACCCCGGCACGACCCGCGACTGCGTGGAGGCAGGGATCCTTCTGGGAAAGGGGGACCGGGCCCTGGAGGCCCGCCTGATCGATACGGCGGGCCTTTGGAAGCCTTCCCGGGAACTCGACCGGCTGGCCCTGGAAGGGGCGCGGGCAGCCCTGCGAACCGCTCAGCGGGTGATCTGGGTCTTCGATGCGGCCGGACGCCCGGATCCGGAGGCGCTCCAGGCGTTTCGAGAACGAAGCGTTCCGTGCTTGAAGCTTCTTCATCGCACCGACCTGGGAGAGGCCTGGGATCCCGAAGAGATTGCCGGCGGAGTCTGGCTGCGGGGCAGCGTGCAGGCGGAGGGCGAGGAATGCATTGCCCGGTTGGAGCAGGCTCTGCTCGCCTCGCTGGGTCCCCTGCCTGCGGAGGGGACTCCTCTTCCCCTGGGAAAACGGCGCCGGGGGCTGGTCGGGGAGTACCTGGAGCGGGGGGAAACCGGAGGCCGCCCCCGGGGGGCGGCCCCTTCCCGCGGGATACAATGACCGTTCCCATGGATCTGCTGCCCGTCTTGGAGGGCCTCCATACCGCCGAGGCATTCAACTCCAAGTTCCTCCTTTCCTTCTTTCAACGGGTCGAGGAGATCCAGCGGCGCCCGCAAGATTTCCAGGGCGCGCTGCAGGGGCGGGTCCTTGCCACGGTTTTTTTCGAGCCTTCCACCCGGACCCGGCTCTCTTTCGAAGCTGCGGCCCTTCGGCTGGGGGGTGGAGTGATCAGCCTGGGGGATCCGAAGGCCTCCAGCCGTTCCAAGGGCGAGACCCTCCAGGACACCATCCGCATGCTCGGCTCCTATGCGGATCTGGTCGTGCTGCGCCACTCCGCGGAAGGGGCTTCCCGTCTGGCGGCCCGCTGCACGCGCGTGCCTGTGATCAACGGGGGCGATGGGCGCCTGGGTCATCCCACCCAGACCCTGGTCGACCTGGCCACGCTGCACGAGGCGTGGGGCAGCTTCGAGGGACGCACTGTCGGGGTGATGGGCGACCTCCTGCATGGACGGACCGCCCGTTCCCTGGCCTGGGGACTGGCTCTTCTGGGAGCCCGGATGGTCCTTCTGCCCGCCCCCGGCCTCGACTGGGAACCCGGGTTCGAAGAGCGCATCGTCTCCCGGCACGGGCTTCGCCGGCAAAGGGTCTCCCATCCTCTCTTTCGCGCCTGGATCGGCAGCCCGGAGGCCCGTCTGCTCGAGCCCCGGGGTCTGGTCCAGGCACGCCTCTTTCCAGGGGCAGGGACCGCCGAGCCGCTGGAAAGGCTGGATGCGCTCTATCTCACGCGCCTGCAGGAGGAGCGCGGAGCCCGCACCGGCCGGGAAGGCTATCCCGGGCTTTTGCCGGCTCAGCTCCAGGATCCGCTCCTGCGCGACTGCCTGGTGCTCCACCCCCTTCCCCGGCGGGGGGAACTGCCGAAATCCATCGATTCCGATCCCCGTGCCCGGTATTTCCAACAGGCCGCGCTGGGGCCGGTGGTGCGGCAAGCCCTCTTCCTGGCCTTGTTGAGGCCGGAGCGGTGGCCCCTGGCCCCCTTGAACCCGCTCCCCGCGGGCCGGATGGAGGCCGGTCTGGAACCCTGCCCCAACGAGCGTTGCGTAAGCCGCAGGGAGGGGCAGGAAGACCCCACCTGGCGTCTGTCGGGCACTCTTCCCCGGCGGTTCCTCTGCGCCTGGTGCGATACCCCCTTCCAGGTGGAGTATGCCGGGTGCCGGTCCACCCGCAGGCTCCATCCGGTCCACGCTGCCCTGGTCCAGCGGATCAGCCCGGAAAACCTGCGGCCCTTCTCGGACCGTGACGCCGGGCTGGCGGAAGGATATGTTTGGAGTGCATCGGGGGGCCCTCCCCGCCCCCACCCCGCTGGAAACCGGAGTCCCCAGGGAAAGGTTCCCCAGGGCTAGATCCCCCAGGGCCAGGTGTGCGTTAACGAACAGTCTGCGCGGCCCCGCCCGCCCGGGGGCTCCTGTCCCCTCCGAAGACCTTGGAATGACAATTGCTACAGATGAAAGGTAGGCAGGCCCTCCGGAAGGCCCCTCTTCAGGGCCGGCCGGGGCCGCCTGGCTTCCAAGCGACCCGAACCGTGAACCCGAACCTCGATTCCGTCCTGACCTTGGCACGCACCCCCTCCCGCCTCCGCCTTGCTCTCCTCCGCCCCCTGTCCGCTTTCCTGCTCTTCCTGACGGTCTCCGCGGCGGGATTGTTCCTGGTCCCCGGCTGCGGGGGAGGGGGAACCGGATCCCGCGGCGTTTCCGGAGCGGGCGCGCAGACGCTGCTCCTGAAATCGGCGGTCTGGGGCCGGCTTGTGGACGTGATCGACATCAACGGCGTCCTGGCCCTCTCGGACGTCCTGGTCCAGCCGGATCTGACGATCGATGAGGTGAACTATGAACTCTCCACCAACCCCGTCACCCAGAATGAAACCCTCAAGGTGCTCCAGCCCAAAGGGAGCGTCCTGTTCAACGCCCTTCTCGCTGCCGCCCGTTCCAACCTTCCCTCCATCACGCCCAAAGGCGCCAGCAACCCGCCGCCCTTCCCCCTGGTCAGCCGCAATGCCGCCATCCGGCTCGGGTTTTCCACGACCATCGCCCCCTCCTCGGTGGATCCCACCACGGTTCAGGTCCTGGTGGGCAATCCCGCCGTCCTGGCCCAAAGTGTGCGTTACGTGGTCCGCAACGAGGGCAACGAGGGCTTCATCCTGCTCGACCCGACGATTTCCGCTCAGCAGTCGGCTCAGCTCGGAATCCAGCAGAATGCAGTCGGATTCCCGGAATCGGTGGACCAAGTCAACAGCAATCTTGTCATCCGCATTCCGACCCGGGTCAACATCTTTCTGGGACAAGCCAGCGTTCTGGTCAGTCAGGGTCAGTCGAAACCCTTGAGTCCGGGGCCAAAGGATCCCCTGGAATTCACGTCCCAGGGAGATCCCGTGGTGGTCCGGGCGCTTCGAACCGGCAACCGGGGGGATCTCTTCCGGGGTTTCCTCCAGGATATCCAGCGTCCCGACATCGTGGCCCAACAGCCCGTAACGGGGTCCAACGTCTCCCAGGATCCTGGCACCGGGCTGGTCACCATGGACTACTCCCTGGACATCCTCAATTGCCAGACCCTGACCCCCAAGACCGGGGATCTTTTCGAGATCGGCGGCACGATCCTGATGGTTTCCGCGGTGCTCGACAATGACCCTTCGGGGGGATTCACCGTCCGGGGAACCCTGCTCCAGGGACAGGCCGCCGCCCTGGCCGGCAAGGGCATCCTGACCACCCGCTACGTCGAAGCCGACCGTCTGGTGCAGCCCTGCTTCCTGACCATTACGCCGGCTCCCGCCAACCCGGCCGATCTGCCCACCGCGAACCTGGATCCGGCCTCCCTGGTCACGGTCACCTTCGACGAACCGATTGACGAGCTGAGCGTCCGCTCCATGGACTCCATGGTCCTGACTTCCTGGATTGACGATCCGAGTTCGGCTGCCACCTATTTCCAGAGGGAGGGCTCCATCTTCGAGCAGGAAACCGTGGGTCAGTACATCGACCGCCTGCTCGGATTCGACCAGAACACCGGTTCCGGGCGCGTTTATCACGGCCCCGTCGAAGTGACCAACGGCAACCGTTCCTTCACCTTCATGCCGGTCTCGGGGTTTTCCGACGGAAGCAACGACATTGCGAATTTCGGGATCATCCGCTTTGCCCTGGCTCTTCGGGACGGGCCCGAAGGGATCCGGGATCTTTCCGGCAACCCGATCCGCTTTTCCGACTTCGTGGCGGGAGTCACTTCGGGGCCGAATGCCCAGGTGACCGGCATCACCGTGGATCAAACCGGGACGGTCCCTTCCACGAAGGTCTTCTCCCTGCGGGCTTCGAGCATCGACGAGGACGGGGACGGCTACGCAGAATACACCGGGGAGTTCACCATCGCGGACGGGCAGTTGAGCGGGCGGCCCGCAACCCATTTTGCCCTGCAGGCCGATTCCTCCAACGAATTCGTCGGCGGGGGGGGGGCCAGCACAACCAAAACTGTCGGAGGGCCCTCCAACCCCAATACTCCTCCTCCATTCGACCCGCTGACTCCGGCGGGAGCGGTGGTGATGACGGCTTACCGGCCCAATGACTTCGGCATGGGCCTCAGTTACGCCGATCCCCAGGACTACAACCTCGACATCGAGGGGATGAGCTGGGCGCCGCTGGGCGGTGTTCTTTTCGACGACACCTTCCCCCGTTTCAGTCTCGCGCTGGCCCATTCCAACCGCCTGCCCGACGAGACCATAAACCCGCTGTCGCAGCTGCCGGTCTTCACGAATTCGGGGCTCCGCACGACGGAGAACTTCGATATGAACATTCTCGGCTTCCCTCTTTTCGATGAAAAAACGGTGATTGATACCGAATACACGCTGCGGGCGATCAACCTCTTCAATGCCACTTCCGGTGTGGCCATGCTGCCCTTCCCCGATTTCAGCAGCACCTACACCTGGCGGGACACGGCCATTCCCCAGCAGGTGGGGGACGGGTCGATTCCCACCGTGGGCGGGCCCAACGGAGTCGGTGCGCCTCCTCTGCCCGCACTGCAGCCGGGCCAGGCCACGGTCTTTCCCGCCGATCTCGTGCCTTCGGCGGGAAGTCCGCTGCTGGTCCGCTTCCGCTGCTTCCCCCGGGGTCAGTTTCTCGGAATCAACCAGTTCCAGATCACCCAGATGGTGGCCACTTCGGCCCTGCCCGCCTTCCGGATCTTCTCCGCGGGAGGCAAGGATGCCTCCGGCACATGGAACCTCGTGATCCCCGACAACGCCGCTTCCGGGGGAACCATCCCCCAAGGCGGGTTCAATGCCGTCACCGGCCAGCGGACCCTGCAGAACGATTCCATGGTCTACTGGATCCAGGGCGATTTTGTCATCCGCGTTTCGCGGGTCTACACCCACTGGTTCTTTTTCGGGGGAACCCTGGGACAGATCCGCGGGGTCACCCTGGAACCGGACAATCCCCAGCAGCTTCCGGGAACCAAGGTCCTGGTCAGCTACCGGGGGACAGCCGTGGTGAATCCGGCCAGCGGAAACAATCCTTCCGCCTTGCAGGATGCGGACATGCCCCTGGATGACTATGGGGACCACCTGGGGTCTCCCTTCGGAGGGATCGCCACTCCCACCGACTGGACGGACGATCCTTCCGACCTGGCCGGAAGTGCGGGAAACCAGTACTTCCAGCTTCGCTTCACCTTCGTGTCGAACATCCAGCTCGACATTCAATCGCACATGGAGGGGTTCGGCCTGGCCTACGACACGAACTGACGTTCGGCTCGGGACCACCATCATCATGCACAGGAATTCCGAAAATCGACTTCAAAGCGGATTCCCGGGGAGGGGCCGGGTTGCCGCTTTTTGCCGGACCGGGGCGCTTTTTTCCGCGCTTCTGGTTCTCTCCGGATGCGGGGGTTCCGGAGCGAAGAGCAAGTTCGGGAATTTCCCAGGCAGCGGAAAGGCCAGGCTTACCCTAGACCC
>CAZQAP010000002.1:0-42597 GCA_964591365.1 uncultured Planctomycetales bacterium
ATTCCTGGGGGATGAGGGGCGCGCCTGGAGCGGTGTGGCTGAACGGTTCGGCCGTTACGGGGGCCCCGGTGGCAAGGATCCTCCTTCCAAGGGCCAGATGCCACCAGACGTCCCCCGAATCGATGGGAGCGAGGGCCTGGAAAAGGGAAACGGAAAGGATGCCTGCGACGCACCCGGCTGCAATCCGCAGGCGAAGGACGGAAGGAGAACGAATCGGTCCGCCGATTCCGGCGCGGGTCGTTAGAAGACGACTCGCTGGAGGTCGTAGATGTGGAAATCGACCGAAGTTTCGTTGTCGATGTTGATCAGTCTTCCGGTTCCGAGACGCTCGACGAACGTGATCGCCCCGTCGACCGCCCGCCCGTCCTTGAATTCCAGGCGGAC
Source organism: uncultured Planctomycetales bacterium (assembly GCA_964591365.1). Taxonomy (GTDB): domain Bacteria; phylum Planctomycetota; class UBA1135; order UBA1135; family UBA1135; genus CAZQAP01. The sequence continues at coordinate 385 of CAZQAP010000002.1, forward strand.
GTTCGGCTCGGTGCGGGCCCTGCGAAGGCGGGTGAGGATCCTGTGGTAGTCGGGAGGGAGCGTGTCGTTTGCGCGTCGAACCATGTGTTCAATTCCTGCCGGAAGGCCGGCGATGGAGTCAGGTCTTGGAAGTTCCGGCAAGGTGCGCCCGCAAGGCGTCCGAGCCGGGTGGACCGTCTGACTTGAGGGGATCCAAGGCTCCCGATTGCAGGAGAAGAGTGGACCAGGTTTCGAAGGAACGGGAACCATCCCGGCTCGCTGCAACGAGGCGAGCCAGGGGTTCGAAGCTGCCGGCCATGGCGGAGGTTTCGCGCACCGCAAGTTCGAGGCCGGAGGAATCGAGGCGATAGACGATTCCCAGGTGGACGGAGCCCACCGCGGAGGAATCGTCGTTGAGCACGCCCAGGGGCTTGAGCGGAAGGGGAAGGTCCGGCAGGACGAGTTCCTCGTTCAGCTCGCGCAGGCAGGCGTTCTTGATCAGGCAGGGGCTGGAGTTCTTCGGCGAGGCTTCGGAGTGGCCGGGCTGGTCGACGGGGTTGACGTGTCCCCCCACTCCGATGCTGGCGAGCCCGTGCAGGCGCCGTTCGGTCTGGGTGACCAGACGCGTGAGGCACAACACTTCGCAGGCTCCCTCGTCTGCCGCGGTCTCTCCCCGTGGCCGGGTGACCGCCACGTAGGGAATGGCCTGCTTGAACTCGGAATGGGATTCGGCATAGCGCCGCTCCATGAAGAAGCCTTCTTCGCGCAAAGGCCCCAGAATCCGGTCTTCCAGTTCCTCCTCTTCCAGGGCCAGGAACCCCTGAAGATTCCGTCCTGGAAGAAGGGCGCTGCGGGGGGAAACCCAGACGAACTCCATCCAGGGTGAATTTCTACGGAAAGACGGGCGGCGGCGCAAGGGGTTGGGGCCAAAAAAACCCAATTTGTTGGGGACTTGTGGAAATCGTCCACAAGGTGTTGGGCCTGGGGGAACCTGGGGAAGGATGGTGGAAAACCGCCCTCCAGCAGGGAAAATGATCCCAAAAACCCCTTTCCCGGGGGGCGAGCGTCACCCTGTAAGCCGGGTTCTGTGCCTCCCCGAAGGGAGCGGCGGCCATTCCTCTAGGACCGGCGTTGCCGCAGGCCTCCAACGCCCTACCCGGAGGTCGAACGGCGCGGGCCACGCCATCCCTCCCTATTCGGGCTTTCTCCCGGTGGGGTTTGCCCTGCCACGCCTGTCACCAGGCGCGCGGTGAGCTCTTACCTCGCCGTTTCACCCTTGCCGAAGCGGGAAACCCGTCCCGGCGGTTTGTTTTCTGTGGCACTTTCCCTGGGGTTGCCCCCGGTGGGCGTTACCCACCACCGTGCCCTGTGGAGCCCGGACTTTCCTCGCGCGGATCGAAGATCCGCCCGCGGCCGCCCGGGTGACGCTCGCCCTCAGTATACCGGCGGGTCCTCTTCCGCGGGCGGGGGGGCCTCGTTCTGGAGTTCCTCCAGGTACTCCCGCAACAGAACCACTGCGGCGGTGGAGTCCAGGAACGGTTTCGCCTTGCGGCGCCGCACCCCCACTTCGCGGAAGAGGCCCTCCGCCATCTTGGTCGTGTAGCGTTCGTCCCGCTCCTCGATCTTCGTGCCGGGCGGGAGTTTTCGGCGCAGCTCCCCGAGAAAGAGCCGCACCCGGGCGGCCTGGGCCCCTTCCAGGCCGGAGGGGAGATAAGGCATGCCGATGAGGACCAGGTCCACCTCCTTCTCCACGGCGGCCGCAACGACCCCCGCGACGGTTTTCCCCAGGTCTTCACTGACCACGGCCGGCAGGGGGTGGGCGGCGATTCCGAGCGCATCGCTCACCGCCAGGCCGGTGCGCTTTCCGCCGTAATCGACCGCCAGGATCCGGGAGGCCACCGTGGGCTCCGGGTCAGAGAAGGTCCTCGCGGCCCATTTCCCGCAGGCGCTCCACCAGGCACTTCACCTCCTCGGCCCGGTCCCGGCGGGCCACCAGCACCGCATCCGCGGTGCGCACCACCACAACGTCCTGGAGCCCGAGCACGGCGATGGTGCCCGCAGTTCCCGAGTAGGCCAGGACACCGCTCGAATCCTCGGCCAGAAGGAGGCCGCCCCCGGGAAAGACGCTGGCGTTCCCCGATCCGTCGGGCCCGACCTCCTCGTAGAGCGCCTGCCAGGAGCCGACGTCGCTCCAGCTGAAGGGAGTCTCCAGCATGCGGACACCTTCCGCTTTCTCCATCACGCCGTGATCGATGGAGATCGAGGGGAGCGCGGGGTAGATGCGTTCCAGCTCCGCCGCGAAGCGCGGAGTGTTCCAGGAGCCTGCGAGATCGGCGAGCCCCTCGGCAAGGTCGGGCAGAGCCTCGCGAATGGCTTCGAGAATGGTGTCCGCCCGCCAGAGGAAGATGCCCGAGTTCCAGAACCAGGTTCCTTCCGCGCGGTAGCGTTCGGCGGTGGCGCGGTCGGGTTTTTCGGTGAAGGACTCCACCTCGAAGCACGCGATGCCCAGGACGGAATCGAGCTGCCGCCCCCGGTGGATGTAGCCGTAGCCGGTGGCCGGGCGTGCGGGCGGGATGCCGAAGGTGACCAGGCGCCCGGGTTCGGCCGCGACTTCCGCCCCCGCTTTCAGGGTCTTCTGAAAGGATTCCGCCGGGGCGATGGCGTGGTCCGCCGGGAGGACCGCCATGACGGCCTCTGGGTCCACCGCCGCCAGGACGGTGGCGGCGAGTCCGATGCATGCTGCGGTGTTCCGCCCGCAGGGCTCCGCCAGGATGCGGTCCTCCCGCAGGCCGGGGCAGGCCTCACGGGCTCCGGCGGCCTGGCGGGCGTTGGTCACCACCCAGGTCCGTTCCCGGGGAATCAGGGAACCCAGCCTGTCCACCGTTTCGGCGAGCATGGGCCGGCCTCCCGTGATGGGGAGGAACTGTTTCGGCCGGCAGACGCGGCTTTCGGGCCAGAACCGGGTGCCCGAGCCGCCGGCCATGATCACTGCGTGGAGCATGGGAATGGCGTGCGGGAAGCCGGCATTCTAGCCGGGATCATTGGCGCTTCCGGGGGACCTTCTCCACCGGAAGGACGGGAGAGATGCGCCAGTCGCCGGAGGGGATGTCAGGCAGCCAGAGCGGAAAAGGGTGCTGTTCCTTGCTGGAACCGGAAATCTTTCCGAAGGCACGCTGCGAGACGACCGGCCGTTCGATGGGCCCGCGCACGTCCTGTTCCACGAAGAGGTCGAAGATGTCTCCGATCAGGGGAAGCCCGGTCAGGAAGGAGATGGTCCGCACGGTGGCCTTCATGCGCAGGTAGCCGTCCAGACCGATCCAGCCCTCCCCCTTGACCTTCAGGAGCGGGTGGTCGAGAACGAACTCGTCGATCCGGATCCAGCCCCGGTTCTTGGCGGGGTCGCTGCGGAAACGCAGCAAGCCGCTCTGGAATTGCGGGGGTTCGACGCCGGCGAAACGCCACATGGAGGAGAGGACCGGCACCTGGCCGAGGACCCCCCCTTCGATCTCGAGCTGGCCGCGCCCCTTGTAATCGAGAGGGTCGGGCGAAGCGCTGCGGAAATCGAGCCGCCCTCCGACCCGCCCGCCGAGCGAGCCGCCCAGGTTGAGTTCGTCCCGCATCCGGGCAAGGCTGAGGTCCTCGAGGTGGAGCAGGGTCCGCAGCGGAGCTTGCGGAGTCAGTCCCATGCGGATCTCCCCCTCCTCGTCGCGGCCTTTCGGATCCTTCCCGTGGGTCAGGATCCGGCCTCCCAGAACGTCGGCCGAGAAGTGGTGGAAGACCACCTCGCGGGGATCGAAATTGATCTCTCCGTGGAAGCTGGAGGTCCGCAGGTCGTTCAGACGGACCTGGCCGCCGGACAGCGTCAACTCGGCCTGGAAGTCCTCGGGACCCTTCCAGGTGAAGCTGCGCAACGCAAGGGTTCCGCTGCCGTTGCGGAGCCGGGGCGGACCTTCGATCCGCAGGCCCGTGATGCCGAGTTCTCCGGTGGCGGAAAAGGAGGGCTGCCCGTCCGGAGGGAGGCGCAGGTCGACCCCCAGGCCCGGCGAACGGACCCGGCCGCGGAAACCGATCCTCTGGAAAGCCGCCCAGGCATCCTTGCTGAGCAGGTCCGCGAAAAAATCATTCACGTCGATTCCGCCGGCGGTTTCGAGCCGGGCATGGATGCGGGTTTCTTCCCCCGAAGGGGTGGCGGAAAGGTCGTGGAGCAGGAGACGGCCGGCGGGATTCTCGAGTTCGAGAAGGCGGCTGCGGGCCCCGGAGCCGGAGAAGTAAACGTCCCCTTGCAGACGGGTGGCTGCCGTTTCTCCGGCCGCGCTTTTCAGTTCCAAGGGATCCAGCTTCAGGAAGCCCTCCAGCGAGGCAGGATCCTCCAGATCGAGCGACGCGGAGAAGGCGAGCCGGCCGGAGAGATCCAGGCCGGCGAGGTCTTCTCCCAAGGCGGGGGACAGGATTCCCGCCAGGTCCGACAGCTCGGGCGAGACGTCGAAATCGGGGACCGTGCCCCAGAAGCGGTTCCAGCGGCTCCCCCTTCCCGACACGTTCACCATCGAAGCCGCGAATCCGTTGCCCGCCAGGGTGCCGGTGATCCCCGGAGCGGCAAGGGCCGACCAGGCTCCATGGCGGGCCACCGTAACCGGCCCGGCGAGCTGGGAGATGCGCAGGTCCATCTTCCCCTCCGAAGGGTGCGGAATGTGGAGGACCAGCGAATCTCCGGCCAGGCCGGCGCGGGCGAAGATCTGGGGAAGCGGCCGGCCGGCCGGCCGGCGGAAGAAAACCTCCAGGTGGTTGGGACCGGAAAGCTCCAGCCGGGAAAAGATCTCCGGCAGTTCCAAGGAATCCTGCAGGATGGGCCATTCTTCCTTTTTCGGCTGCAGATCGGCTCCCGTGATGCGCACCGCCACCGAGGGGAGGTCTTCCCCTTCGGCTTCGGCAAGATGCCCGTTGAAAGCGACGCGGGAGCCCAGGGCTTCCACCTCTCCTTGGAAGCGGGCCAGACCGGGGCGCCAGCGCAGGCGGGTCTGCAGGAGATGGGAGCGCACCGGAAGGAAGGCGGGCAGGAACTGGCATTCCGAGAGCAGGCCGTCCATGGACACCTCCACGCGGGAGGCAAGAAGCGGGCGCCTCAAGAAGATGTCGAGGTCGAGCCGCCCCCCCCGGGGAACGCCGAGGTCCTCCCAGATCTCCAGCAATCCTGGCACGCCGCGCGCCGCCTCATGCACCTCTTCGTCGACGGGAAGGCCCTCGATTCCGACGTCCAGGTGGATGCCGGCCGGTCCGTCGCCGAATTCCATCGAACCGCGGGTGGTGAACCGGCCGGCACCCATCGATCCGTGGAGGTCGGCCAAAGCGCGCAGCCCGGCCAGTGTGAAATCCCCCGCGAGCCCGCGGATGGGGTAGGGGAAGGCGGGCCGCGCCCCGTCGTCCTCGAGGAAACCCCGGTAGGTGCTCCCGAAATCCCGCACGGGGACGTGGGCCACCCAGCGAAGCGGCCCGCGGGAATCCCATCGGAAAACGAACCCGCTGGCCAGATCGCCGCGCAGTTCCAGGGCCCGGAAGGCCTCGGCCGTACCTTCATCGAGTTTCGCGATTCGTTCGAGGAGCGGCTCGTCGATGGGAACCGGTTCGGTGGAGCCGCGCAGGCGGAGTCGGAGATCCCCTGCGGGGTTCCGCAGGAAGGAACCCTGCACCTCGAGCGGGATTCCTGCAAACGTTCCACCGCCATGGACCTCGATGGCGGCGGTCAGGCTGCCGGAAACGTCCAGATGGAAGCCCCGGCAGTCGAGGTCGGCGCCGAGGAAATCGCCGCCCAGATCGGCGAGGCGCCCCTCGACACGGGCCGCTTGCAGGCCGTTCCGGCCCCCCTCCAGGTGAGCGCGAAGGGAAAGGGATTCCGCCCGGCAGGTCGCCAGGGCATCGATGCCCGTTCCTTCCAGGTCGAGGGGCGCGGCCTCGCCGGCCAGGTCGAGAATCCACCTTTCGAATCCTTGGCTGGAAGCGATCCAGGCCCGGACGCTCAAGCCTCCGGGAAGGCCGGCCGTTCCCCGCAGTTGCAGGCCGCGCGGTTCAAGGATCCCCTCGAGTTGAGGAAACCGGGCTTCCAGGGGAACCTTCAGGCCCGCCTCGGTCCATCTCAATATTCCCTTTTCAACCCGAAAGGGCAGGCGGGGCAGGGAGAGGGTTTCCCCGCCGCGCGGCAGGTGTTCGAGAAAAGCCCGGTCGAGTTCCAGGACCGGGGCGTGGAGAACGAGACTGCGAGGTTCGAGGAATCCGGGCGCCCCGGGGAGCAGGCCCGCTTGCAGGTCGAGCCGGTCCAGGACGAGGGAGAAGCCGTCCCCTCCCTGAAGGGAGAGGTTTTCGAGCACCATGCGCCCGGAACCCCAGCGGATGCGGGCTTTTCCGACTGTGGCGGTGATTCCGAGTTCGGGCGGGAGCGCCGCCTCGATCCGTCTCCGCACCAACTCGCGGGGAAGCGGGATGGGCACCCAGGCCGACCCCGCCAGCAGCAGCGAGAAACCGGCCCCGAAGAGGAGGCGGAAGGTGCGCATCGTCAGGAAGGAGGGGGGCTCGCCAGGGATGGCGCGGGGGACTGGAGGGGGGCGTCGAAGAAGACGCGCCGCACCCGGGATCCGACCGAGCAGGTGATCTCGTAGGGAATGGTTCCGGCGGCGCGGGCCAGTTCGAGCAAACCCAGCTCCTCTTCGCCGTCCCTGCCGACCAGGGTGGCGGTGTCGCCCACCCGGGTGCCGGGGACGTGGCCCACGTCGGCCGTGCAATAGTCCATGGAGATGGCGCCGACCAGCGGGCAGCGGCGCCCGCGGACGAGGACCGCCCCCCGGCCTTCCCGTCCCAGCCGGTAGGGAACGCCGTCGCAGTAGCCGATCGGGAGGGTGGCGATGCGGGTGGGCCGCAGTGCCTGCCACCCGCCCCCGTAACCCACCCGGGTTCCCGCCTGAATGTCCTTCAGGAACACGATCTGGGTACGAAGCGAGAGGACCGGGCGCAGGCCGGGATCGACCGCCAGGCCTTCCGGAAGAAGGCCGTAGAGCGCCAGGCCGACCCGCACCGCGTCTCCATACGGCCGGTCCGCGGAGAAAAGCGCCGCGGAATTGGCGCAATGGACGGTGGGGAGGCCTTTTCCGGCATTCCTCCACCTGGCAAGGACCTGTTCGAAACAGCCCAGCTGGACCCGGGTGAAAGGGTCGGAAAAGCCCTGCGGAGAGGCGATGTGGGTCATGATTCCCCTCAGCTCGAGCCAGGGTTCTGCCGCGAGGGTTTCGGCCACGCGCAGGGCGGCATCGGGCCGGACCCCCAGGCGGGTCATTCCGGTGTCGATCTTGAGGTGTACGCCCAGCTTGCGGCGCGCCTTGCGGGCCGCTGCGCCGAGCATCCGGACGCGGCTTTCGGAGTGGACCCCAACCTCGATCCGGTACCGGAGGAGGGCTGCGACCTCGGCGTCGATCACCGTTCCGAGCACCAGGACCGGGGTGCGGATTCCCGCCCGGCGGAGTTCCAGGGCCTCGCCGCTGTCGCCCACCCCGATGCGCTCCACGCTTTCCTCCTCGCAGATCCGGGCTATCCGGACCGCACCGTGGCCGTAGGCGTTGGCCTTGAGGACCGGCCACACCGCAGCCACCCCGGCCCGTTTGCGAACAAGGGCAAGATTGTGGCGGAACGCGGCCAGATCGATTTCCGCCCAGGCGCGCAGGCGGGAGGCCATGGAGGGGAATGTAACGGCTGGACCGGGGTGGGTTCCAGACTCCTGGGGCCCAATGGGGTGTCGGGAGATCTTTCGGGGTTCCCGTTCCGGGCGGGACCCGGGCCCCCGGTCCGCCCGGCAACCTGGTCCCGCGGAGTCCCCACCAGGCGTAAATTCCCAAATAAAGGCCCATTTTCAGGGTTTAGGGTTTGACCCAGGGCTTCCTGTCGGTTCCAATGAATGGGTTGGGAATGGGTCAACCGCTCCTTCCTTGAACACCACCCCTCCTCGGAAGGCGAAGGCCGACGAGGATCAACCGAAAGACAACCAGGAATCATGGCCAGAAAAAAGGCAAAGACGACCAAGAAGAAGACGAAGCGGAGCGGGAGCAGGAGTTCCCGGATCGCCGAGTTGATCATCTCCAAGAGCCGGACCAAGGGGGCCGTCAAGCGTTGCAACGTTTCGAGCGACTTCTACCCGGCCCTGGATCAATACGTCCGGAGTGCCATCAAGGAAGCGGAAGGCCGCGCGACCGCCAACGGCCGCAAGACCCTTCGTCCCCAAGATCTGTAGACCGGATTCCTCCGGGCAACGGCGCGGTCCGCTTGGGCGGGCCGCGTCTGCCTTTTTTTCGCCGTGGTTTCACGAGGGTCCTTCCGGTTTTCAAAGTCTGCGGGGCTGGGCCGCGGCGCGCAGGTAGAGGGGGTTTGGAGGCGGTTGGGCACTCCAGGCCGGATCGTCCGGGGGGCCGAATCTCCTCCCAGCAAGGCGGAGAAGACTGGATGCAGGAGGAGCGATGCGCTCGGCGAACACCTCCACCTTCGCCGCGCACAACTCCGGATCGCCGATCAGCAGACAACCCTGGGGGACGGCGTCCGCCCCTTCTTCGCGCGGAAGGACCCGGGGAGCAACGATGACTTCCACGTCGTCGCAGGTCCGCCGGTAGACGGCGTGATAGACCTCCCGGCGGTGGGCGTCGAGAAGAAGGTGGACGTGGGAATCCACGGGCGCGGAAAACGCGGCGGCTTCGAATGTGGAGATTCCGAGCACGGGAATGTCCAGGGCGACCGAAAGCGTGCGCGCAGCAGTGCAGGCGATGCGCAGCCCCGTGTAGGACCCCGGGCCGGTTCCCGCGACGATTCCCGTGAGGTCCGCGCGCGAAAGACCGCCTACGCAAAGCAGGCTCTCGAGGCACGCGAACAGCTGTCTTCCCCGTTCGCCCTGGAAGGCGGCTTCCTCGATGCCGCTCGAGGTCCCCAGGGCGATCCGGGAGGGGTCTCCAGAAAGATCGAGGCCCAGGATTCCGTGGAGAAGTCCCCTCAAGCTGCTTTCCAGCCGGGTTTCAGGCCAGGATCCCGTCTTCGCGGGCGGCCCGGGTGAGCCGATCGAGAGCTGCCAGGACGGCCGGGCCGCTCTCCGCTTCCACCATGAGCCGGATCCGGAGTTCGGTGCCTGAAAAACGGACCACGGTGCGGCCTCTTCCGCCGAATTCTTGAGCCAGTTCGTTCTCGACCGCTTGCAGCCGGGGAAGTTTTTCCATGGAAACCCGTTCAACCACCGGAAGGCTCACAAGTTTCTGGGGGTATTCCCGGTATCCGGCTGCGAAATCCTGGGGTTCCAGATTCTCTGCGGTCAGGGCTGCGGCGATGCGCAGGAAGGTATAGATACCGTCCCCGCGGAATCCATGGTCTTCTCCAAAGAGGAGGTGCCCCGACTTTTCCCCGCCCAGGGTCCAGCCGTTCTGGCGCATGGCCCGGGCCACGTTGCGGTCGCCGACCGCGACCCGCTGCAGGCGGATCCGCTTTCCTTCCAGGTATTTTCCCAGGCCCATGTTGCTCATGACGGTTGCGACCACCGTCCGTTCGGGAAGGAGATCCTGTGCCGCGAGGTGCGGGGCGAGCCCGGCAAGCAGGATGTCTCCGTCCAGCACACGCCCGTTGCGGTCTGCCAGGATTCCACGGTCCCCGTCTCCGTCCAGGCTGAGTCCGATCCGGCAGTGGTTCTGAACGGTTTCGCGCGCGGCCAGTTCGGGATGCAGGGAACCGCAGTCCCGGTTGATGTTCCGGCCGTCGGGGCGGTCGTGGATGGAAACCGGCTCGGCGCCGAACGCCTTGAGAATGCGCGGCCCGAGCTGGGAATAGGCTCCGTTGGCGCAGTCGATCAGGATCTTCCAGCCCTTGAGTTCCAGCTCGGGAAAGGCGTCATTGCGCAGCCAGGCCATGTAATCGCCCACCAGGCCCTTGGCGCGCCGGATGGTTCCCGGAACGGCTGAGTCGGGAAGATCCTCGTTTCCGGCCATCCCTTCCTCCAGCGCCAGCTCCTTGCCGTCCGAAAGCTTGCAACCGTCGGCTCCCAGGAGCTTGATGCCGTTGTCTTCGGCGGGATTGTGGGAAGCCGAGATGACCACGCCCCCGGCGTAAGGGCCCGTGGCGGTCAGGTAGGCGACCGCGGGAGTGGGGGCCAGACCGACCACGTCCACCGGAACGCCGCCGCGCACGAGGCCGCCGGCCAGGGCGGCCGCCAGGGTCTCCCCGCTCTGCCGGCCGTCATGGCCGATCAAGACCCCGCGGGGGACCGGGCCTTCGCCCCCGGAAGGAAGATGCTCGCTGAACAGGCGCCCCAGGCGCTCCAGGAATCCGGGCGCGAGGGGCCCCTCTCCGGCCTTGCCCCGGATGCCGTCCGTGCCGAAAAGCCTTTCCTCCATGCTTCTGCCAGATTCTTTCCGGAGTCTATTGAGGGTTCTGCACGACCGTGACGGTCCAGTCCTCTTCCCCCTCCGGGGTGATGGTCATCTGTTTCAGGTAGAGATCCCGCACGCCCTTTTCCAGCCCGAAAAGGGTCCACTCGATCTTAAGCGGATACTCCTTGGCTTCGACCTTGACCTGGGACAGGTCGGCCAGGAGACGGACGTGGCTTGTCACCCACTGGCGGTCGAAGGTCTCGGGAAGCCCTTCGTCGCTGAGGAGCTGGGCGACCCAGGGCTTGCGTCTCAAGGGTTTGGGGGTCCAGGTGGACCCCCCGGGGGCCTTCCCGAACAGGTAGAGCAGGCCGTCGTCCTCGGGAAAGAACTCCACCCGGACGGGTTCCTTCAGGCGCAGGGGCAGGGAGACCAGGACGCGTTCCGGTTCCATGCGGATGCCCGTCTGCAGCAGGGACGGGTCGAGGGCCACGGAACTGGTGAGATCCCGGCGGGCGCCATCGACGTTGACAAGATCAAGGAAGACCGCCTCGGGTTCGGTCCCCTCGACCATGGCCTTCAGCCGGCGTCTCAACTGGTCCACTTCGGTCGTCGGGCCGTCGATCTCGACCCGGCTGGGCGTGAAGCGGATCTTTGCGGACTCGACCGCGAAGGATTCGGCCGGGTCGCCCTGGATGCGGACCATCTCGGAGGTCAGATCGACGGGGACGACACGCCGCCGTTCGAAACGGAGTTCTTCCAGAGGCTGTTCCTTGGGAGGGACCGAACCCAGGAGAACCTGGGCGTCCTGCGGGCGCTGCCAGGAGAGGTCGCGCGGCCGCAGAGGCACCTGGAAGATGGAGACCTCCTGCTCGGCGGAGAATTCCGCGCGGTAGGACGCGGCACACTGGGACTTGAAGAAGTTTTCGAGAGTCGAGCGCGGGCCCTCGAAAAGGACCTGGATGTTCGAACCCGGCTTGGGGGCCACCAGGATCCAGCCGGGCGGCACCTGGACCTGGATCGTATTGTTCTCCGGGGCCGTGACTTCATCTCCCGTCACGATCTTGAAGGAATGACCCTGTTTCTGGGTGACCCGGTTGTCCGCCCAGAACCAGAGGACCAGCCCCAGGCCCAACGCCAGCCCTTTGCGGCCCAGGTCGTGGAAGAAGATGCCGCGAAGCTTCACTGGGAAGCCGCCTTTTCCGGGGCCGGGGGCTTGAGAGGAGACTCCGCGGCGGCCACCACGACGCTGGAGGGCTCCGCCCGCGTTTCCGCGGCGGCGCTGTCCTTTTTCGGCTTGGGTTTGGGAGCTTCCGTCCGCAGAAGCTCCCGCAGCTTGTCCTCGATCTGGTCGAAGGGGACCTGCCGGTACATGATCCCCCCGCAGCAGATCGAAATCCTCCCGGTCTCCTCGCTGACCACCACGGTGACGGCGTCGGTCTCTTCCGTGAGCCCCAGGGCCGCTCGGTGGCGCGTGCCCATGCGGCGCTGGACTTCCGGGTTTTCGGTCAGCGGGAAGAGGCAGACCGCGTAGGCGATCTTGCGGCCCCGCAGGATGACCGCGCCGTCGTGGAGGGGGTTGCCCGGAAAGAAGATCGCCTCGAGCAGGATCGAAGCGACCGGAGCTTCGATCTTGACGGCGTTCTCCTCGTAGGGGTCCAGGGAGACGTTGCGTTCGAAAGCGATCAGGGCGCCGATGCGTTCCTTGGCCATGCGCTGGACGGCGGCGGTGACCTTGGCGAGCGTGGCGGCTTCGGGGCCCTCGCTTCCCAGGAAGCCGAGGAAGCCCGCCCGCCCGATCTGGGAAATCCCGCGGCGCAGTTCCGGCTGGAAGAGGATGACCAGCACCACCACCAGCCAGGGGGCCACCAGCCCCAGGATGAAGTTGAGACGCGGCACTTCGAGCACCGCATCCAGCCCGGCAAGGCCGATGGAAACGGCCAGGAGAAAGACCAGAAGCCCTCGCAGGACGCCGAAGCCCCGCGTCGTGCGCAGGAATCTCAAGACCGCGTAGATCCCCAGCGAAAGGAGCGCGATCTCGATCGCCGCTCCCACGGTGTAGCTGCTGACTCCGAGCTGGCGGAAAATCATGCCGGGGTCTCCTGCCCGGCCCGATTGTCGGCGCAGGGGGCCCTGGCCGCCAGCACGGATTCCTCGGGAAAAGCCGCCGCTGCCGCTGCCAGGGCGGCATCCCAGACGAACCCCCCCCGGTGGAGGCGCAGGACGGCTGCCCCGCCGGCCGCGCAGAGCGCCGCCGCTCCGGCGGTGCCCCCGTCCCGCTCGGCGGGCGGGCGGTCCTTGCCGAGCACCGGGAGCAGGAAGGACTTCCGCGAGGGGCCGGCGAGGACGGGGAACCCGAGCGCCCGGAGACAGCCGATGGAAGCGATCCATTCCAGGCTCTGGGCGGCGGTCTTGGCGAACCCGATCCCCGGGTCGAGCAGGATCTTTTCCGGAGCGATCCCCTGGCGCAGGGCCAAGCCGGCGCGCGCCGCCAGTTCGTCCACGACCTCCCCCAGGAGGAAACGGTAGCTTGCGCGAGAGGCCATGTCGGCCGGGGTCCCGCGCATGTGCATGAGAACCACCCGGCAGCCGGCCCGCGCGACCACGTCCGCCATTTCCTCATCTGCGGCCAGGGCGCTTACGTCGTTGATCATCGCCGCCCCGGCCTCCAGGCAGGCGCGGGCGACCTCGGCCGACCGGGTGTCGATGGAAAGTCGCACTCCCAGGGGACGCAGCTTCCCGATGGCGGGGAGCAGCCGCTTCAATTGAAGGGCGGCGAGCACGGGACGGGCTCCGGGGCGCGTGCTCTCCGCGCCCAGATCCAGGAAGGCGGCTCCCTCGTCCACCCGCAGCGCGGCTTCCCTTTCCAGGACCCCGGCCCGGAGAAGTTCCCCGCCGTCGCTGAAGGAATCGGGGGTGAGATTCAGGATGGCCATGAAGGCGGGACGCGGGGGACGGGTTTGCCAGGCCGCCCGGCCGGCGGCAATGCGCGCTTCGATCCAGGCCGCGCGCCCGGCAGGGTCGTTTTCGTCTGCGGCGGTCCGGAGGAATTCGGCAGGAAAGGGCCCGTCGGGAGGCCGGAAGGCCTGGGATCCGTCGGGCAGGAGCCTTCCCGGCTCAAGACCCCGTTGCTGGAGCGCCCGGGCGCAGGCGGGGGACTTGCAGGCGGGGCCGCGCCACCAGCCGTCCCCCAGAGGGAGGGCATGGTGGGGTCTTGAGAAGTGGGGGACTTCCCAGGGATGGATCACGCCGGAGCCAGCCCTTCCTGCCCGGGCTGCACAAGGCCGCTTCCCGGTTCCGGTGCGGGAACCCGCTTGGCGGGATCGGATTGAGCGGGGGCCGGCGAGCCGGAGGGCGGGGCCTCGGGTTCCGGGCGCAGATTCTCCGGGGCGGTCCCCTCCATCAGGAGGACGATCTCGTGCGCGTGCAGGGTCTCGAAACGAAGCAGAGCCTGGGCCACCCGTTCCACTTCCTCCCGGTTCCGGGAAAGGACCTCCCGGGCCCGGCCATAGGCTTCTTTCACGAAGCGGGTCACCTCGTGATCGATCTCCTTCACCGAAGCTTCCGAGAAATCCTTTCCGAGCGAGAATTCGCTCCCCAGGAAATCGTTGCCGCGTTGATGGGCGAAGTTGATCGGGCCGAGATGATCGCTCATTCCCCATTCGGTGACCATCATGCGGGCGATCTGGGTGGCCCGCTGGATGTCGTTGGAGGCTCCCGAGGTGATGTCGTCGCAGAACATCTCTTCGGCCACACGCCCTCCGTAGAGGACCGTCAATTCGTCGAGGAGTTTCTTGCGGGTGAGATGCAGGTGTTCCTTCTCCGGAAGCTGCATGGTGGCCCCCAGGGACATCCCCCGCGGGATGATGGTGACCTTGTGGACCGGCTCGGCGTTTTCGAGGGTCTGGCTGATCACGGTGTGCCCGGCCTCGTGGTAGGCGGTGATCGTCTTGTCCTCCAGGTCCATCACCCTCGATTTCTTCTGGCGGCCGAAACGGATCTTGTCACGGGCTTCCTCGAGGTCGTCCTGGGTGACGGCCAGGTGGTTCTTCATCACAGCCAGGATGGCGGCTTCATTCACCAGCGCGGAAAGTTCGGCCCCGGAGAAGCCGGGCGTGCCGCGGGCGATCTCGGCCATGTCCAACCCGGGGGCCAGCTTCACTTCGCGGCTGTGGACCTTGAGGATCTGTTCGCGGCCGTTGATGTCCGGAAGATCGATGACGATTTCGCGGTCGAAACGGCCCGGCCGGAGAAGGGCGGGATCGAGGACGTCGGGCCGGTTGGTGGCGGCGACGACGATGATGCCTTCATCGGTGTCGAAGCCGTCCATTTCGACCAGGATGGCGTTCAGGGTCTGCTCGCGTTCGTCGTGGCCGCCGCCCATCCCGGAGCCGCGCTTGCGGCCGACGGCGTCGATCTCGTCCAGGAAGAGGATGCAGGGGGCCGAATCCTTGGCCTGTTTGAAGAGGTCCCGCACCCGGCTGGCGCCCACGCCGACGAACATCTCCACGAAGTCGGAGCCGCTGATGCTCAAGAAGGGGACATCGGCCTCGCCGGCGATCGCCTTGGCCAGCAGGGTCTTGCCCGTGCCGGGATTGCCGACCAGGAGGACCCCGCGCGGGATCCGGCCGCCCAGGCGCTGGAAACGGGTGGGGTTCTTCAGGAACTCGATGATCTCGCCGACTTCCTCCTTGGCGTCGTCGATGCCGGCAACGTCCTCGAAGGAGACCTTGGTCCGGTCCTCTTTGTTGTAGAGGACCGCCCTGGAGCGGCCGAAGGACATCAGGCCCTGGCCCTGGCCGCGCATCTGGCGCATGAAGATGAACCAGAAGAGCGCCAGGAAGAGAAGGATGGGTCCGAAGGTGCCCAGGAAATACATGAGGGCCGAATTGCCCTCCTCGACCACCAGGCCCTTGCCAAGGTCGAAGTATTCCTCCGTGACGTCGGCTTTCTTGCTTTTGAGCGTTTGCAGAAGCTGCCCCACGTCGGCGCCCGCAAGGAGGATCTCCCCGTAGTGGAGCCCCTGCTTGTCGGCATAGTCGAGAAACAGGCGCTGCTCGGTGGGGGCGGGGCCTGCCGCGGCCTTGTCTCCAGCGGCCCGGGTTGCCTTCAGGGCGTAGACGTGCACCGGATTCTTTTCGCCGCTCTCGACCGCCTGCAGGATTTCTTCGGCTCCAAAGAGGCCTTCGGGCTTTTTGGCGAGCTGGTTCCGGATCCACTCGTTGGTTTCGGGACTCCGCGGCCAGGTCACGGTGAAGGATTCCTGGCCGGCTGGAACCACTCCCTTGCGGAAGCTGCCCGTGATCCGGCTGTTCTGATCCTGGGGCGCGGCCGTCTCGATCCCCCCCGTGTAGAGGTTGTAGCGGAAGGCGTCCACGCTGATCGTGCGGCGGGAGGGGGGGCTTCCGAAAATCACCAGGAGGAGCAAAAGGGCGGTCGTCAGCACCAGGAAGGGGCCGAAGGGCCGCTTCCCGGGCTTTTCTCCCGGACGGGCGGGTTTTCTGGGCGGTTCGTTCATCAGGGGCCTGGGGGGGTGGAATCTGAAAAAAGGATGCTGACTTCCATTACGACCTGTTCCGCCATCGTATCGAGGATTTCTCCCATGGCGCTCAAGGCGTCCTCCCCGTCCGAGGGGAGGAATTCGAACGTCCGGCGGGTTTTTCCGTTCCCCAGGACCTCCCCCTGGGGATCTTCCAGCCGCCAAGTCACCTCCAGGGTGGCGGAACCCACCAAAGCGCCCCCTGTGCGCGCCCGGTCCGGCGCGCCGCGCGAAACGTCCCGGATCCCGGTCCTGAGCACGAAGTCGGATTCGTCTCCCCCGAGGCGGACGTCGAGCAGGCGCTCGAAATCGGTCCGCAGGGAGCGCGTGAGGCCGGTTTCGATGCCGCGCCAGCGGGTGTCATTGGATGCCGGCGCCACGGAGATCCGGCGCCCTCCGCCGACGGAGGGGTCGATCACGCGATAGCCGCAGGATGCGGCGCCCAGGAGGGCGGCCAGGCCCAGGGCCCGGAAGGGAGCCTTCATCCTTCCTTCCCCTTCGTTTCCTGCACCTCTCCGAGCGGAGGGTCCGGGGGAAGGCCGGCAAGTCGCTTGCGCGCCTCCTGGCCGGCCTCCGTCTTGGACCATTTCGTGGCGTTCCGGTAGTGGAAACGGGCTCCACGGACGTTGTCGATCTCCCGGTAGTAGTCGCCCACGTTGAGTTCGTGCCCCGCGGCCAGTTCCTCCAGGTGTTTCTTGGTGTCCTGAGCCTCCCGCCGGTAGAGGCCCGAGGGGAACTGGTCGAGATAGTGTTTGAGCTGATCGAGGGCGGAGAGGATCAGCCGGCCGTCGATTTCGGGTCCGTCGACCTGGAGGTAGCGGCACATGGCGATGCGGTAGGTCGCCAGGTCGGCCCACTCCGAGTGGGGGTGGTTGCGCAGGATCAGGCTGTAGTCCTCCGCGGCTTCGTTGAGCATCCGGCTGGTGTAGTGGAACTCGCCCACGCGGGCCAGGGCTTCGGCGGCCAGGGGGCTGAACGGGGCCCAGGCAGCCAGGTTGTGCAGGGTGGTCACGCCCCGGGATTTGTCGGTGAAGATGCCGAGCACCTTTTCGTCCCCCTGCAGCAGGGCGACCCCCATCTCGAACAGGCGTTCCACCACCCGCTGGGTGTCGACCGAGGGCCCCTCGAAGAGCAGGAACTCCTCGTAATGCTTGATGGCCTTGTCGTAGGCCCCGATCTTGTAGGCCACGTCCCCGGAAAGGAGGCTGAAGGAGCCCTGGGAGAGCCGGTCGAAGTCTTCGCGGTCCAGGCCGTTCAGCTCGGACCAGGCCTGGTCCCATCGCCCCTGGTCCGCCAGCGCCCGGACCTCGGAGAGATCGGCTTCCGCCAGCGGCTCCGGCGGGGCGGAAGAACAGGAGAAAAGCCCCAGCAGGGTCAGGGACAGAAGGGTGCGGTGGTTTCTCACGCGAGAGTCGCGAGGCTGGGATGGCGGCGCCGCAGGGCGGCCAGGGCCCGGGGCTGGTGCTCCAGGTGGTAGAGGAGGAATTCCTCGAGGATTGTAAAGGCGGCCCGCTGGCAGTCCGAATCGGCCTGGATCGGCATACCCGGATGATCCCGCAGGTCTCGCAGGAGATCCAGGGTCGCGGGAGAGAGGGGCTGGGAGGGCCCCTCGTGCGGGAGGCCGTCCCGGGGGCCGATACCTCCGGTCGAAGGCGAGAACCCCAGGCCCGAGGGGGAAGGCGGGGCCGGGGCGGAAGCGAGGACCGCTTCCATTTCCAGGCGCGGGGTGAGCCCGAGCAGGCCGAGCCCCTGCATCAAGGTGCGGCACAGGAAGGGCAGCAGGGCCAGGGGGCGGTCCAGTTCCTGGAGGCCTTCCAGGAGGTAGAGGAAGGCGGGCTCCGAGGGGGAGCCGGGAGGGGCCGCCAGTTCCGCCAGCTCGGCGCGCACGGCCGCCGCCACGATGCGGTCGGGGTTCTCGGAGATGCCCGGGAAGCGGTGCTCCAGGGAGGAGCGGTAGAGCGGGTGGAGGTCGCTGTGCTCGGTTTCACCGTATTCGGCCTGGATCAAGGCCCAGGTGTCGAGCACGCCGAGCTGGCCGCTCTTCATGCGGTGGACGCCGCGCGCGAAAAGGGAGACGGTGCCGGACTCAGGGGTCAGGGCGCGCAACACCAGCGAGGTTTCGGAGAAGGGCCAGCGTCGCAGCACGATGGCCGGAGTGCTGCGGCGCTTCACGCGGCGTCGCTTCCCGCGGCGGGCCGTTCCCGGCGCGCCCGGATGCGCCGGATGCGGCGTTCGTCGGCCTCCACGACTTCGAGGTAGACGCCGTCCACCTGCAGGCTCTCGCCGGGGGTGGGGATGCGGCCCAGTTCCTGGAAGATCAGCCCGGCCACGGTGTCGTAGCCTTCGTCCTCGGGCAGGTCCACTCCCAGGACCTCGTTGAGGTCGCCGACCGGGACGACCCCCTCGATCATCACCTCGCCGGGTCCCAGGTTCTCGATGGAGGGCTGCGGGGAGGTGGTGTCGTGCTCGTCCTCGATCTCGCCGACGATCTCCTCGAGCAGGTCCTCGATGGTGACCACCCCGGCCGTGCCGCCGTATTCGTCCACCACCACCGCGAGGTGGTTGCGGCGCCGGCGCATCTCTTCCAGGATGGCGGGCACGCGGGTGGTCTCGGGAATGAAGAAGGGCGCCCGCATGTGCTCGCGCACCACGGTCTTCTCGAGATCGAGGCCGTCGGGCAGGGCCGCCAGGATGTCCTTGGCGTGGAAGATCCCCACGATGTGGTCGAGATCGCCCTCGTAGACCGGGATGCGGGAATGTCCCTCGTTGCGCACCACCTCCAGCGCGGTCTGGAGGTTGTCGGAGGCCGTGATGGCCGCCAGCGAGGTTCGCGGCGTCATCACCTCGGCGGCATCGGTTTCGGGCAGTTCCAGGATGCCCTCGATCATGCGCCGCTCGGTCTCCCCGAGCGCCTCCTGGCGTTCGGTCTCGCTGGCCACATCGAGGACCTCCTCGGCCAGGGTGCGGGCCGCCTCGCCTTCGGGGTCGGCTCCGAAGCGCCGAAGGGTGGAGGAAAGCAGGGCAGTGAGCGGCCGCAAGGGGAGCGCCAGCACCCGGATGAGCGGCAGGATGGCAAGGACCGGGGCGAGGCCGCGCCCGCGCACCGCGAGGGCCGGGAAGCCCTCCAACAGGAACGCCGCGGCGAGCCCGAAGAGGATCCAGGCCGTCCAGACCTCGGGACCGGGGGCCAGACGGTCGGACTGGCGCACCATCCAGACCACCGCCGCGAACAGCCCGGCGATGCGCACCAGGCCGGCGGTGCCGGCGAGCCAGGCGGGAGGGTCTTCCAGCAGCGCCTTCTTGCGGCCCGAGCGCGCGGGAAGCCCGGCCAGAAGCTGGTGGCGCAGCGGCGAGGCGCAGAGCGCGCGCACCCCCCCCGCGAAGGCTGCCAGAAGCAGCAGGGCGAGCGGAACGAGGACCAGTCCGGCCAGGGATGGGGGCGCGGAGTCGCCTGTGGAAGGCGGAAGGATGGTCCCGAGGACTACCGTAAGTGGATCGCTCAAGCTGGTGCGCCGCTCCCCCCGGGCCGCCTTGCGGCGGGGGAGGGCTTTGCCCAAAGTATAGTCCACGGGAGGGGGCCGCCGGCGGGCTTCCTCCCCCCGGGGCCGCTTCCCCGGCTCTCCTGCGCCCCCTGGGGCGGCTTTTTCGTGGAACGGACCCCCTGCAGCCTGCTGATCGCCCATGCCGCCCGGGTGGTGACCCTGGATGCCGGGGCCGGGGGCGCTCTTCCCGCCCCGGGTGCTCTCGAGGCCCTGCCGGTCTTCCCGGGGGGAGCCGTGGCGGTGGAAGGGGCGCGCATCGCGGCGGTGGGACCCGAAAGCGAGCTGCGCGCCCGCTTCGAGCCGCGGGAGGTGCTCGACGCCGGCGGCGGGCTCGTGATCCCCGCCTTCGTGGACGCCCACACCCATCCGGCCTTCGCCGCCGGCCGCGCGCAGGAGTTCCAGTGGCGCAGCGAGGGGATGGACTACGTCGAGATCGCCCGCCGGGGGGGGGGATCCTCGCTTCGGTGCGCGCGGTGCGCGAGGCGAGTGAGGAGGAGCTGGCCCGTTGCGTGGCGGACCACTTCCGCCGCATGCAGCGCTGCGGCACGGCCTCGTGCGAGGCCAAGTCGGGCTACGGGTTGAGCACGGCGGAGGAACTCAAATCGCTGCGCGCCATCCGCGCGGCGGCCGAGGAGACCGGCATGCAGGTCTTCCCCACCTTTCTGGGCGCCCACGCGGTGCCCGAGGAACACTCCGGCGATCCCGACCGCTACCTGGCGATCCTGTGCGAGGAGTCGCTCCCCGCGGTGGCCGAGGCGGGGCTCGCGCGCGCGGCCGACATCTACGTCGAGGCGCACGCCTTCGACCTCGCGCGCGCGCGGCGCTATCTCGCGCGCGCGCGGGAGCTGGGCTTCGCCCTGCGGGTGCACGCCGAGCAGTTTGCGACCCTGGGCGGCGCGGCGCTCGCCGCCGAGCTGGGGGCCGAATGTGCCGACCATCTGGAAGCGCTCGACGACGCCGGGCTCGAGGCCCTGGCCTCGAGCGGCCGCACCTTCGCGGGGCTTCTGCCGGCGGTGGCCCATTTCCTGCGCCAGAAGACCGACGCCCCCGCCCGCCGCCTGATCCAGGCCGGAGTGCCCTGGTTCCTGGCCACCGATTTCAACCCCGGAACCTGCT
Source organism: uncultured Planctomycetales bacterium (assembly GCA_964591365.1). Lineage (GTDB taxonomy): Bacteria > Planctomycetota > UBA1135 > UBA1135 > UBA1135 > CAZQAP01. The sequence goes on from CAZQAP010000002.1 coordinate 20,934, forward strand.
ACACCCCCTCGCTTCCGGAAGTCATCCATTTCGCCCGCATCCGCCTGCGGCTCTCCCCCCTGGAGGCCCTGGCCGGCGCCACCCTCCATGCGGCCGCCAGCCTGGGCGCCGGCGACCGCAAGGGCCGCCTGGCCCCCGGCCTCGACGCCGACCTCGCCGTCCTGGAGATGACGGATCTGCAGGAACTCGGTTACGCCTTCGGCGAAAACCCCGTCCGCCACCTGGTCTCCCGCGGCCGGGTGGTCTTCTAGCCGAAAAGCCGTCACGGACGCGGGCGGAGCTGGAAAGGGGAAGAGAAGGTCCTGGATCTTCGTGTGCCCGAACAGGGGGGAATTGACAATGTCCGCAGAGGTCCAAGGAAGCGCCACCCTTCCCGCCGAAGCCCATCTTTCCGAGCGGCTCGTCGGGGAAGCAACCCTCGCCGGCGGCCTGGGGGCCGTGGCGATCATGGTCTGGTTCCTGATCCTGGACACGATCCAGGGTCATCCGCTCTACACGCCGACCGTGCTGGGCACGGTCCTCTTCCACTCCGGCGAGGCCGTGTCGCTCGCCGATCTGCCGGTCTCGCTCGGCATGGTGGCGCTCTACACCATCCTCCACGGGGTGGGGTTTTGCTTCGTGGGCTACGTGGCCGTGCGGCTCTTCGTGGCCGCCGAACGCCATCCGGCCTGGCTCTTCGGCCTGCTGCTCTTCTTCATCTTCTTCTTCGCGGGCTTCCTGGCCTTCAACCTGCTCACCGACCTGCCGGTGTTCGAGGCGATCTCGGTCCCGGCGGTCCTGGGCGGCAACTTTCTGGCGGCCTTCTTCATGGGCCGCTACCTCTGGCGCCGCCACCCGCTCGACCTGCGCCAGCTCCTCTGAGGTTCAATGCGGCCGGCGAGCTTTCGGGTGGCGGAGCCGAGGCCTCTACAGCGTAAAGTTCAGGGTGCGGGCCACCGAGCAGAAGTCGAAGTTGCTGTTGATGACCACCAGGGTGATCGGGAAGTGGTGGCCGAGAAGCTTGAGCGGCAGGGCGAAGGGGGGAACGGTTACATGCGCAATAGCCTTTCCGTTTTCATTGAGAATGCCTTGGAATCCGGAAGTGCCCGAAGGGGTTTTGCCGTTCCTGGAAGCATGGAAGTATTTGTCCCGTGTGAGGGGGATCAGAAGACCGTTGAGTGTGGTGGGCCCGGTTCCGTGGGCGGACAAGAGGATCTGATAACTGGCGCCCGCATCCACGTCTGGGAAGTCGATCGCGTAGTCGATCCTTCCGCCGGAGGTTACCGAAAGCACATCTGCGGAAGCGGTGAGGATCGGGTTGAAGGTATAGACGAATGCCGACCCCGCATGGGAAAGGCCGTTGGGGTGGGCAAGCGGGGCTCCGATGATCAGGTCCGGAACTCCATCCCTGTCCACGTCTCTTGCTCTGGACACCGAAAACCCCAACGCGGCCCTGGCAGTCAACCCGTCGAGGCGGAATAGTTGAGTTCCTGTTGCCCCGGAGAAGACCAGGGTCGAACCCGCTTGGTAGATTCCGCTGGGGTGTGCAAATGGGGCTCCGACGATCACATCGCCCAAGCCATCGCCGTCGATATCTCCGGCTCCGTCAACGGAATGTCCCAGGTGGTCACTGCTGGCTTTGCCGTCCAATCGCCAGAGCTGGGCACCCGTTGCGCCTGAAAAGACAAAGGCCGAGCCTGCATACGTGAGGCCGTTGGGGGCTGCACCCGGGGAGCCGACGATCATGTCATCAAAGCCATCGCCGTCAACATCCCCTGCGCCTCCGACGGAATACCCCAGCAAGTCAAAAGCTCTCAAGCCGTCGAAGCGGAGGAGCCGGGCTCCCGTTGCGCCGGAGAATACGAAAGCCGACCCTGCATTGGGGAGGCCATGAGGATGAGCACCATAGGCTCCCACGATCAGGTCGGGAACCCCATCGCCGTCTACGTCCCCTGCCCTGGCCACGGATTTCCCCAAAAAGGACTGTATTCCTAAGCCATCGAACTGAAAGAGCTGCAATCCTGAGGCTCCGGAGAAAACAAAGGCGGAGCCCGCACTCCCATGTTTGTTGGGATCAGCATAGGGAGCGCCAACGATAAAATCATTGAAACCGTCTCCGTCCAGATCTCCAGCGCCGGCCACGGACCATCCCAACCGATCTCCGGCTCCAAGGCCGTTAAAGCGCCAGATCTGCTCTCCGGTCGCCCCGGAGAAGACGAAGACGGAGCCCGAATACGGGAGACCGTTGGGATCCGCCTTGACGGCTCCAGCGATCAGGTCGTCGAATCCATCCCCATTCACGTCCCCGGCACCGGCCACGGACCATCCCAGGTAGTCCCCCGCGCCAAGGCCGTCGAAACGCCACAACTGTTCTCCGGTCGCTCCGGAGAAGACGAAGGCGGACCCTGCCGCGGAGAGGCCCTTGGGATCAGCCCCGGGAGCGCCGACGATCAAATCAACGAAACCGTCTCCGTCCACGTCTCCGGCGTCGGAGACAGAGAACCCGAATTCGTCATCCATCGCGAGGCCGTTGAAACGGCGTCCCAGGTCTTCGGTCCCACCCACCGTCTGGGCTGAAAGGGCGGGTGGAAGGAAAGCCTGGGCCAAACCTGCAAGGGCAAGTGACAGGAGAAATGGGGGATGCATTGAGGGTCTCCTCGTTCAACCGGAACCAGGCAAACAAACTGGCTTCTCAAAGATTTCCGCGTTCGTTGGCCCAAACGGTTCAAGCGCAAGAAACCCCACTATCTGCCAAAACCTGCCCGCAAAAACGCCAGGAGGCCCCAAAAACCATGCCTGATCACTGCCCGCCCCGGCCGCTCGGCCCATCGGCCTCCACGTCGCCGGGAACCGGGAGGGAATTGCCGGGCAGCCCATGCCAGACCGGCGAGGAAAAGGGAAAGAGTGGTGGCTGTTTTCATCCTGTCGAACCATTGCGAAAATCCCTCCCCGGCCTGCCGGGCCGGGGAGGGGCAGCGGTTTTTCGGGCCTTTTTCGGGCTCCGGGGGCCTTCTAGGGCGTGAAGACGACCTTGCGCGCCACGGACGCGAACTCGAGGCTCTTGTCGGCCGCGGCGAGGAAGATCGTGCGGCCGATCAGCTTGGCGGGGAGACTCCCGGGGGCCGCTGCGATCCCGGCCGTCGCCTGTCCTTGGGCGTCGAGGCTGCCCTGGAACCCGGAGGCCTGCGGCGGGGTGCGCCCCTTCCGGGAAGAGCGGAACAGCCGGTCGGGCGTGAGCGGAACGAGGAGATCCCGGAGCATGACGGGTCCCGTGCCGTGGGCCGACAACAGGATCCGGTATCTCGCTCCCGCATCCACGTCGGGGAAGTCCAGCTTGTAGTCGATCGGTCCTCCCGCGGCGATCGAAAGGGTCTCCGCGGAAGCCCGCAGGATCGGATTGAAGCTCAAGACCAGCGCCGAGCCGGCGTCGGTGCGGCCGCCGGGATCGGAACCGACCGCGCCGGTGACGAAGTCGGCCAGCCCGTCGCCGTCCAGGTCTCCGGTGCGGGCGACCGAGAACCCCAGCAGGTCGCCGGCCCCCTCGCCGTGGAAGCGGTAGAGCGGGAGTCCGCCGGCTCCGGAAAAGACGAAGACCGAACCGGCGTCCGTGCGCGCGAACGGATCGGCGCGCATGGCCCCCACGATCAGGTCGGGGACGCCGTCCGCATCGAGGTCGCCGACTCCGGCTCCGGAGAAACCGAGCTGATCGCCCGGGTTCTGCCCGTCGAAGCGGAGGATCCGGTTTCCGGTGGCCCCCGAAAAAACGAAGGCCGAACCGTAATTGCCCTGGGGACCGGGGTCGGTGCGGGGGGCGCCCGCCAGGATGTCTCCGACCCCGTCGCCGTCGAGGTCGCCCGCGGCGGCCACGAAGCTGCCCAGCATTCCGCCGGCGACGCCGCCATGGATGACGAGGATCTTGTTGCCGGTCGCTCCGGAGAAGACCAGAACGGAACCGGCGTCCACGAGGCCGCTGGGGTCGGCGCGCCGGGCGCCTACGAGCAGGTCGGGCACGCCGTCTCCGTCGAGATCGCCGATGCCGGAGACGGAGACGCCCAGGCGCTCGTGGACCGACTGGCCGTCGAAGCGGAAGAGCAGGCTGCCCGTGGCCCCGGAATAGACGAAGGCCGAACCGGCATCCTCGAGTCCGCCGGGATCCGCCAGCACGGCCCCGGCGATCAGGTCGGGGATGCCGTCGCCATCCACGTCGCCGGCCGAGGCCACCGAGAAACCGAGCAGGTCGGTCGGGGACTGGCCGTCGATCCGGAGGATGCGGTTTCCGGTGGCCACCGAAACCACCTGGATGGAGCCGGAAGCCAGGCCGTTGGAGGAGGCCTGCGGCGCTCCCAGGATCAGGTCGCCGATGCCGTCCGCGTCCACGTCGCCGGCGGCGGAGACCGCGTAGCCCAGAGAGTCGCCCGCAGCGAAGCCGTCGAAGCGCGCGCTCTGGTCGAAGGTTCCGCCCACCGTCTGCGCGGCGAGCGGGGAAGAAAGCAGGGTCAGGACGAGCCCGACGGAAAGGTCCAGCAAGGCTGGGGTATTCATGGTCGTCTCCGTTTCGAAGGGTCGGTTCCGTCCGATTCCAGGGGGCGAGGAACATGGCGCGGATTCCGGGAAAGGAGTCCGCGCGAACGGTGCAGAATGGGTCAAGGGGGCGCGCCGCGGGTTCGATTCCGCCCGCTCTCCGTGCGAAAAGGAACAAAGCCCCCGGCGGAGACCGGAAGCTTGCAAGGAACGGGCATCACGAACAGGAGGGAGGCAAATACCGTTCCACTGAACGGGGAATCTTTCCCTGCGGCCCGTCCGCTACGGCAGGAACGAAAGCCGCCGGGCGACGGAGGCGAAGTCGAGCTTGTCGTTGATGGCGGCGAGGAAGAAGGTGCGGCCGATCAGCTTGGCGGGAAGGGTGCCGGGCGCGGCGGTGAAACGGGCCGCGGAGCGGCCCTGGGGATCCAGGATTCCCTGGAAACCGATCCCCTGGGGAGGGGTGTTCCCCTCGAGGGAGGCCCGGAAGAAGCGGTCGTTCGTCAGAGGGATCGAAAGGCCCTTGAAGAGGGTCGGACCGGTCCCGGTCGCGGAAAGAAGGAGCTCGTATTCCCGGCCGGCATCCACGTCGGGGAAATCGATGGAGTAATCGACCGCTCCCCCCGCAGCGATCGAGAAGGCTTCCGCCGAGGCGCTCAAAATCGGGTTGTAAGTGAAGACGGAGGCGGAGCCGGTTTCGCGAAAGCCGCCCTCTTCGGACAGGGGCGCCCCGATGAAGAGTTCGGGAGAACCGTCTCCGTCCAGGTCGCCGGCATCCACAACCGAGGAGCCGAAGCTGGCGCCCGGCTTCGAGCCATCGAGGCGAACGATGAGTTCCCCGGTGGCTCCAGAGAAGAGGAAAGCCGACCCTGCATCCGTGCGGCCTTCCGGATCCGTTCCGTTGGCGCCGATGAGGATGTCGGGCACCCCGTCGCCGTCCGCATCCCCCGTGGCCGCCACGGAGGAGCCGAAGAAATCGTTGATCCCCGCTCCATCGAAACGGCGGATCACGGCCCCGCTCGCCCCCGAGAAGACGAAGACCGAACCCGCATTGACGATCCCCTGCGGGTCGGAGCCGCGGGCCGCGACGAGAAGGTCGGGAACGCCGTCGCCGTCCAGATCGCCGGCGGGGGCCAGGGAACTGCCCGTCAGGTCGCTGGCGTGCGCGCCGTCGAAGCGGAAGAGCTGGGCGCCGGTGGCACCGGAGAAGACGAAGGCCGACCCGGCGAAGGTGAGACCGCCGGGGTCAGCGCTGAAGGCCCCGATGAGCAGGTCATCGTGTCCGTCGCCGTCCACGTCGCCGGCCGTGGAGACGGCGTTGCCCAGGAAATCGCCGGGCTCCCCGCCGTCGAAGCGGAGGATCCGTCTTCCGGTGGCCCCCGAAAAGACGAACGCCGACCCCGCCCCCGTCCTGCCGTTCGGGGAGGCGCCCTGGGCGCCCACGACCAGGTCGGGCACGCCGTCGCCGTTGACGTCGCCGGCCGGGGCCAGCGCCGTGCCCAGTCCTTCCCAGGCCGCCGTGCCGTCCAGGCGGAACAACAGTTTCCCGGTGGCGCCGGAGACCAGAAGGACGGAACCGGCATGATCCAGGCCGTTGGGTGCCGAGGGGGGGCTGCCGATGGCCGCGTCTTCCCGCCCGTCTCCGTCCAGGTCGCCGACCAAGGCGACGGCACGGCCGAACTCCCCGTGATTCTTGTTCCCAACGCTCCAGAGAAGGTTTCCGCTGGCGCCGGAAAGGGCCAGGATCCTGGCCTTGGGATAGGCGTAAAGGGCTCCCACGATCAGATCCCCGACGCCGTCCCCGTCGAGGTCGCCGCCCCCGGCGACGGGGCATCCGAAACGTTCCCCTCCGTCCGTTCCCTCGAAGTGGAACATCGTGTCGAAGGTCCCGCCGTTCAACTGAGCCGGAAGGCGTGAGGAGAGCAGGACCAGGAAAAGGCCGGCCGGAAGGAGGCAGGGAAGACGGATCATGGTTTGCGGGTCACGGAAGAAAGGCGAGCTTGCGGGCCACCGAAGACAGGTCGAGGCGCTTGTCCACGGCGGAGAGGTAGAGGGTCCGTCCCGCCAGCTTGGCGGGCAGCCCTCCGGGAACGGCGGTGAAGCGGGCGGCAGCTCTTCCCAGGGCGTCGAGCCGTCCCTGGAAACCCCGGGCCTGGGGCGGGGTGCGGCCCTTCAGCGAGGCGAGGAAGAAACGGTCCCGGGTCAGGGGGACCGCAAGGCCCCGCAGGCCGGTGGGGCCGGTTCCACGGAAGGACAAGAGAATGCGGTAGCCGGAGAAGGCTTCCCTTTCGGAGAAATCGGCCGCGTAGCCGATGGTTCCCCCCGATGCGATCGATAGCTCCCCGGCGGAAGCCTCCAGGATGGGATTGAAGGTGAAGACGAAGGCGGCACCCCGGTCCTGGTACAGAGAGGTTTCCTCGAAAGGGGCGCCCAGGATCAGGTCCGCCCGGCCGTCTCCATTCACGTCGCCCGCTCCCGAAACCGAGATCCCGAGCCCGCTCTGGTGGCTCAATCCGTCGAAGCGGAAGAGAAGGGCCCCCGTCGCTCCGGAGAAAAGGAAGGCGGAATTGCCGGGTGCCGGCCGGTATTCACCGGAGAAGGTGGCCCCGACCAGGATGTCGGGAACCCCGTCGCCGTCCACGTCCCCCGGACCGGCGACCGAACGCCCGAAGGAAGGGGTGTCCGCATCGCCGTCGAACCGGAAGATCTGGCTGCCGGTTGCCCCGGAGAAGGCGAAGACGGTGCCAGGATCGTCGCGGGGAGCGGAAGCCGTGCGGTTGCCCACAAGAAGATCCCCGAGGCCGTCCCCGTCCAGATCCCCCGCCCCGGCGACGGAGGTCCCGAATCGAAAACCATCCGAGGGCCCGTTCAACCGCAGAAGAAGGTTGCCGGTGGCGCCCGAATAGACGAAGACGGATCCCGCAACGACATGGTTGTTGAGGTAGGTATCGGGAGTGCCCACAAGGAAGTCCGCGAAACCATCTCCATCGGTGTCCCCGGCATCGGCCACCGCCTTCCCGAAGGTCTGGACCGGATCCGAGCCGTCGATCCGGTAGAGGAGAGCCCCGCTCCCGCCCGAGAAGACGAAGACGGAACCGGCTTGGGAAACTCCGTTTACGGTCGTATTGACCGCCCCGACGACCAGTTCGGCCAGACCGTCGCCGTCCATGTCGCCGGCCAGGGCGACGAAATTGCCCAGGAGGTCCTCGTCACTTGCGCCGTCGAAACGATGGATCTGAAGGCCCGTTGCTCCCGAAAAGACGAATGCCGAACCGGCGTTGTAATGTCCGTTCGGATCGGAATGCGGCGCTCCCACGAAGATGTCGGGAACCCTGTCCCCGTCCACATCCTTGCCTCCCGAGACGGAATATCCCATCAAATCGAAGGACTCGAATCCGTCGAATTGGTAGATCAGGTTCCCGGTCCGGCCGGAATAGACATAAGCGGAACCGGTGTTGTTCACACCGTTTGGCTGGGCGAAGAGAACGCCGACGACCAGATCGTCCCGGCCGTCCTGATCGACGTCCCCGGCCGTGGAAACCGCGTATCCCAGTTCGTCGCCCCGAAAGAAGGCATCGAAGCGGAAGCGCTGCTCGAGGTCTCCGCCGACGAGCTGGGCGGGATGGAGCGGAGAGAACCCGGTCAGGGCCAGCCCGGCGATCGCAGGGAGAAGGAAGAATGTTTTCATGGGTTCCGCCCCTTTCGAGGGGGGCGGGGTCGTTCGATTCCGCTCACCGCCCGTGCGGAAAACAACAGAGGGAAGGGGGGACCGGCCGGAATCCGGAGCTGACACTCCCTCTCCCGCTTCATGCCGGCGGGTTCATCGACGAGGGTGGCAAAAACCGTGCCGGATCTTCGGCCGCGCGGGCGGTCCTTCCTCCTCCGGCCGGGCCTTCCTATCAGGGTTGGAAGACGAGCCGGCGGACGACGGAAGAAAAGTCGAGGCTCTTGTTGACCGCGGCGAGGAAGAGCGTGCGCCCGGCGAGGCGGGCGGGCAGCCCCCCCGGCGCGGCGGTGAAATGGGCCAGGGCCTGCCCTTGGGGATCCAGGATGCCCTGGAAGCCGACTCCTTGGGAAGGCGTGTCGCCGTGGGTGGAAGCGGTGAAGAACTTGTCCTTCGTCAGGGGGACCAGGAGGCCCTTGAGAAGGGTCGGGCCGGTTCCGGTCGCGGAAAGAAGGATCCCGTATTTCAAACCTGCATCCTTCGCAGGAAAGTGGATCGCGTAGTCGATGGTCCCGCCGGCGGAAATGGAAAAGATTCCGCCCGAGGCGATGAGAATCGGATTGAAGGTGAAGACGAAGGCGGAGCCCGCGAAGAGGAGGCTCCCCGGGCTGGCGAAGGGGGCGCCCAGGACCAGGTCGCCGAGGCCGTCGCCGTCCGCATCGCCCGCGCCGGAGACCGCGGTCCCCAGGAAGTCGGAGGCCGCCTGGCCGTCGATCTGGAGAACCATGCCTCCCGTCGCTCCGGAAACCAGGAAGGCGGAGCCGGCGTTGCTGCGCCCGCCCGGAGCGGCGAAGGGGGCCCCGGCGGCCAGGTCGGGCACACCGTCCCCGTCCGCATCCCCGGTCCCCGCAACCGACCGGCCCAGGGCGTCTCCGCCGTGCAGGCCGTTGAACCGGAGCACCTGGGCGCCCGTCGCGCCCGAGAAGACGAAGGCCGCGCCCGAGTCGGTCTTGCCATTGGAGTCGGCGAGCGGGGCGCCGGCGGCCAGGTCGGGGACGCCGTCCCCGTCCACGTCCCCGGCAGGGGCCACCGAGAAGCCGAACTCGTCGTGGGCACCCTGGCCGTCGAACTGGAAGATCAACGATCCACCGGCTCCGGAAAGGACGAAGGCGGACCCGGCATCCTTGAGGCCGCCGGGGTCGGCAAACGGAGCGGCGACGATCAGGTCCGCCAACCCGTCGCCGTCCACGTCCCCCGCCCCGGCCACGGCCCGCCCCAGATTGTCGGAGGCCGCCTGGCCCCGGAACACGAGAAGCTGCAGGCCGGTGGCGCCGGAAAAGACCCGCGCCGACCCGGCATCGGTGCGGCCGTTGGGATCGCGGAAGGGAACCCCGGCGATCAGGTCGGGAACGCCGTCGCCGTCGACGTCGCCCGCGCCTGCCACGGAAAACCCCAGTTCGTCATGGGAGGCCTGTCCGTCGAAACGCCAGATCAGGCTGCCAGTGGCCCCCGAGAAGACGAAGGCCGATCCGGAATCCTTGTTGCCGTTGGGATCCGCGAAAGGAGCCCCGACGATCAGATCGTCGAAACCGTCGCCGTCGACGTCGCCCGCGCCGGCGACGGAAGAGCCGAGCGCATCGTTGGAGGCCGGGCCGTCGAGGCGCAGAAGCTGCGCTCCAGTGGCTCCCGAATAGACGTAGGCGGCGCCCGCGTCGGCGTGGAGGTTGGGGTTGGCCAGCGGTGCCCCGACGATCACGTCCGCGAAACCGTCGCCATCCACGTCCCCGGCCGCTGCCGCCGAAGAGCCGAGTTCGTCGATGGATTCCTGGCCGTTGAAACGGAACCTCTGCTCCACGATCCCGCCCACGGTCTGGGCGGAGAGGAAGGCCGGAAGAAGAACCGCAGCAAGCGCTGCCAGGGGAAGGGGAAGGATGAGGGTTCGCATGGTCCCTCGAGGGGAAAGGGGGGCAAGGAGCAGGGGCCCGGAGGGCTCCGGAACCCCCAAGAGGAGGATCTTCAGGATACCACTGGAAGGAAACGGGGCTCCCGCCGGTGCACCTTGACCGCCCGGCGGGTGGGATCTACCTTTCCATGCCCTCTGCCCGGTTCTTGCGGGCGGAAAGGAGCCAAAGAACCCCATGCCTTCCCCCGTGGCCGTGGTGAGCGCCGTGCGGACCCCCATCGGCCGCTTCCTGGGGGCCTTCCGCGAGCTTGCGGCCCCCGTCCTGGGGCGGGAGGCGGTGCGGGGGGCGCTCGAGGCGGCCCAAGTGGCCCCCGAGGAGATCGAGACCCTCTTCTTCGGTCACGGGCGCCAGGCCGGCTCGGGCCCCAATCCCGCCCGCCAGGTGCTCATCGGCGCGGGCATCCCGCAGGAATCCCCGGCCGCCACGATCAACCAGGCCTGCTCCTCGGGGCTCAAGTCGATCCAGCTCGCCGCCGACGAGATCCGCCTGGGACGCGCCCGCATCGCGGTCGCCGGCGGCATGGAGTCGATGTCGCGGGTGCCCTTCTTCCTCGACCGCATGCGCTTCGGCTACCGCCTGGGAAGCGGAGCGGTGGTCGACGGCATGTACCGCGACGGTTTCTTCTGCCCGCTTTCGGAGATGGTCATGGGCGAGACCGCCGAGCTGCTCGCCCGGGAACACGGGATCTCCCGCCAGAAACAGGACGCCTTCGCGCTCGAAAGCCAGAAGAAGGCCGCCGCCGCCATCGAGGCCGGACGCTTCCGCGAGGAGATCGTTCCGGTTACGGTCAAGGGCCGCAAGGGCGAGACCGTGGTGGACGCCGACGAACATCCCCGCCCCGACACCTCGCTGGAGAAGCTGGGGCGGCTTGCCACGGTCTTCGACCGCGAGCACGGCACGGTCACGGCCGGCAACTCCTCGGGCATCACCGACGGGGCGGCCGCGCTGGTCCTGATGGAGGCCGGGGAGGCCGAACGCCGCGGGCTCGAGCCTCTCGGCCTGCTCGGCGACACCCAGGTCTGCGGCTGCGACCCCCGCCGCATGGGACTGGGACCGGTCCCCGCCACGAAAGCGATTCTCGAGCGAAACGGCTGGGACCTCGACGCCTTCGAACTGGTCGAACTCAACGAGGCCTTCGCCGCCCAGGTCCTGGCCGTGTTCCAGGAACTCCCCTTCCCAGCCGAGCGCCTCAACGTCAACGGCGGGGCCATCGCGCTGGGGCACCCCATCGGCTGCACCGGGGCCCGCCTGGCGGTCACCCTGCTCCACGAGATGAAGCGCCGCGGGGCCCGCCGCGGCCTCGTTACCCTGTGCGTCTCGGGCGGCCTCGGCATGTCGGCCGTCTTCGAGCGCCCCTGACCCTGAACGTCCCTTCCCCACGCCTGCCATGCTCCGATTCCTGTCCTGCGCCCTGCTGCTTGCGGCCGTCCTGCCGGCCTGCACCACGAAAGAGGAGGCTGTCCCCGCTTCCGAGGCGGGTGGCACCGAAACCGCCCCGGCCGCGAAGAACGCCGCCGCCAAGCTCGACTTCTCTCCCGGGGGCCCCATTTCCGACGCCGACCTGGGCAGCTACCTGGTGAAGATGGACTGCTCCATCGGCGGGGAGGACGCCGGCTCGATGACCTTCGAGTTCTGGCCGGAAAAGGCGCCCAAGACGGTGCGCAACTTCCTGCGCTACGCCTCCGAGGGCTTCTACGACGGCCTGACCTTCCACCGCATCATCCCGGGATTCATGATCCAGGGCGGCGATCCCAGCGGCAACGGAACCGGAAGCGGACCCCATGGAAACATCCCGGCCGAATTCTCGAGCGACCCGAAGTACAGCCACGTCTACGGCGTTCTTTCCATGGCCCGCGGCCCCGACCCCGGCAGTGCTTCCTGCCAGTTCTTCATCTGCAACGCCAACCCGACCCACCTGGATGGCAAGTACGCCTCCTTCGGGAAGATGCTGGAAGGGCGCGAGACGCTCGACAAGCTCTCTTCGGTCGCCTTGAACGGCTCGAAACCGCTGCGCCCGGTGGTCATGGAAAAAGTCGCCGTGATTCCCAAGGCGAACTGAGACCGGAATCCCTGCCCTCCCACGAACCCCAAGAAAACGAACCCCCGAGGAAGACGACATGACGATCGCCAAGGAAGTCACTGGAACGCTCGATTTTGCGGATCCGGGCCAGGTCGGCGAGGCCGAACTCGCCAAGGCCCGCGTGCAGATGGAGATCCAGGTGGACGGAAAGGACTCCGGAGCCATGACCTTCGAGTTCTGGCCCCAGGCCGCCCCCAAGACCGTGCGCAACTTCCTGCGCTACGCATCCGCGGGGTTCTACGATGGACTGGGATTCCACCGCATCATCTCCGGGTTCATGGTCCAGGGCGGCGATCCGAAGGGGGACGGCACCGGCAGCGGCCCCCACGGAACGATCCCGGGGGAATTCTCCCAGGATTCCCGCTACAGCCACCGGCAGGGCGTCATCAGCATGGCCCGTTCCCAGGATCCCGACAGCGCCTCGTGCCAGTTCTTCATCTGCCACGGCGATCCCACCTTCCTGGACGGGCAGTACGCCGCCTTCGGCCGCCTGGTGGATGGCGAGAAGACCCTCGAAGCCCTGGCCGGCACGCCGACCCGCACCCGGGGCGGGGAGAAGAGCGCTCCCACCGTGGACTGCCGCATCGCCAGGATGCGCGTCCTCATGGAAGAGTGAGGGAGGCGGGGTCATGACGGATTCGAAGACGGAAGCGGATTCCCGCCAGGGAGTTTTCGCCGAGATCGAGGACGGCGGCCTGGGCTGGATCACCATCCAGCGGGAGAAGGTGCTCAATGCCCTCAACCGGGAGGTTCTGGGCGTGCTGAAGGAAGCCGTCCGTTCGCTCGAGGAGGATTCCGCGGTGCGCGTGATCGTGGTTCGCGGGGGCGGCGAGAAGGCCTTCGTCGCCGGGGCCGACATCGGGGAAATGGCCGGCATGGATCCCCTCGAGGCGCGCCGCTTCAGCCGCCTCGGCCAGGAGGTCCTCGAGACGATCGAACGCTGCGCGAAACCGGTCGTGGCCATGGTCCAGGGCTTCGCCCTGGGAGGCGGCCTCGAACTGGCGCTGGCCTGCCATCTGCGCGTGGCCTCCACGCGGGCGCGCTTCGGGCTGCCCGAGGTCGGGCTGGGCCTCATTCCGGGCTTCGGCGGGGCGGGGCGCCTGGTTCGCCTGGCCGGGCTCGGAGTTGCGCGCGAATGGGTCCTCACCGGCGGGCATTTCTCCGCGGAGGAAGCCCACCGTGTCGGGGTGGTGAACCGGCTGGTGGAGCCCGGAGAACTGGAATCCGAGACCCGCAAGCTGGCCGCCCTTCTCGCTTCGCGCGGGCCGGTGGCCCAGGCCCTGGCGCTCGACGTGCTGCGGCGCGGCCTGGAGGCCGGCCAGTCGGAAGGCCAGCGCGCCGAGGCCGATGCCTTCGGACTGGTCTTCTCCAGCGAGGACATGCGCGAGGGAACCCGCGCCTTCCTCGAGAAGCGGAAGCCCTCCTTTCCGGGGCGCTGAAACCGGCTCCGCGCGGCTACAATAAACCGCCAAAGATGCCCGGCGAAGGATCCTCCCCCGTCGGGCGGCTTTGTTTTTCGCCCATGTCCATGCACAAGAACCTCGTCCTTGCCGGCGGTGCCCGCACCGCCATGACCGAATACTCGGGCACCCCCGGCTTCGGCCTCTTCAAGGACGTGGGCGCCAACCAGCTTGGCGCCCACGCCATCGCCGCCGCGCTCGAACGTTCCGGGGTCGCAGCCGGTCAGGTGGACCAGGTGTTCATGGGGAACGCGCTGCAGACCGAGAACGGCGCCATCTACGGGGCCCGGCACGCCATGCTGCGCGCCGGGATCCCCCAGGAGGTACCCGCCCTCACCGTCAACCGGCTCTGCGGCTCCGGCATCCAGGCGGTCGTTTCGGCCTGCCACGCCATCATGGCCGGGGAAGCCGAGGTCTGCGTTTCCGGAGGCATGGAAAACATGTCCCAGGCGCCGCACGTCCTGCGCGGCGCACGGGATGGCTATCACCTGGGACGCGCCCCGAAGCTCGAGGATTATCTCTTCGAGTCGCTGCTCGATCCCCTCTGCGGGTTCTTCATGGCGCAGACCGCCGAGAAGCTGGCCGGGAAGTACGGGATCGGCCGCGAAGAGCAGGACCGGTTCGCACTGCGGAGCCACGAGCTGGGTGCTGCCGCCGTGCAGAGCGGCCGCTTTCGCGAGGAGATCGTGCCGGTCACCGTGAAGCGCGGGCGCAAGGAGGTGGTCGTGGACACTGACGACCACATCCGGCCGGAAACCACCCTCGAGGGGCTGTCGAAACTGCGGCCCGCGTTCGGCAAGGACGGCACGGTCACCGCCGGCAACGCCTCCGGAATCGTGGACGGGGGCTCGGCCCTGGTCGTCACCACCGAAGAGCGCGCGAAGAAGGAGGGCTGGAAGATCCGGGCGTTCGTGCGGAGCTGGGGGATCTCCGGGGTCGATCCCACCATCATGGGGATCGGACCGGTCCCCTCGATCCGCCAGGCGCTCGATCGCGCCGGCCTCAAGCTCGATGCCGTCGATTTCTTCGAGATCAACGAGGCCTTCTCCGCCCAGTACCTGGCCGTCGAGAAAGTGCTCGAACTCGACCGGAACAAGGTGAACGTCAACGGCGGCGCGGTGGCCATCGGCCACCCTCTCGGCGCGACGGGCGCGCGCCTGCTGCTCACCCTCTACCACCAGCTCGAACGCGCCGGGGCCCGCTTCGGCGTGGCTTCGGCCTGCATCGGCGGCGGCCAGGGGATCGCCATGCTGATCGAGAGGCCTTCCTGACCGGGATGCGCGCATGAACGCTCCGTCCTGGCCTCCGCCGGTCGTGCGCCTGACGCCCGGGAAACGGGTCCTCTTTCTCACCCGCGATCTCGACCTGATCCGCCGCCAGCTCTACGAAGGGCTCGACCTGCGCATGGACGACCTGCGGGTCGAAGACCTGCTCGACGACGTCAACACCGACGTCATGACTCCTGCCTGGGCCTGCTTCAACCACCGGCCGGAGGATCTGGCCCGCCACGCCTATGCCGGGCTTCTCCACGAGAAGGAGCGCCTGTTCCGCGAGGGCGCCTTGATGGACGGGAACTTCGAGGTGATCGTGAGCGGACAGCGCAAGGGGACCGGCTCTTCGCGCGAGACGGCCGCCCAGGCCGAACGCTGGTGCGGGATCCGGATCGTGATCGCCGCGTCGTTCGCGCCCATCCACGAACGCAACAACATCAACCTGGGCCAGTTGATGGGGGACCACGGAATCCTGGCCAGCCTCCAGGCCGGGGAGGGGGTGCCTCTGGACGAATTCACCGGGCGCTTCGATCCCGTCACGCGGCTGATCCTGGAGAGCGGCGGCCTGTTCGCGTTCGGCAGGCGCCTGAAGGCAGTTGAGATCGCCCTTCCGCCCCTGGAGACCGCGCCCCGTCCCATGACCCTCTTCGAGAAGATCGTGGCCTCCAAGCTCGTTGGCGGGGGGGATGGGCCCGCTTACGTCAAGCCCGGCGATTCCGTCCTGGTGCGCGCCGACGGCGGCTACAGCCACGAGTTCACCAGCGCCCAGGTGCACGAGTTCCTGCGCCAGGAGTTCGGGCAGGACTACACCGTCCAGCGTCCCGAGAAACTGGCCGTTTTCGAGGACCACCTGCTCTATGCCGACGGCGTGGCCCGCATGGCCCCCTTCGCGGACAAGATCCAGATCCTGCGCGACCTGCAGAAGGAGTTCCAGGCGCACACCGGCGTGCGCGACTACTCCGCCGTGGACGGGGTTTCCCCCGGCATCTGCCACCAGGTTGCCCGGGAGGAGTTCATCGATCCGGGCGATTTCATCGTGGCGACCGACAGCCACACCTGCATGGGGGGCGGCAACAACGCACTGGCCTTCGGCGTGGGCGCCACCGAGTACGCGGCCATGATCCATTCCGGCTACACCTTCGTGAGGGTGCCCGAATCGATCCGTTTCGAGCTGCAGGGCCGCCTGGACCCCGGCTGCACCGCCAAGGACGTCATGCTCCACATTCTGAAGGAGTTCGCCCGCAAGGAGCTGACCCTCGACCGCGCGATCGAGTTCGGCGGGCCGGGGCTGGCCAGCCTCTCCATGGACGAGCGCGCCACGCTCACCAACATGGCCACCGAGTGCACCGCCAAGACCGGCATCTGCGAGGCCGACGAACGCACGCTTGACTGGCTGGTGGAGCGGCGCGCGGGGGTGACCCGCGACGAACTCGCGGCCCGCACGGTGGCGCCCGACGAGCAGGCGCATTACGACGGCGGCATCTATCCAATCGACCTGTCGAGCCTGCGGCCCATGGTCGCCCATCCCGGCGATCCCGAAGGGGGCGTGCCCAGCGATCCGACCAACGGCATGCGAATCGAGGATCTGGAGGAGGTGCCGATCGACATCGCCTACGGCGGCTCCTGCACCGCGGGGAAGGAGGACGACTTCCGCTACTACGCGCGCGTCGTGCGGGAAGCGGTGGAAGCCGGCTGGCGGGTGGCGCCCCGCGTGCGCTTCTACATCCAGTTCGGTTCGGTGGCGGTGCGCGATCTGGCCCGGCGCAAGGGCTGGACGGACCTGTTCGAGCGCGCGGGAGCCACGGTCATCAATCCCGGCTGCGGGGCCTGCATCGGCTGCGGACCCGGAGTCAGTGAATCGGAGGGCCAGGTCACCGTGAGCGCCATCAACCGCAACTTCCAGGGGCGCAGCGGCCCCGGGCGCCTCTACCTCGCCAGTCCTCTGACCGTGGCCGCTTCGGCCTTCGCCGGCCGGATCGTGGCCTGGCATCCGGGGATGTTCGCTCCCAAGGCGGCCCAGGCCACCGCCTGACCTCCGGCTCCCCGGGGAAGATCGAAGAAAATAAACCGCGGAAACGCGGAAACGCGGAGAAGAAGAAGAAAAAGACAAGAGAGGGACGGGTCTTCCGCTTTTCTTCTTCTTCTTTTCTTGCTTTTCTCTTCTCCGCGCTCTCCGCGTCTCCGCGGTTCATCTTTCTTCTTTCTTTGGAGATCCTCGTCCCCCAGGATTCCCCAGGGCCCCAAGGAGGACCCGCGACCCACCCGAAGCCCGGAACCCTCCCGCGTTTATGATGGAGGCATGCGGTGCCCCGCCTGCGGCCGGGATCTGGAGGAAAGAAGGGCCCGGGACGTTCGCGTGGACGCCTGTACGGGCGGCTGCGGAGGAGTCTGGTTCGACGCTTTCGAGCTGGAGAAGATGGACGAACCGCACGAAGGCGTCGAGGCCGGTCTTCTCGAACTCGAACCGCGGCCGGGCGCCGTCCCCGACCCGGAGAAGCCGCGCGACTGTCCCCGCTGCGAAATCCCCTTGATGCGGCATTCCTTTAGCGTCCGCCACCGCGTCCAGGTGGACGAATGCGGAAAGTGCGGGGGCATCTGGCTCGACGCGGGGGAACTGGCCCGCATCCGCAGCCTCTTTCCCACCGAAGCGGAACGCAAGGAGACCGCCCGCCGGACCTTCGAGGAAAGGTTCGGGCCGGAACTCGCCGCCATGCGGGCGGAAAGCCTGGAGGGACTCGCAAAGGCCCGGAAATTCGCCCGCCTGCTCCGTTTCCTCTGCCCGAGCTGGTACATCCCCGGGAAGCAGGACTGGGGCGCCTATTGAGCCCTGCGGGCTCGTTTTCCGGGTTGAAAAAAGGCCTTGAACCCTCACGCGGCGTCAGGGTTCCAATGGCATCGTGGAACCCTGCCCGCGGTCGAAAAGAACCATGAACGAGAAGCCTCTTCCCTGGAAGGTCGGCGAGGTGGCGCGGCGCACCGGTCTGACGGTGCGGACCCTGCACCATTACGACCGGCTCGGCCTGCTCTCTCCTTCCGCCCGGTCGCCCGCGGCGTACCGGCTCTACACCGCGGAAGACCTGGCCCGTCTCCAGCAGATCCAGTCGCTGCGCCAGCTCGGCCTGCCCCTGGCGGAGATCCGGACCTGCCTTGAGAGACGGGGCTTCTCTCCCGCCGCCATCGTCCAGCGCCATCTTCGAAAGATGAAGGAATGGATGGCGCAGCAGCGGGTCCTGGTCCAGCGCCTGGAAGCCCTGGCGGAAAGCCTGGAACGGGGCGGGAAGGTCTCCGTGGAAACCCTCGTCAAGACCATCGAAGAGATCACCAGAATGGAAAAGTACTTCACACCCGAACAGAAGAAGCAGCTTGAGGATCGAAGAAAGACCCTCGGAGAGGAGAAGATCCGCCAGGCCGAAGCCGATTGGACCGAATTGATCGCCCAGGTCCGGGCCGAAATGGAAAAGGGCGCCGACCCCGCCGGGGAATCGATGCAGCGGCTCGCGCGCCGCTGGGTGGAGCTCACGGGAGCTTTCACGGGCGGGGACCCCGGAATCGGGCAGTCCCTCTCCGAGATGTACCGGCAGGAAGGGCCCGCCGCGGCCAGCCGGGGCGCCCTCGACGGCGAGGTCTTCGCCTTCGCTTCGCGGGCGGTCCAGGCCTTGAAGGGCGCCCGGTAGATAGCCCTTCTTTCCGCGGGGTCTTTCTCCCGGGCGGAGCTAGGCGGAGCTAGAATGTTTCCTCATCAAGGAGAAGACCTCGTGGGAAGACACTACAAAATCGCTGTCGTCGCCGGAGACGGCGTCGGACCGGAAGTTGTCCGTGAAGGGCTGCGCGTGCTCGATGCGGCCGCCCTCCAATTCGGCTTTTCGGTCGAGAAGACCGAATACCCTTTCGGCACGGAGCACTGGCTGCGCACTGGAGAGATCTTCCCCGATTCCGCCTTCGAGGAGGTTCAGCGGCACGACGCGATCCTGCTGGGCGCCATCGGCGATCCCCGCGCACCCGTGGGCAAGATCGAGCGCGGCATCATCGGGCATCTCCGCTGGGATCTCGATCTCTACGTCAACCTGCGCCCGATCAAGCTCCACGATGCGCGCTTCTGTCCGCTCAAGGACACCCGTCCCGAGCAGGTCGATATGGTCTTCGTGCGCGAGAACACCGAGGACGCCTATGTCCAGAAAGCTTCCTTCGAGAACAAGGACACTCCCGGCGAGGTGGCCAGTCAGCCCATGCTCTACACGCGCAAGGGGACCGAACGGATCATCCGCTACGCCTTCGAGCTGGCCCGCGGCCGGCCGCGCCGCAAACTCACCCTGGTCGACAAGGCCAACGCCGTGCGCTCCCAGGACCTCTACACGCGCGTGTTTGCGGAAGTCGGGCGCGAGTTCCCCGAGGTGGAGACCGACCACGCCTACATCGATGCGGCCTGCATGTGGATGATCAAGAACCCGGATTGGTTCGACGTGGCCGTCACGACCAATCTCTTCGGAGACATCATCACCGACATCGGCGCCATGATCCAGGGGGGACTGGGCATCGCCGCCAGCGGCAATTTCCATCCCGGCAAGCTGGGCCTCTTCGAGCCCATCCACGGCTCCTTCCCCAAGGCGGCCGGGAAGAACCGCGCCAATCCTCTGGCCACGATCAGCGCCGTGGGCATGATGCTCGACTTCCTGGGCGAGAAGGAGGCAGCCCGGGCGGTGGACCAGGCCGTGGCCCACCTGCTGCGCTCCGGGCGCATCCCCAGCCTCAAGGCGGGGGCCCTGCCAACCGACCGGCTGGGAGGCATGATGATGGAGGAACTGGCGGGCGTGAAGGCTTGAGCCCGGCCCCTGGGGCGGGGAGCAAGCGGCGCAACCTTTTTCTGCTGGCCATGGCCGAATTGCTGGCCATGGCGCTGTGGTTTTCCGCCTCCGCCGTGGTGCCCCAGCTCAGCGTGGCGTGGAAGCTCGAAGGAGCCCAGGAAGCCTGGCTCACCATGGGCGTCCAGATCGGCTTCGTGGCCGGGGCGCTCTTGAGCGCGCTGCTCAATCTTCCCGACCGGTTCGACAGCCGCCGTCTCTTCGCCTGGAGCGCCTGCGGGGCCGCTTGCGCCAACGCGCTGATCCCCCTCCTGGATGCCGGCCTGGAAATCGCCCTGGTTCTGCGCTTCCTCACCGGGATGGGGCTGGCGGGCGTCTACCCGCCCGGCATGAAGCTCATGGCGACCTGGTGCAAGCAGGACCGCGGCCTGGGGATCGGGATCCTGGTGGGGGCGCTCACGTTCGGATCCGCCCTGCCGCACCTTCTGAACGGACTGGGCTGGTTCGGGGAGGGGGGCATGCCGCCCTGGAAGCCGCTGCTGCTGGCTTCTTCCGTTTCGGCGGGAATCGCCGCCCTCATCGCCGCATTCCTGCTCCGGCCCGGGCCGCACCTGGGTCACAGCGCGCCTTTCCACTGGCGCCATCTTTTCCGGGCCTTCTCCCATCGTCCCACGCGGCTGGCCAACTTCGGCTACCTGGGACACATGTGGGAACTGTACGCCATGTGGGCCTGGGCGCCGTTCTGCCTGCTGGAAAGCTACAAGCAGGCTGGCTGGAGCCTGCAGGGCGCGCGCATCGCCGGGTTCGGAGTGATCGCGATCGGGGCCGCGGGCTGCGTTCTGGCCGGGGTCCTGGCCGACCGCTTCGGGCGCACGGCCGTCACCATCGGGAGTCTTCTCCTTTCGGGGAGCTGCGCCCTGGCGGGAGGGTTCTTCTTCGGCCATCCGGCACTTCTCACGGCCGTCTTCCTGGTGTGGGGCTTTGCCGTGGTGGCCGACAGCGCCCAGTTCAGCGCCGCGGTGAGCGAACTGTCCGATCCCCGCTACGTGGGGACCGCCCTCACGGTGCAGACCAGCCTGGGATTCCTCCTGACCCTGGCGACGATCCGGATCGTTCCCCCGCTGCTCGAGGTTCTCGGATGGGAGCGCGTCTTCATGATCCTTGCCGCAGGGCCCGTCTTCGGGATCGCCAGCATGCTGCGGCTCCGCCGGCTTCCGGAGGCATCGCGGATGGCCTGCGGTCATCGGTGAAACCCGGGCCGCTCCAGGACCGGCACGGGCCGCAAAACGCCCCGGTCTGGCTGCGGATTCCTGCGGAACCAAAGGGATCCTGGCGGGTTTTTCTCTTGAACCCCCCCTGTGGAGACAACAAAAGGAGACTCAATGAAGAAATTCGCCCTAATCCTGCTGGTCCTGGCCGTTGTGGCCGGACTTTCGTGGGGAACCACCGCCCAGGCCCAGTCCACCGACCAGGTGACCGTTCGGGGAGTGATCCTGGGGGTCAACCTCCAGCATCATGTTCTCGTCCTTCTGACCCGGCACGGGCGCCTTCACGTCCTCTTCGGGCCCGATACCGAGGTGTTCATCAACGGCCATCCTGCCCGGCCTTTCGAGCTCCACCGGGGCATGCGTGCGGAAGCGGCCGGCCGGAGGGTTCCCGGCCGGCGGGCCCTCGCCGCCCGGGTCATCCGGGCACGGACCCGAAGATAGGGGCCACGGGTTGTCCAAGGCGCCTGCCGGGATTCCCGGCAGGCGCTTTCCTCGTAACCGGTTTCGGAAGGTTATTGGACGATCAGGACGCGCGGTTCGGTGGGCCGCGGATTGTTCTTCGCGTCCACCACGCCCTGGAAGAAGAAAGCCGTTCCCTGAAGACCGGGTTTGGGAGGAATCGTGAAGGGGAGGGTCGCGGATCCGGCGCCGATGGCCC
>CAZQAP010000002.1:42697-44568 GCA_964591365.1 uncultured Planctomycetales bacterium
CCGGGTTTGGGAGGAATCGTGAAGGGGAGGGTCGCGGATCCGGCGCCGATGGCCCTCAGGCTTGGGTTGGGGCCGATGTCCAGCGGAACCCCTCGGAAAAGCCCCGGAAGGTCCCGGCGGGAGAAGAGCAGCACGACCTTGCCCGGCCCGCTGACCGTGACCGTGCCGGAATCCCCGGGTGAAGGGGCGGGGTTGCTCACGTCCAGGGTTCCCGCGTAGCCCGGGCCGGGCTGGGGATCGGGGAGGTTGTCGAAGACCACCACGAACTCCGAACCCTGGCAGGTGACGAAGAGCTTGCCGCCGAAAAAGACCGCGTCGTTGGGCTGGTCGTAACCGACCCCCACCGATTGGAGGTCGATCCGGTTGATCTGGCGGAAGTTGAGCATGTCCACGATCGCAAGCGTGCTTCCCGCGAAATCGCAGACCGCCAGA
This sequence comes from uncultured Planctomycetales bacterium, assembly GCA_964591365.1. Taxonomy (GTDB): domain Bacteria; phylum Planctomycetota; class UBA1135; order UBA1135; family UBA1135; genus CAZQAP01. Next base: position 43,130 of record CAZQAP010000002.1, read on the forward strand.
AGCTTCCCGTCGGGACTGAGCGCCAGACCGTGCGAGTCGCCGCCCGCCGTGTCCAGGCGCAGGGTGCGCAGCAGGGTCCCGTCCTGGGCCACTAGGTAAAGGCGGTCCTGGAAGGAGGTGCCGCCGACCACGAGCCGGCCGTCGGGGAGGACTTCCAAATCCTGGCCGGAGGGGAAGACGAAGTCCCCGTCCCGCTTGCGCAGAAGCCGCGACCAGCCGAGGGAGGCCGACGCCGTGTTCCAGGCGGCGATGCCGCCTTGCGCGCCGTCGAAGGCGGCGTTGAAGCGGGTCGTGGGCACCAGGACCCGGCCGCCCAGCGCGCGCAGGCGCCCGCAGGCCATCGGCCCCAGGTTGAAGGACGCCGCCGGATCCAGCGCGAGGGTGGCGAGGTCGATGGCGAAGACGTCCCCCAGGCCGCCGACGGTGCCGATCAGCAGGTGGCTGGAATCCTCGGAAGGCGTGATCCCGAAGGGGAAGTTGAAATCGCCGGGCAGGTCGACGGTGGCCAGCGGGACGTCCGCGGCATCCCAGATGGTCACCGAATCGCCCGAGGAATTGGTGACCGCGCCGAAGAGGAGATTGCCGGCCGAGTCGTGGACCAGAGCCACGTCCTCGGGGAAATCGCCGGCCGGAATGGCCCCCGTGACCGCATTGGTGACCGCATCGATCACCGCGACGACGTCGTTGTTCGCGCCGAAGGTCCCCGCCAGGGGAACGAAGAGCTTCCCCGACCCGGGGTCGATCTGGATGCCGAACGGACGGGCGGGATTCCCGTTCCCGAGTCCGGCCAGGGGAATGTCCTGTTGGAAGTCCTGCGCGGGAAGAACCCCGCCCAGGAAAAAGCCTGCCAGGACCGGCAGGCACATGGGTTGCAGGTGCATCTGCTTGCTCCTTCCGGGAACCTCGCCCGGAGTGGACGGTCCGCGTTCCGAACGGACCTTGGACAAGCCTGACCCCGGGGTCGGTCTTCCGGCTCGCGCATCGTCCTACTGGCCGCACCTTCCCGAAGTCCCGTCGGATCATCCGCAGACTTCGGTGGCGTTCGGCCGGCCGGTTTCCCGGCCGGTTCGGCGGTTTTCGTCCGCGCTTACGGCGGCGGGTCCGCGGAGGATTCACACCTCCTTCCCGGACCCCCGGGGCGGAACGGCTGGGAGAGAACGAAGGGCGGCACGAGCCGCCGCCTGAACTCTAGGCCCGCCCTCCGGGAAAGCCAACCCGCCCGGGGACTCACTCCCGGGATGCGTACTTCTTCTTCAGGCCGTCCAGGACGCCGGCGTCGGCCAGGGTGGTGGTGTCGCCCAGGGCCTTGCCCTCGGCCACGTCCCGCAGAAGGCGGCGCATGATCTTTCCGGAACGGGTTTTGGGGAGCTCGGGCGTGAAGAAGATCCGTTCCGGGCGCGCCAGGCCGCCGATGAGCGCGGCCACGTGCGCGGCGAGTT
>CAZQAP010000003.1:0-34450 GCA_964591365.1 uncultured Planctomycetales bacterium
CGCCTCCGCGTCTCCGCGGTTTATCGTTCTTCTTTCTTTGGAGATCCTCGTCTCCCATGGCCCCCCGGCACCGGGCAGACCCTCCGACCCTTCAGGCGGATTCCGGAAGCCCCCCGCAGATTTCCGTCCGATCCGGGCCGAAGGTCAGGGCGAGCCGGCGGAAGAGCGGGGCTCTATCCAGTGTTCGAGAATCCGCAGCAACTCTTCGGCCTTGAAGGGCTTGGAGAGATAGTCGTCCATGCCGGCTTCCAGACAGCGTTCCCGGTCCCCTTGAAGCGCATTGGCGGTCATCGCCACGATGGGAAGCTTGGGGCCGGAGGCTTTCGTTTTCCGTTCCTCCCGCCTGCGGATCTCCCGGGTGGTCTCGAATCCGTCCCGGTGGGGCATCTGGCAGTCCATCAGCACCAGGTCGTAGGAGTTGCGGCCCAGGAGATCGAGGACCGCATTGCCGTCGGCGGCCACGTCGACCTCGTAACCGAGCCTCTCAAGGATGCGCATGGCCACCTTCTGGTTTACGGGATTGTCCTCGGCGAGAAGCACCCGTCCCTGACCGGAGGCCGTCGGATCCGCCGGAACATCCACCTGCTCCTTGCGGGCTTCCCCCAGAACCTCGGCGAGACGGTCGAAGAGCTGGGAGGGGCGCACAGGTTTGGCCAGCTGGGCCTGGATGCCGGTCCTGCGGACCTCCTCTCTGGAAAGGTGGGCGCCCAGGGAGGTGAGAAGAACCAGGGGCAGATCGGATGGGCCGCTCTCCTTCCGGATCCGCTGCGCCAGTTCCAGGCCGTCCATCCCGGGCATCTGCATGTCGAGCAGGGCCAGATCGAAGGGCCGGCCCTGGCGCCGTGCCTGTTCCAGGACTTCCAGGGCGCGGAAGCCCTCTGCGGCGGTCTCGGGTTCCATTCCCCAGGCGGCGAGCTGGTGCCGCAGGATCTTGCGGTTGGTCTCGTTGTCGTCCACCACCAGGACATGGAGGGAATCCAGGGCGTTCCAGGCGCGGGGAGGCTCTGCATGAGTCTTCCGGGAGGCTTCCAGCTTCAGGGTGAAGAAGAAGGTGCTTCCCTGGCCGGGACGGCTCTCCACCTCGATCTCGCCGCCCATCATCTCCACCAGCCGGCGGCTGATGGCCAGCCCAAGGCCCGTTCCTCCAAAACGGCGCGAAGTCGAACCGTCTCCCTGGGTGAAGGCTTGGAAGAGATCCTTCTGCCGGCCGGCAGGAATGCCGATCCCGGTGTCCTGCACGGAAAAGCGAACGCCCCGTTTTTCTCCCCGGGAGGAGTCCAGGGAGGCGTGCAGCAGCACTTCTCCCTGTTCCGTGAACTTCACCGCGTTGCCGGCCAGGTTGGTCAGGACCTGGCGGATGCGAATGGGATCCCCGCGCAGGAAGCGGGGAACTTCCGGAGCGATGAAGAGGGCCAGTTCCAGCCCCTTCTCCTGGGCCCGCCCCGCGAGCAGGGTGACCACCTCTTCCAGGAGATGGTGCAGATCGAAGTCGATCGTCTCCAGCTCCATGCGGCCCGCCTCGATCTTGGAGAAGTCGAGAATATCGTTGATGAGGGCCAGCAGCATGTCCGCCGAGGACTGGATGCCTGCTGCGAAGTCCTTCTGCTGAGGATCGAGGCGGGTCTCCAGAAGCAGGTCGGTCATGCCCATCACGCCGTGGATGGGGGTGCGGATCTCGTGACTCATGTTGGCCAGGAACTCGGACTTGTACCGGCTGGCTTCCAAAGCGGAATCCCGGGCGGTTTTCATGGCCTTTTCCGCACGCGATTTTTCCTCGACAAGCTCCTGGAGCGCCTCCTGGCGAGCCTGTGTGCGGGCCATCCGGTGCTGTTCTTCCCCGAAGCGGGCGAACTGGCGGGCAAGAATGCCGATCTCGTCGGAACGGAGGTCGAGGTTTCCCGGCGACTCTTCCGAGAACTCCTGGTTCTCCACGCGCTGGGTCAGCCGGGCGAGGGGACGCAGCACGCGGTGGTGGAAGACCAGCAGCACGGCGGCCGTGACCCCGGCGGCGATGAGCAGCACCAGTCCAAGGATCCGCAGGGCGAAGTTCCGCAGGCCGGCCTCGATCGCTCCGGCGGGGAGGAGGAATTCCGCCTTGCCGAGTTTTCCTCCCAGGGGTGTCTCCAGGTGGATCCCGCGCGCGGTGAGACCACGGGGGGGCCAGGAGGCCGGAACCTTTCCGCGCGCCGCCAGGGGGCGGCCCCGGGGGTCGAAGATCTGCAGGCCTGTCACGCCCGGGCGCAGAAGGAGGTCCGCCAGGGCCTGGGGATCGGGATCCGAGCCCAGGGCGTGCATGGCGGTCGTCACCGCCCCCCGGAGGCAGGCGGCCTGGGTGGCCACTTTCTCCTCGCGGAGATTGAGGTAGGAGGGGATGAAGATGACCCCCTCGATGAACAGAATGCTCCCGAGCACCGTGGCCGCAATGCTCCGGTAGAGTTTTTGGGGCGTTTTCATTACAAAGAGGGGGATTTCTCCATCGGCCGGCCGGGACGGCCGCCTGAAGGGACCCCGGCCCGGAACTATGATGAATATCATATTCTGAGGGCCCATGAGCGCCGTCCAGCTCTGCGTGGCCACCCCCGGCTCGTTCGCCTGGGGGGCGTCCCCCGTGGAGCGACTGGCTGCGCGGGCTGCGGAACGGGGGATCCGGGCCCTGGGGCTGGCCGACGAGAACGGGCTCTGGGAGGCGGTCCCCTTCCAGGAGGCCTGCGAAGCTCGCGGGGTGCAGCCGATCCTGGGCGCCCGCCTGCGGGTGGAGGGGGTGCGGGCCCAGGCCCTGGTCCGCAACCGGGCCGGTTTCGCCGCCCTCTGCCGTCTGGTGACCCGCATCCAGCACGGCGGGTTTCCCGCGGCCGCTGCGGGAATGGGTTCGTCCCGGCGGCTCCTGGGGGAGCTGCGGGATGCGGGCGACGGGCTGGCGATCCTCTCCCGCGAGGAGACCCTCCTCGCCGGTCTGCGGGCCGCCCGCGGTCCCGGCGATCTCTTTGTTCCCCTGCGGCCTTCCCCCGCCGGCGAGAGCGATCTCGCGCTGGCCGAGCGGCTGCGGTTCCCGCCGGTGGCGGCGCCCGAAGTGGTCTTTTCCGATCCGGGAGAGTGGGCCCGCCACCGGCTGCTTGCCGCCATCGGCCGCCGGGCCCGCATCGCCGAGCTGCAACCGCGGGATCTCGCGCAGCGGACGGCCTGGCTGCACGGAGCGGCCGGGCTTGCGCGGGACTATGCCTTCGCTCCGCATGCTCTTTCCAACGCCGCGCGGCTGGCAGAGCGCTGCCGCTATCGCATTCCCCTGGGCGGGAAGCTCCTGCCGCGCTTCTCCGCACCGGCCGGGCGCAGCGCCCGGGCCCACCTCCAGCGGCTTTGCGCGCGCGGGTGGCGCCGGCGACGGCTGGGAGAGGAGCCCCGCTATCGCACGCGGCTGAAGAAGGAACTTGCCCTGATCGGGCGGCAGGGGATGGCCGGCTACTTCCTGATCGTGGCCGACATCGTGCGCTTCGCCCGCAGCCGCGGGATCCTCCATTGCGGGCGCGGCTCGGCCGCCAACAGCCTGGTGGCCTGGCTGCTCGGATTCACCCACGTCGACCCGGTCCGCCACGACCTCTACTTCGAGCGCTTCATGAACGCGGGCCGCAGCGACTTTCCCGACGTCGATCTGGATTTCGCCTGGGACGAGCGGGATGCGGTGCTCGACTACGTCCGCCAGCGCTTCGGCCGCGAGCGGGTTGCCATGATCGGAACGCACGTGACCTTCGGCCTGCGGGGGGCCGTTCGGGAGCTCGCCAAGGCGATGGGAGTGCCGCCCTCCGAGATCGAGCCCTTTTCCCGTGCGCTGCCCGGCCGCCTGGACGGAGCGCTGGATGAAGAGCGCCTGCGTGCGGATCCCCGCTGTGCGCGCCTTCCGATCAGGGCCGAACCGTGGCGCACCATCCTCGCCCAGGCGAATGCCCTGCAGGGCTTCCCGCGCCATCTCGGCATCCATCCCGGCGGCGTGGTCATCGCTCCCTCGCCGCTGACCGATCATCTTCCGCTCCAGCTTGCGCGCAAACGGACCGGCGCGGGGCGGATGGTCATCACCCAGTGGGACATGGAGCCGGTGGAGAAGGCGGGGCTTCTCAAGATCGACCTGCTCGGCAACCGGGGGCTGGCGGTGATCCGGGATGCAGCCGCGGCCGTGGAGCGCAACCTGGGGCTGCGCATCGACTTCGACCACCTCGACCCGCAAAAAGACCAGCGCACCTGCTCCCTGCTGGAACGAGGCGAGACGATGGGCTGCTTCTACGTCGAGTCGCCGGGAATGCGCGGGCTGCTCCAGAAGCTGCAGTGCCGGGATTTCGCGACCCTGGTCGCTGCTTCGTCCATCATCCGGCCCGGCATCTCCTCCTCGGGCATGATGCAGGCCTACGTGGAGCGGCATCACTTCGTGCGCCGCCACGGCCGCCACGACCCATCCTGGTATCCGCTGCCGTGCCTGCGCTCCATTCTTGGGGAGACCTGCGGCGTGATGGCCTACCAGGAGGATGTCCTCAAGGTGGTCCAGGAAGTCGCCGGCATGACCGCCGCCGAAGCCGACGGCCTGCGCCGCTCGATGTCCCACAAACGGTCCCGCGAAAAGGTGGCTTCCTTCCGGGAATCGTTCCTGGAAGGAGCCCGCCGCCGCGGGGTCGGAGCGGCGGTCGCTCAGGAACTCTGGCGGCAGATCGAATCCTTCGCGGGCTACTCCTTCTGCAAGGCCCACTCGGCCAGCTACGCCCGGGTTTCGTTCCTCTCGGCCTACCTGCGCGCCCACCATCCGGCCGAGTTCCTGGCCGCCGTGCTCGCCAATGGCGGGGGGTTCTACACCACTTTCGCCTACCTGGCCGAGGCGCGCCGCATGGGTTTGTGCCTGGAGCTGCCCTGCGTGAACCGTTCCGGCGACGACTTCCAGGGAGCGGAGGGAGGCGTGCGCCTGGGGCTTGCGCAGGTGAACGGGCTGGGCGCGGCGGTGCGGGCGCGGATCCTGGAGGCGCGCAGGCGGTGCGGACCGTTTCAGAGTCTCGAGGATTTCGGCCAGCGAGTGCGGCCGGCGCCGTCCGAGTGGGAGGCCCTGATCCGCGCGGGCGCTCTCGACGGGCTTCCGGACGGCATGACCCGCCCGGAGCGCATGCGCGCGGCGGCCCTGTGGGGGCGCACCTTTGGCGGACCGGAGCCCGGGGCCCGGCTCTTCCCGGATGCGGCGGTCCGGCGTCCTCCGCCTCCGGCGGCCGAGTACTCTCCCCGGCGGCGGCTGGCCCAGGAAGCCGAGGCGCTCGGTTTCCTCGTAAGCACCCATCCGCTGGCGCTTTTCGGCGAAGCGATCCGCCGCACCCACGCGGTCCCGGCCCGGGAGCTGAAGCACCATGTGAACCGGCGGGTGCGGCTGGTGGGCTGGCAGGTCACCAACAAGCCGGTCACCACCCGCACGGGCCGGCCGATGATGTTCGTGAGCTTCGAGGACACCACCGCCATCTACGAAACGATCCTCTTTCCGCGCGTCTACCGCCGCCTGGCCGCCGGACTCCTGACGCGGGGCCCTTATCTCCTGGAGGGAACCGTGCGGGAGGAGTACGGTGCCCTCACCGTAGAGGTGGATGCCCTGCGCCTGCTGGAAGGGCGCTGAAGCGGGCGGCCCCTGCGGTCCTGCCATGCGGAAAGCCCCCCTGCCCTGCTGGATTCTCCTGCTGGCACTCCTGGCGCCGGCCTGCCACCTGGAACCCTTCCCGGCCGGGACCCCGCTGGAGCGGCAGTTGACCTTCTTCTCCTCGCGGCCCGAGGGGGGCAATCCCCGCGAGATCCAGGACGTGCGCGTGGGGGTGTCGGGACTGGCGGAACCGGGCCTGGGCTTCACCCGCGTGGAGGTGGTTCTCTTCGAGGACCGCAACCGGGACGGGCAGCTTCAGCCAGAGGAACAGCTCCAGTCCGCCCGGGCGGAGTTCAGCCGACCTTCGACCTACGCCGCTTTCGGACCTTTCACCCTGGAGAACGAATACCGCTTCCCCATGTTCCGGGCCGAAGTCGAGACGACCCAGGGGACGGTGGAGCGCCTCTGGGAACCCGGCAACTAAGCTGCCCGGCGGGTCAGGCCGAGGCCCGCAGGGAACGCACCACCGGCAGGCGGGCGGCCCGCAGTGCCGGGAGCAGGCTGAAGAAGACGGCGGCCCCCAGGGTGGCCAGGATCAGGAGCCAGACGGAGGCGGGATCCACCAGCACGGGAATGCGGTCGAACTGATAGATCTCCGGTTTGAAGATGGGTTGTCCGCCTCCCAGCCAGCGCTCGACCGTTTCCAGGTGGCCGGTGAGCCACCAGCCAAGCAGCAAGCCGAGACTCACGCCGACCCCCGCGATGACCAGGGCCAGCGAAACGAAAAAGCCCAGGATCCGGCCTCGGGTGGCCCCCAGCGCGCGCAGGACGCCCACGTCGCGGCGTTTTTCGGTGACCGTCAGGGTGAGAGTGGCGATGAGCTGGTAGAGGGCGACGATGACGATGAAGAAGAAGACCGTCGCCAGGATTCCGCGCTGGTTTTCCACTGCGGCCAGGAGATTGCCTCCCTGTTCGCGCCAGGTGGAGACCCGTTGCGGAAGAGCCCCATCCCGGTCCAGGCGGGCTGCACCCAGGGCTTCCCGGATCTTCCCGGCCACGAGGCCCGGCTGCTGGTCGGAACGGATCCGGACCACGATCTGGGTGGCCCCCGAGGGGTGCCGGGTGAAGGCCTCCAGGTCGCTCCGGCGCACCAGCGCCCGGTCGAGGTCCTGGGAGTATTGGCCGGTCTTGAAGGTTCCCGCCACCCGGAAGGTCTTCCGGGCGGCGTAGGCCTGCCCTCCCCGCTGGGAGAGGAAGGTGATCGTTTCCAGCGAGTGCCCGCGCTCGAGACCGAGCTTTTTCGCCGCCTGGGCCCCCAGCAGGATGGGCGGCGGCGCGCTCCCGCCGGAAGGTTCTTCGAGCATGCGCGAGAGTTCCTCCTCGGAGAGGGAACCGGCCAGGGAACGCCCTTCCGTGCCGGGATCGATTCCCACGAGCAAAAGGCCGCTCAAGTCGCTCGAGCGGGGGTCGCTGACGGCACGGGTTCCCCGGCGGCCCACCAGGGCGAACCAGTTGAGGCGCGGGGAGGCGCTCGAGACCCCCGGAACCGAAGTGATGACGGAAAGTTCCTTTTCAAGGCTGGCGGAGGGACCTGGGCGCACCACAACATCTCCGGAAAATTCGCGCAGGGTGTTTTCGAATTCCTGCAGGAAACCGTTGAGCACGGCCAGGACAGCGAACACCACCGCCACGCCAAGGCCGATGCCGACCGCCGAAAGAGTGAGCAGAAAGCGATGGCGGAAATAGGACCAGGCCAGCCAGAAGAGGCTCACGATTCGACCGGCCCCTGCCCGTTTTTCAGGATTCCGTCTTGCAGGTGAAGGATCCGGGCGCAGTGGGAGGCGACGTCCGGGTCGTGCGTGGCCAGGAGAACGGCGGTGTCCTGCCGGCGCGCAAGCTCGAGCATCAGGTCGAGGACCTCCCCGCCTGTCTTCCGGTCCAGATTGCCGGTGGGTTCGTCCGCCAGGAGAAGGGCGGGGCCGCCCACCAGCGCCCGTGCCAGGGCCACGCGCTGCTGTTCTCCACCGGATAGCTGCGCGGGCCGGTGGGTGAGCCGGCCGGAAAGCCCCACCGAATCGAGCACGGCCCGGGCTTGCAGTTTTTCCCGTCCGCGACGGGACCACCACTGCCAGCCGAGGGCCAGCCGGCGGGGCATGAGCACGTTTTCGAGCGCGGTCAGTTCGGGGAGCAGGTGGAATTGCTGGAAGACGAACCCGATCTTGCGCGAACGGATCTTCGCGCGGGCGAACTGGCCCAGGGCCTGGACCGGGCGGCCCTCGATCCGGATGATTCCCCGGTCGGGACGGTCAAGCAGGCCGAGCAGGTGGAGCAGGGTGGATTTCCCGCTGCCTGAAGAGCCCATCAGGGCGCAGACCTCTCCGGGCGGAAGGGCGAGTCCGGTCCCCTTCAGGACGTGCAGTCTTCCCCTGCCCCAGCGGAAGCTTTTCTCGATTCCTTCCGCCTGGAGGATCGGAGCCGGGGAGACGGAGGGCTCATTCATAGCGCAACGCCCGCGTGGGGGAGAAGGAGGCCGCCCGCAGGGCGGGAACCAGGGTGAAAAGGAGTCCGATGCCGAATGCCGCCAGGGTGAAGGTCAGGGCCTGCCGGGAGATCCAGAGGGCGGGCAGGCCCTGGACCACGTAGATGTCGGGGTTGAAGATCACGATTCCCAGCCGCTCGCGCAGGAACGCTTCCACCCATTCCCGCCGGGCCACGATCCACCACGCGGAACCGTATCCGATCAGCGCCCCCAGGCCGGAAGCGAGGCTTCCCACGAAGAAGAGGAGAGCGGCCCGCCGCAAGGGGGTGTACCCGAGGGCGGCCAGGATCCCGAGATCGCGGATCTTCTCCCGGACCAGGGCGCTCAAGGTGGCGAACAGTCCGAATCCCGCCACGATGACGATGAAGAAGAGCACCAGGCCGGTCACCCTGCGTTCGTTCTCGATGGCGGAGAGAAAAAGCTGGCGGCGTTCCTGCCAGGTCTGCAGCGAACCGCCCTGCTCCCCGCCGGGAAGCGGGAGACCCGCCCGCTTGAGCCCCTGCCGCACGGCCTTCCGCCCGGCCTCCAAGGGAATCCCGGGCCTGAGCTTGATGAGGATCTCGCTGAAGTCGCCCACCGCGCTTCCCAGCAGGTTGTAGCGCAGTCCGTTCCTGCCGGTGCGCGGCAGGTAGATCCGGTTCATGTCGAGGCTGTAGTCCTGGGTGGCATAGGTCGCCGCGACCTGGAAGACGGCGTTGTGCGGCTCGAGGGGCTGGCCCTCGGGAGGGAGGGTGGGAGGCAGGGCCCCGAACTGGATCCGTTCGCCCGGACGCAGTCCGAGGGAGCCGGCCAGGGAATCGCTGACCAGGATGGGAGGCCGGGAGAAGAGAGCGTCTCCTGCGCCCGTCTCTTCGGCCGGGAGGCGGAACGGGTGGCGGAGATCGGGCTGAGGATGGAGGCGGGCGTGTTCCAGGGAGGAGAGGAAACCGCTGGCCCGGGCTTCCGCCTGGGGGTCGATGCCCACGAGCTGGACCCCGTTGACGTCGGAGGAGCGGGTCTGGGAGAGGAGCCCGGAACCGTAGGAGAGGCCCAGGACGGCATAGGCCACCAGATGCGGCGCCGTAGCGGAGATCTCGGGGCGGGCCTCCAGGGCCTTGCGGTAGGTTTCATACTCCGGCGGGGTCCCGGTCACGGCCGGCAGCAGCAGGAGATCGCTCAAGGGCCCCCGCACGCCTTCGCGGTCGCGCTGGATGAGGCCGTTCATCACTGCCAGGACCACCAGCAGGGCGGCCAGGCCGATCGCAACCCCCAGAACCGCCAGCGCCTGGACCGGCCGCCGGAAGAGGTAGGCCAGGGCTAGGCGACCCACGGAATCGGCGGCCTGCTCATCGCGTTGGTTGAGATGTCCCCTCTTCCAGGGAGGGATCCCGGGCCTGCTCGCGGCGCAGGAGCGGGAACAACAGGATCTCGCGGATGTTGTCCACCTGGAGAAGGATCATGGCCAGCCGGTCGATGCCGATTCCGCAGCCCCCTGCGGGCGGCAATCCATAGGCCAGGGCGCGCACGTAATCCAGATCCACCTCACTGGGGAGTTCGGGATCCTTCTGGGCCACCTGCTCCTCGAAACGGGCCAGCTGGAGCTGGGGGTCGTTCAGTTCACTGAAGGCATTCGCCAGCTCGATGCCGCCGAGAAAGAGTTCCCAGCGCTGGGCCCACTCGGGCCGGTCGCTGCAGGGCCGGGCCAGGGGACAGAGAACCGCCGGGTAGTCCTGGACGAAGACCGGCCCCTCTTTTCCCAGACCGGGTTCGACCTCCTCTTCGAACAGATCGTTGACCGCCTTCCAGTAGCCGTAGGGGCTGTCGAGATCCCGCCCGGGCTCGAGCTTGCGACGTTCCAACGCCCGGCGGCCGGCTTTCCGGTCGGAAGGATCGAAACCCGCCATGCGCTCGAATTCGGCCGCGTACTGCAATCGCCGGAAGGGGGGTTCCAGGGAGTATTCCCCCCCGCGGAAGCGCACCTGGCGTCCGTTGGCGGCGTCCGCCGCGGCCACAAGCAGCTCTTCCGTGAGCCCGGCCATCCCCTGGTAGTTGCTGAAGGCCTCGTAGAACTCCAGCATGGTGAACTCGGGATTGTGGCGGGGAGAAATCCCCTCGTTGCGGAACACGCGCGCGAACTCGAAAACACGCTCGATCCCGCCCACCAGGAGCCGTTTCAGATAGAGCTCGGGGGCGATCCGCAGGAAGAGATCCATATCCAGTGTGTTGTGGTGGGTGCGGAACGGCCGGGCGGCCGCACCCCCGTAGACCGGGTGCAGGACGGGAGTCTCCACCTCGGTGTAGCCCCGGGACTGGAAAACGGTCCGCATGGCGGCGATCAGGCGGCTGCGTTTCAGGAACCGTTCGCGCACTTCGGGATTGCTGAAAAGATCCACGTAGCGCAGCCGGGCGCGCAATTCCATGTCGGCCAGGCCGTGCCATTTCTCGGGCGGGTCGAGCAGGGCCTTGGAGAGGATCCCGAAGGAGGTGGCGAACAGGGTCGGTTCGCCCAGCTTGGTCCGGCCCAGGGCTCCGGTGACCTGCACGAAGTCGCCCCGGTTGATCTCCTTCAGGATGGCATAGTCCCCTTCGGAAAGCCGGTCCTTCTGGAGACAGGCCTGGATCTTGCCGCTCTGGTCATAAAGATCGAGAAAGGCCAGCTTGCCGTAGCCGCGGCGTCCCAGGATGCGGCCGGAAACGGTGGCCGTTTCCCCGGCGCGGGAATCGACGGCTGCAGCAGCCTCGGCGGCCCACTCCCGGCCGGAGGGGTCTCCGGAAGGATAGGGTTCCACGCCGCGGGCACGCAGGCCGGCCAGGCGCTGGAGGCGGTCGGGGTGGAAAAGTTCCGGCATCGGGGGATCCAGGGTCTGCCCCGGAAACCCATTTTGGAGGTCCCGAACGTTCCGGACCAGCCCGAGGAACCCGCCGGGCCGGAAAAGCGGGGGAGAGGGAGTGGTGGAGCACAGGGGACTTGAACCCCTGACCTTCGCACTGCCAGTGCGACGCTCTCCCAACTGAGCTAGTGCCCCACGGGCGAGGGAAAGTCTAGCGCGGCCCCTTTTCCCATCAAGAGGCCTTCCGGAAAGCGCGTGGATACCATTCCGGGCCGGTTTCCTCCCGCCGACCCCCCATGCCGCGTTACGAATTCAAGCCGATCGAGGCCCGCTGGCAGGCGTTCTGGGAAAGGAACGAGACTTTCCGGACCCCCGATCCCGGGGATCCGGGGTTCGATCCTTCCAGACCCAAGTTCTACGTGCTGGACATGTTCCCCTATCCGTCGGGGGCCGGCCTCCACGTCGGGCACCCCAAGGGATACACCGCCACCGACATCCTGGCCCGCTTCCAGCGGATGAGGGGCTTCCAGGTTCTCCATCCGATCGGCTGGGATGCCTTCGGCCTGCCTGCCGAGCAGTACGCCATCCAGACCGGCACCCATCCCGCGGTCACCACGGCCCGCAACGTGGCGAACTTCAAGCGCCAGCTCAAGGAACTCGGCCTTTCCTACGACTGGAGCCGGGAGATCTCGACCACCGATCCGGGCTACTACCGCTGGACCCAGTGGATCTTCGAAAAGCTCCATGAAAAGGGGCTCGCCTACCAGGCGGAGGTCCCGGTCTGGTGGTGCCAGGCACTGGGCACCGTGCTTGCCAACGAGGAGGTCATCAACGGGCGCAGCGAGCGCGGGGACCACCCTTGCGTCCGCAAGCCCCTTCGGCAGTGGATGCTGAAGATCACCGCCTATGCGGAACGGCTTCTCGAAGGCCTCGACGATCTCGACTGGCCGGAATCGGTCAAGGCCATGCAACGAGAATGGATCGGGCGTTCCGAGGGGGCCGAAATCGAATTCCAGGTTGCGTCTTTCCCGGAATGCGATGAGCACCTGGGGTTCACCGTCTTCACAACCCGGCAGGACACTCTTTTCGGAGCCACGTTCTGCACCCTGGCTCCCGAGCATCCCCTGGTGGAGAAGATCACGACCTCCGAAAAGCGCGCCGAAGTGGAGGCCTACGTCCGGCAGGCGGCCCGAAAAAGCGACATGGAGCGCAGGCAGCTCGTCAAGGAGAAGACCGGGGTCTTCACCGGTGCTTTCGCCTGCAACCCGGTGTTTCCGGAAGGGGATCCCCGCCGGAAGATCCCCATCTACATCTCCGACTACGTGCTTCTGTCCTACGGGACGGGTGCGGTCATGGCCGTTCCCGGGAGCGATGAACGCGACTTTGAATTCGCCGGCAGCTTCGGGATTCCCATCCGCACCGTCGTGGTTCCCGAGGGGGAGCCGCCTCCCCGGGAACCCGCCTGCTTCTCCGGCGAGGGGATTCTCGTGAACAGCGGGTGGCTTGACGGGCTTTCGGTTCCCGAAGCCCGCAAGAAGATGAACGCCTGGCTCGAGGAGCAGGGCTGCGGCCGCCCCAAGGTGACCTATCGCCTGCGGGACTGGCTCTTCTCCCGGCAGCGCTACTGGGGCGAGCCCTTCCCCGTCCTGCATGGACCCGAGGGGCAGATCCGGCTGGTTCCCGAGGAGGAGCTGCCGGTGGAACTTCCGGAACTGGACCGGTTCCTGCCCTCCCCGGATGGGTCCCCGCCGCTTTCCCGCGCCGCGGACTGGGTGCGGGTGGCCGACCCCGAGACCGGCAGGATCTGGATGCGGGAGACCAATTCGATGCCCCAGTGGGCGGGTTCCTGCTGGTACTACCTTCGTTTCTGCGACCCGCGGAACCCCGAACGGCCCTGGGATCCGGAAAAGGAGCGCTATTGGATGCCGGTCGACTTCTACGTCGGCGGTGCGGAACATGCCGTGCTGCATCTTCTCTACGCTCGGTTCTGGCACAAGGTCCTCTACGACTGCGGCCTGGTTTCCACTCCGGAACCCTTCCAGAAGCTGATCAACCAGGGAATGGTGCTGGCCTACGCCTACCGCGACGGGCGGGGTGCCCTGGTCCCTGCGGATGAAGTCGAGGTGCGGGGCGAAGAGGACCTGGTCCGCCGTTCGGACGGGGAGCGGGTGGAACCTTTCGTGGCCAAGATGAGCAAATCGCTGCGCAACGTGGTCTCAACGGAGACGGTGGTGCGGGAATTCGGCGCGGACACCATGCGGCTCTACGAGGCCTTCATGGGACCGGTGGAGGCCAGCGGGCCCTGGAACCCGCGCGCCCTGCCCGGCGTGCATCGTTTCCTGCAGCGGGTATGGCGGCTCCTGGTGCCCGAGGAGGAGGACAGCCCCCCCCTGCACCCGCACCTCGGAAAGGAGGACCGGCCGGGCGATCCCGAAATCGAACGCGCGCTTCATCGCGCCATCGCCAAGGTGGGCGAGGATGTCCCCCGTCTTGCGAACAACACCGCCATTGCGGCCCTGATGGAGTTCGTGAACACCGCCACCCGCCGGGGCGGGAGGCTGAACCGTTCCCAGGCGGAGCGGTTGACCTTGATCCTGGCTCCCTTCGCCCCCCATTTGGCAGAGGAGCTCTGGAACCGCCTGGGGCACGACCAGAGCCTGGCCCGCCATCCCTGGCCGGAGCATGACCCTTCCATGCTGGTGGATGACCAGGTCGAGATCCCCGTCCAGGTCAACGGGAAGGTCCGGGCCCGCATCCTGGTGGCCCCGGATGCGGACACGCAAGGCATGGAAGATCTGGCTCGCAAGGCCGTTTCCGAGCGGCTGAAGGGACGCGAGGTTCGCAAGGTGATCGTGGTCCCCGGCCGGATGGTCAACCTGGTGGTGGCCTGAAGTGGTGCTGGAGGATCTTCGAGGCTGGATCGCGGCCCTCGACCAAGCGGGCGAACTGGTCCGCATCCGAGCCGAGGTCGATCCGCGCCTCGAACTTTCGGCCATCGTGGACCGCGTCAGCAAGGACGGGGATCAGGGTTCCGGCCCCGGGAACAAGGCGCTTCTCTTCGAAAAGGTGAAAGGATCGCGGATGCCCGTCTTCATCAACGGGTTCGGCAGCCGGAAACGCTGCGCGCTGGCACTGGGGGTGGACCGCGTGGAACAGATCGCCTCCCGCTTGAGCGAGATCCTGGATCAGGCCCCGCCCGAAGGTCTGCTCGAAAAGCTGAAGATGCTCCCCAAACTGGCCCAGTTGGGCAGCTTCCTGCCGAAGAAGGTCTCCCGCGCCCCCTGCCAGGAAGTGGTCCTGGAGGGGGAGCAGGTCGATCTCGGACTATTGCCCGCCCTGACCACCTGGCCGGGGGACGGCGGCCCCTTCCTCACCTTCCCGCTCTGCATCACCCGCGATCCGGTCAGCGGGCGGCGCAACATGGGCACCTACCGCCTGCAGGTCTTTTCGCGCAACGAGACCGGCTTCCACACCCATCTGCACAAGGACGCCCGCCGCCATCTCGCCCGGTCGCAAAAACCCCTTCCGGTCGCCGTTGTCCTGGGGGCCGATCCGGCCACCTGCTTCGCCAGCGTGATTCCGGCCCCCCCCGATCTCGATGAACTTCTCATCGCGGGCTTCCTGCGCCGCAAGGCGATTTCCATGGTGCCGTGCCGCAAGGTGCCCCTGGAGGTCCCCGCCAGCGCGGAGATCGTTCTCGAGGGCTGGGTGGATCCCGCCGAAACCCGCCGCGAAGGCCCCTTCGGCGACCATACCGGCTTCTACAGCCTGGCCGACGACTACCCCGTCTTCCGGGTGGAATGCATGACCATGCGCCGCGACCCCGTCTTCCACGCCACCCTGGTGGGGCCGCCGCCCCAGGAGGATTCCTGGATGACCTGGGCCATCGAACGGATCATGCTGCCCGTTCTCCAGAAGCAGTTTCCCGAGATCCTCGACTACCGCCTGCCGTTCGAGGGCGTGGCCCACAACCTGATGCTGGTCAAGATCCGCAAGCGGTTCCCCGGCCATGCGCGCAAGGTGATGAACGGGATCTGGGGGCTCGGACAGGCGATGTTCACCAAGGTGATCGTCGTGGTGGACGAGGAGGTGGACATCCACGATGACCGGGAAGTCGTCTGGAAGGTCCTCAACCACATCGATCCCCAGCGGGACGCCGAGTTCACCCTGGGCCCGGTGGAGACCCTCGACCACGCCAGCCGGGCGGCCTGCTACGGCTCGAAGGTCGGCATCGACGCCACCCGGAAGTGGCCCGAAGAGGGTTTCCAGCGCGAGTGGCCCGGGGAGATCGTCATGTCGGAAGAGGTCCGGGCCCTGGTGGAACGCCGCTGGAAGGAGTATGGATTGCCGTGATGATGCTCCTCGCTCTGCTCCCCTGCCTGGTCCCGTGTTTCCAGGACGACCCCGCGGTGACGGCTCCCGAACTGCGGGCCCACGTGCGTTTCCTGGCTGGCGATGCCCTTGAGGGCCGGCGGGCCGGCACCCCTTTCGCCGACCGGGCGGCCTTCTACCTGGCCGGAGCCCTGGCGGAGGCCGGCCTGGAACCCGCCGGTGAGGACGGCTCCTGGTTCCAGTCGTTCGAGATCGACATGCCCCCGGAGGCGGGCGACTGCCGTCTCCGCTTCGCGGACTCCGGCGAGGCGGGTCTGGGCGAGTGGAGCGGCCTGGGCACCTTGGAGCTTTCCGCCACGGCCAGGGTGACCGCGCCGCTCGCCCCGGTCGGCTACGGCACCGTCCTCGAATCCCACGGGCTCGATCCCTACGCGGATTCCAAGGCCAAGGGGAGGATCGTCCTCATGCGGCGCTACACGGAGTTCGGGCCCGAGCCCCCGGCCGAATACGCCGCCTTGGGAAACCTGCGGGTCAAGGTCCGCCATGCCGCCGACGCCGGAGCCGTCGGGGTGATTCTCGGCACCCATCCCGAGGATGTCGCCAAAGGCGGCAAGGCGGAAATCCCTCTTGATGCCGCCCCCGGGACGATGCCCATTCCGGTGGTGACGGTGGATCCGGAACGGTTTGCGCGGTTGGAGCGGATCCTGACCGAAGAGGGTTCCGAGAGGCTGGGCCCCGTGGTCCTGCAGGCCGAGGTCAAGCGGCTCAAGGCCCGCACGGCGAACGTGCTGGGTCTCCTGCGCGGGAAAAGCCCCGAGACCCTCGTCCTGGGCGCCCATTACGACCATCTCGGCTGGGGGGGCGAGGGCTCCCTGGCTCCGGGCGTCCACGCCATCCACAACGGGGCCGACGACAACGCCAGCGGGACCGCCATGCTGCTCGAGGTCGCCGAGGCCCTGACGGACGGTTGGGAGCCTCCGGAGCGCAGCATCCTGATCGCCCTCTGGGGGGCGGAGGAAGAGGGGCTGCTGGGCTCCCAGTACTGGGTGGCCCACCCCACGGTCGCCCGCGAGCGGATCCTCTGCAACGTCAACCTGGACATGGTGGGGCGGCTTGCTTCCGGGAGCATCACGGTGGGGAGCCAGACCACGGCGGATGCCTTCCTTGTCGCCCTGAAGGACGCCCAGGAAGAGATTCCGGACCTGAAACTGGTTCTTTCCCAGGGCGACCTTCCGGGGGGCGGAGGGAGCGATCACATGTCGTTTCTTTCCGCGGGGATCCCCGCGCTGTTCTTCTTTTCAGGCCTGCACGCCGACTACCACAAGCCGAGCGACGACTGGCAGAAGCTGGACTTCAAAACGATGGCCGTGCTGGGGGACCAGGTCCTCATCGTCCTCGACGATCTGACCCGGAGCGACCGGGAAGCGTTCGCCTTCCACAAACCGGCGCCGGAAAAGAGGGAACCGGGTCCCCGGTCGGGGGAGCGGGTCTGGTTCGGGAGCATCCCCGAATACGGAGCCCGTCCGGAAGGCGGCGGCATGCGGCTGGCCGGGGTCACTCCCGGCGGCCCGGCCGAAAAAGCCGGACTCAAAAAGGGGGATGTCATCCGCAAGATCGGGGATGCGGCCATTGGGGACATCTACGACTTCATGGATGCTCTTGGCCGTTTCAAGGTCGGAGACGCGGTCCAGGTGGAGTTCCTGCGGGATGGCGGCCGGAAGACGGTGACATTGACTCTTGCGACCCGAAACCAGGGGGATTGAACCGCCTCTTGGGGTTCCTGCACGCATGGATTTCCTTGTCCGATCCCTCTTCCGCCTGAACGACAGCCTCAAAAGGACCACGCACCTCTACATGGTGATCGTGGCCGTGGCCATCGGTCTCCTGGGCGGCCTGGGCGGCGTGGGGTTCCGTTTCCTGATCCGATTCTTCCAGGAAAGGTTCTGGGACACCGAGACCTACAGCCTCGACTGGGTCTCCAGCCTGCCCTGGTACTGGATCCTCCTGGCGCCCGCCCTGGGCGGCCTGATCGTGGGATTCATCGTTTCGCGCTTCTCTCCGGAGGCCAAGGGGCACGGCGTCCCGGAAGTGATGGAGGCCATCGCGCTGCACAACGGCCGCATCCGTCCCCGCGTCGTCCTGGGCCGCGCGGTGGCTTCCAGCATCTGCATCGGATCGGGGGGCTCGGTGGGCCGCGAGGGGCCCATCGCCCAGATCGGCGCCGCGATCGGCTCCACTTTCGGGCAGATCCTCAAGGTCCGGCCGCGGCGGATGCGCACCATGCTCGGGTGCGGCGCCGCGGCCGGGATCGCCGCGGCCTTCAATGCACCCGTGGCCGGGGCCCTCTTCGCGGTGGAGATCGTTCTGGGCGATTTCGCGGTTCCCCAGTTCTCCCCGATCGTCATCTCTTCGGTGATGGCCACCGTGGTGAGCCGCCACTTTCTGGGCAACCTTCCCGCATTTTCGATCCCCGCCTATAGCCTGCATCATCCCTACGAACTGGCCGCCTACGCGGTTCTGGGTCTTTTTGCAGGTCTCACCGCCCTGCTTTTCATCCGCACCATCGACGTCTCCGAGAATTTCTTCGACTCCCTCCGGATCCCCGCGCCGCTGAAAGGACTTCTCGGCGGGCTTTGCGTGGGCGGGATCGGACTGATGCTTCCCGGGGCCATGGGCGTGGGCTACGAGCAGATCAACGTGGTCCTGACCCGGAACCCAACGGCGTTCTTCCTGGCGGCGCTTCTGGTGGCCAAACTGGTTGCCGTCGGCATCACCATCGGTTCGGGGGGCTCCGGCGGAATCTTCGTGCCCAGCCTCTTCCTGGGGGCCATGGTCGGCGGCGAAGTCGGGCTGCTCATGAACCACATCTTCCCGGGAGCGGTGGGCAGTCCGGGCGCGTATGCCCTGGTGGGCATGGGGGCGGTGGTCTCCGCCGCCACGCATGCACCCATCACGGCCATCTTGATCCTTTTCGAACTGACCAACGACTACCACATCATCCTTCCGCTGATGATCGCCTGCACGCTGGGCACGCTGGTCGCCACGTGGCTTCTTCCGGAGTCGATCTACACCATCAAGCTCGCTCGGAGGGGCATCCGGATCCACCAGGGGCAGGACGTGAACATCTTGCGCAAGGTGCGGGTCAAGGAGGTCATGGATACGGACGTGCCGGTCATTTCGCCGCGGACTCCGCTCCTGCAGATCCTCAACCAGGCCGTCAAGGAGACGGTGCAGAATTTCTACGTGGCGGAGGAGGACGGAAGGCTCCTGGGCATCCTCACCATGAACGAACTCCAGCCGCTCCTGCGGGATGCGGACATGCTGAAGACCCTGGTCACCGCGGAGGACCTCGCCAACGGGAACTTCCCCAAGGTGTCCCCCGAAGACACGCTCGACCGGGTCATCCACCAGCTCGACCTCGGTTATCGGGACGAACTTCCTGTCCTGGAAGACGGGCGGCTGGTGGGGCGGGTGCGCATCGACAAGGTCCTGAACCGCTACCGGACGGAGCTGTTCAAGCACGACATGGCGGAGGAGATGGCCGAGACCCTGCCGGCCGTGGAGGAGCAGGCCGTCCTGCGGCGCGTGGGCGAATTCGTGGTGGCAGAGGTGGACGCCCCCGTGGGCTTCTACGACCGCACCCTGATCGAACTCGACGTCCGCAACCGTTTCGGACCGACCATCCTGCTGGTGAAACCCTCGACTCCCGAGGGGAGGGAGAATCCCGTCATGCCCCAGGCGGCCACCCGCATCAAGCCCGGGGACCGGCTGCTCCTCTTCGGCACGAGCGAGCAGATCCGAAAACTCCAGGGAGCATGAACCCGGCCGGCCGCCGCTCCGGGAGCGTCCTCCGGGGGAGGGTCCAGCCGGCTTTCCTTCCCCTGGCGCTGCTCTGGCTGGCCTTCCTGGCCGCCACCCTTCTCGGGCGCCCGCTGCTGCCCATCGACGAGACCCGTTACTTGAGCGTCGCCTGGGAGATGTGGCGCGACCACAGCTTCCTGGTGCCCCGCCTGGAGGGGCTGCCCTACAGCCACAAGCCGCCGCTTCTCTTCTGGCTGTTCCACCTGGGCTGGACGGTGTCCGGGGTGAACGCGTGGTGGCCGCGGCTGGTGAACCCCCTGCTCCTGCTTCTCAACCTGCGCCTCGCCGCGGGCATCTACCGGCAGCTCTGGCCGGCGGATCCGGCCGGCGGCCGGCGGGTGGCCCTGCTTCTCCTGGGATGCACCTTCTGGTCCGTCTCGGGAACCCTGGTGATGTTCGACATGCTGCTGGTGGCCTGCAGCCTGCTGGCCCTGACCGGCCTCTTCCGGGTTCTCCAACGGGGGGAAGCCCGGGGCTGGTGGCTTTTCGGACTGGGGACCGGGCTGGGGCTGCTGGCCAAGGGGCCGGTGGTCCTGCTTCCCCTCCTGGGTCCGGCGCTGCTTGCGCCCGTGGCCGGCGGGACCGGATCCGGAATCCGGAAACACTGGTTCAGGCATCTGTTTTTGGCCCTGCTCCTGGCGGTGGGCCTTGCGCTCGCCTGGGCGATCCCCGCGGCCCTGCAGGGCGGCGAACAGTTCGGGCGGGAAATCCTCTGGGGGCAGGTCTCGGGACGGCTGGTCTCCTCCTTCGCCCATGGGCGGCCCTGGTGGTGGTATCTGCCGCTCTTTCCGGTCCTTTTCTTCCCCTGGATCTTCTGGCCGCGGATCGGAAGGGGGCTGGCCCGCCTGCCGTTTTCGGATCCCGGAGTCCGCATCGTGGCGGCCTGGCTGCTTCCCGCCGCGCTCGGGTTCTTCCTGGTGAGCGGCAAGCAGGCCCACTACCTGCTCCCGCTCTTTCCTCCGCTGGCGCTTCTGGCCGCACGCGGGCTTGCGGAGCTGCCGCCGCGGCCCTCTCCCCGGGATCTGGGCTTGCCGGGCGGTGTCCTGATCCTCCTGGGCGTGGCCGCGGTCTTCCTGCCCGTTCTGGGAACCCGCTTCGGGTTGCCCGCCTGGATCCAGGACGCGTCGCCCTGGTGGGGGGCGGTGCCGATCCTGGGAGGCCTCCTGTTGAACTTCCGGGTCCCCGGTCTGGACGGCGTCCTGACGCGCTTGTGCCTGGTCTCCGCCGGCGTCGCGCTCTGGATCCACCTCGCCCTCGTTCCCGCACTGGCTCCGGTCTACGACCTGGAGCCGGTGAGCCGGGAACTCGGGCGGGTCATGGAAACCGGCGCCCCGGTCGCCTATCGCGGCAACGACAACGGCGAATTCCTTTTCCTGGGGCGCCTGCCGCGTTCCCTGACCGAGATTTCCGATCCCGGGGAACTGCGCGCGTGGAAGCGCGCCCATCCCGGCGGATGGGTCCTCTACCACGAGGCCGGGCAGCCCGGGCGCCGGGCTCCCGGAGCCGTCTTCACCCAGCCCTACCGGGAAGGTTCCCTTTCTCTCTGGAAGGTGGGGGGCAGGTAGGAGCGGAAAAGGGCGGCGGCGAGGCGCGTCCCGGTTCCAGGTTCTGTCCGGGTCCGCCATTCCGCCGGTCGATTCCTCCCCGCGGTAGACTGCCGGAGCGCCAGCCGGTGCCGGAGGCATGTCCCATGAATCCCCAGCCCACTTCTTCCCCGACCTTGTCAGGCCGCAATCCGGGCCTTGCGCCCCTTTCTGAACATTTCCCCAATTCGGAGAAGGTCTTTCGGGAAAAGACCTTCCAAGGGAAGGTTCTCCGGATCCCATTCCGGCGGGTGCATCTGACCAACGGAGAGCATTTCGATCTCTACGACACCACCGGGCCCCAGGTGAAGGATCCCCGCCGCGGGCTTCCCCCGCTCCGCGCCTCCTGGGTGGGGCTTCGCGAAAGCGGGGGCGGAGAGCCGCTCACCCAGATGGAATGTGCCCGCAGGGGGATTCTCACCGAAGAGATGGTCTTCGTGGCCGTGAGGGAGGGAATGGAACCGGAGTTCGTCCTTCGGGAGGTCGCTTCCGGGAGGGCCGTGATTCCTGCCAATCGCTGCCATCCTGAACTGGAACCCGTGATCATCGGCCGGAACTTCCGGGTCAAGATCAATGCGAATATCGGCAACTCCTCCCTGGGAAGCTCCATCGAGGAAGAGGTCGGGAAACTTCAGTGGGCCATCCGCTGGGGCGCCGACACGGTCATGGACCTCTCCACCGGGGAGGACATCCACGCGACCCGGGAAGGGATCCTGCGCAACAGCCCGGTGCCGATCGGCACGGTCCCCATCTACCAGGCCTTGGAAAGGGCCGGAGGGGATCCCGCGCGCCTCAACCTCGGGGATTTCCTCGAAATCCTGGTCGAGCAGGCCGAGCAGGGGGTGGATTACTTCACCATCCATGCCGGAGTCCGGCTGCGGCACGTGCCGCTCACGTCGGGGAGGGTCACCGGGATCGTGAGCCGGGGGGGATCCCTTCTGGCCGCCTGGTGCCTGGCGCACCACAAGGAGAACTTCCTCCATACCGGGTTCGAACGGATCTGCGAGGTGATGAGGAAGTACGACGTCACCTTCTCCTTGGGAGACGGGCTGCGGCCGGGTTCCATCGCGGACGCCAACGACGAGGCCCAGTTCGCCGAGCTGGAGACCCTGGGAGAACTGACGCGCATCGCCTGGGAGCACGGCGTCCAGGTGATGATCGAGGGGCCCGGGCATGTCCCCATGGACAAGATCCGCGAAAACATGGACCGCGAGCTGGCAGCCTGTCTGGAGGCCCCCTTCTACACGCTGGGGCCCCTGGCCACCGACGTGGCACCCGGCTACGACCACATCACCAGCGCCATCGGGGCCGCCCAGATCGGCTGGTACGGCACCGCCATGCTCTGCTACGTGACTCCCAAGGAGCACCTCGGCCTGCCCGATCGCCGGGACGTGAAGGAGGGGGTGATCGCCTACCGGATCGCCGCCCATGCCGCCGACCTGGCCAAAGGGCATCCGGGTGCACGGGAATGGGACGATGCCTTGAGCCGGGCGCGCTTCGAGTTCCGCTGGGAGGACCAGTTCAACCTGAGCCTGGACCCGGTCACTGCCCGTTCCTACCACGACCAGACGCTCCCTTCCGAGCCGGCCAAGACGGCCCATTTCTGTTCCATGTGCGGGCCGAAGTTCTGCTCCATGAAGATCACGGAAGACGTGCGGCGCTACGCCGCCGAGCACGGTTTCGGTCCGGAAGAGGCCCTCGAAAAGGGCCTGGCCGCCAAGGCGGAGGAGTTCGAGGCCCGGGGGGGGGAGGTCTACCTCCCCCGGACGGGTCAGACGAATCTCCCCGTGTAGGAGACCAGGGCCTTCATGTAGTTGGCGCGTTCGTAGGCGCCCGGGTTGGGGCAGTGGTCCCGGTTCAGGCTCCCCTTGGCCTGTTCCACCGACTGGTACCCCTTTTCTTCGAGCCAGGATTCGAAACCATCCAGAAGAAGGGTGAGCTGCCGGCTTCCGTGCTGGAGGAGGGTGGAAGCCACCATCAGGACGTCCGCACCGGCCAGGACCAGCTTGACGGCGTCCTCGGGTCGATGGATCCCGCCGGTGGCCGCCAGAGAGAGGGGGATGCGTCCATGCAGGATCGCGATCCACCGCAGGGGGAGTCGCATCTCGGCCGGGTTGCTCAATTCAAGCCGGGGGACGACTTCCAGGGTCTCGAGATCGATGTCAGGGTGAAGGAAGCGGTTGAAGAGCACCAGCCCGTCCGCCCCGGCCTCCTTCAAGGCGCCCGCGAAGTGGGGGAGGGAAGAGAAATAAGGGCCCAGTTTCACTGCGAGGGGCAGGTTCACCTGGGATCGAACCTGGGCCACGAGGTCGAGATAGCGTTTTTCCACCTCGGCAGCCCGCATTTTCGGGTTGTTGGGCACGAAGTAGGCGTTCAGTTCCAGGGCATCGCAGCCCGTATCCTCCAGCCGGCGGGCATAGCGGACCCATCCTCCCGGAGAATGGCCGTTGAGGCTGGCAATCACCGGGATGGAGAGCCGTTCCCGGGCCTGCTTCACAAGGCGGGAATAGTTCTCCGGACCGGAATTGAAGGCGCCCAGCTCGGGATGATAGTCCAGGGCTTCGGCGAAACTTTCGATGCCGAATTCAAGCAGCCGGTGGGCTTCAAGTTCCTCGTGCTCGATCTGCTCTTCGAAAAGGGAAGGCAGGACCACGGCCGCAGCCCCTGCTTCTTGCAGGTCAGCCAGCGTTTCCAGGTCTCCTGTCAGCGGGCAGGGGCCCGCGACGAGGGGATTCTTCAGCTCGAGCCCCAGATAACGGGTCTTGAGATCGGGCTTCAAGGATTCCCCTCCACCAGGTCCACGTTTTCCAGCTCCAGCCCCGCCACCTGGTGATAGAGACGCCAGCGTTCTTCGATGTCCCTCTGGGCGAGGCGGATGAGCCGGTCCGCCCGCTCCGGGTTCGTCCGGCGGAGGATGGCGAAACGGCCTTCCTTGGCCGCGAATTCGGAGAAGGGCTTCTTGGGTTTCCGGCTGTCGAGCTGGAAAGGGTGGGCCCCTTCGTGCGCCAGCCGCGGGTCGTAGCGGAAGAGCGGCCAGAAGCCGGTCTGGGAGGCCTCTTTCTGATGCTGCATGGCAGTGGAGATCTCGATCCCGTGGGCGATGCAGTGGCTGTAGGCGATCAGAAGGGAGGGGCCCGGGAAGGACTCCGCCTCCCGGAAGGCCTGGATGGTCTGACGCGGCTGGGCCCCAAGGGCGATCTGGGCCACGTAGACGTTTCCATAGGCCATGGCCAGGAGCCCGAGGTCCTTCTTCTTCACGCTCTTCCCGGCCGCGGCGAACTTGGCCACCGCAGCCCGGGGAGTCGCCTTGGAAGCCTGGCCTCCGGTGTTCGAATAGACCCCCGTGTCGAGGACGAGCAGGTTCACGTTGCGGTTCGAGGCCAGGACGTGATCGAGCCCTCCGAACCCGATGTCGTAGGCCCAGCCGTCGCCTCCGAGAACCCAGACCGTACGGGGAAGCAGGACGTCGGCCAGGGTGAGCAGCCCTTTGGCTTCCGGAGCGGGGCATCCCTGCAGCCGGTTTTTGAGGGCCGCCACCTGGCGCCGGCGGATGGCAAGTCCGGCAGCGCTGATCTCGGTGGGAGCCAGGAGGGCTTCCGTCAGTTCGCCGCCCAGGGTTGCGGAAAGTCTTCGCACCCATTCGTGGGCCTGGCGTTCCTGGTGGTCCAGGGAAAGCCGCATGCCGAGGCCGAATTCAGCATTGTCCTCGAAAAGGGAATTGCTCCAGGCTGGACCGCGGCCCTCGGAGTTGGCGGTCCAGGGGGTCGTGGGGAGGTTTCCACCGTAGATGGAGGAACAGCCGGTGGCGTTGGCCACCACCATGCGGTCTCCGAAAAGCTGGGTGAGAATCTTGATGTAGGGGGTCTCCCCGCAACCCGCGCAGGCGCCGGAATATTCGAACAACGGCTGGAGGAGCTGGGATCCCTTGACGGTGTCCATCTGGATCTCTTCCCGGTCGGCTTCGGGAATCTCCAGGAAGAAGCGGAAGTTGCGGCGTTCGGCTTCAAGGTGCTCACTCTGGGGCAGCATGTCGATCGCTTTGTGCTTGGCGACCTCCTTGCTGCGGGCCGGGCAGCTCTGCACGCAGATCCCGCAGCCCGTGCAGTCGTCGGGGGCGACCTGGACCGAGAACCGGTTCCCGGGGAATTCCTTGGAGGTTGTCTCGCGGACCGGAAACGCTTCGGGCGCCGTGGAAAGAACGCCGGCATCGAAGCTCTTCACTCGAATCGCCGCATGCGGACAGACCAGGGCGCACAGGTTGCACTCGATGCAGAGGGCGGAGTCCCAGATGGGGATTTCGTGGGCGATGCTGCGTTTCTCCCAGCGGGCGGTGCCCACCGGAAAGGTTCCGTCCACGGGAAGGGCGCTGACCGGAAGGAGGTCTCCTTTTCCGGCCAGCATCAGGGAAGTCACCCTCTGGACGAAGTCCGGCGCGCTTTCGGGCACCGCCGGGCGGCGGCGGATGGTGCTGTCCGCCTCCCCGGAAAGAGAGACCTCATGCAGGGCCTGGAGCGCGCCGTCCACTGCGGCGAAATTCCGCTCCAGGATCGATTCCCCCCGCCGGCCGTAGGCCTTGCGGATCGATTCCTTGATCTTTTCGATGGCTTCCCCGGAGGGCAGGATCCCGCTCAATTCGAAGAAACATGTCTGCATGACGGTATTGATCCGTCCGCCCAGCCCCGCTTCGCGCGCCACCCGGGCCGCATCGACCACGAAAAAGCGCAGATCCTTTTCAAGGATCTCCTCCTGGACTTCGCGGGGAAGGTGGTTCCAGACCTCCTCCGGACCGAAAGGGCTGTTGAGCAGGAAGGTGGCGCCCTTTTCGGCCAGTTCGAGAACCTCCATCTTTTCCAGGAAGTTGAACTGGTGGCAGGCGAGGAAACTTGCCCGGCGGATCAGGTAGGAGGAGTGGATGGGCCGTCCGCCGAAGCGCAGATGGGAAATCGTGATTCCACCGGCTTTTTTGGAGTCGTAGACGAAATACCCCTGGGCAAAAAGCGGGGTTTCCCCGCCGATGATCTTCACCGCGTTCTTGCAGGCTCCCACGGTCCCGTCGCTTCCCAGGCCGAAGAAGACCGCCCGGGTCGCCTGCGGATCTTCGGTGCTGAAATCGGGATCCCAGTCCAGGCTCTTGCGGGTGACGTCGTCGATGATGCCGACGGTGAAGGAACGGCGCGGATGTTCGCGTGCCAATTCCTGGAAGACTCCCGCGGCCATGGCCGGGGTGAATTCTTTGGAGGAGAGGCCGTAGCGGCCGCCGAAAACCCGGGGCGGGCCGCCCTCCTTTTTCGAGGGGGCCCAGGCTTCGGAAAGGGCGCAGACCACCTGCTGGTAGAGCGGCTCGCCCGGCGCCCCGGGCTCCTTGGTGCGGTCCAGCACCGCCAGGCGGCGGACGCCGGCGGGGAGCGCGGCAACAAAGGCGCCGGAATCGAAAGGCAGGAAGAGGCGCACCTTGAGGAGGCCGACCTTCTCCCCCCGGAGGTTGAGGGCCTCCACCGCCTCCTCCACCGCACCCGTCCCCGAACCCATGAGAACCACGACGCGTTCGGCCTGCGGGTCGCCGGTGTAATCGAAAAGACGGTAGTGCCGGCCCGTGCGGGCCCCCAGGCGGTCCATGGCGCCCTGGAGGATTCCGGGCATCTGTTCGTAGTAGAGGTTTACGGACTCCCGGGCCTGGAAGAAGACGTCGGGGTTCTGCGCGGAACCGCGAAGGACGGGGCGGTCCGGATCGAGGGCCCGGGCGCGGTGGTCCTCGATCCACCGGGCCTGGATCAAGGCCCGGTAATCGTCATCGCCAAGGATTTCGATCTTGTTGACTTCGTGGGAGGTGCGGAATCCGTCGAAAAAATGAAGAAAGGGGACGCGGCCCTCCAGGCTGGCGGCCTGGGCCAGCAGGGCGAAATCGTGGGCTTCCTGGACCGTGGCCGAACAGAGCAGGGCGAACCCTGTGGAACGGACGGCCATGACGTCGCTGTGGTCCCCGAAGATCGATAGTGCGTGGGTCGCCACCGTGCGCGAAGCCACGTGGAAGACCGTGGGGGAAAGCTCCCCGGCGATCTTGAACATGTTGGGGATCATGAGGAGCAGACCCTGGGAAGCGGTGAAGGTGGTCGCCAGGGCTCCGGTTTGCAGGGCACCATGGACCGCTCCGGCAGCGCCCGCTTCGCTCTGCATTTCAATCACATCCGGGACCGCCCCCCAGAGATTCGGCCGCCCCTCCGCCGACCAGGTGTCCGCCAGCTCTCCCATGGGGGAGGCCGGGGTGATGGGGTAGATGGCGATGACCTCATTCAGACGATGGGCCACCCGGGCCACCGCCTCATTCCCGTCGAGGGTGACCAGGGTCCGGCCCGACGGATTGTCTTCCGCATTGGAGGAAGCGCCGGTGCGCAGAGCGGGTGCGGTTTTCATGGGGATTCCCCTTCTCGTAGACGCTGGATGGGAGTCTTCAAGGGCGGGACCCCGTCAGAATAGCAATCCAGGGCGGCGGACCGGCTCTGCCTGTTCCGGTGAGCCCGAGCCGCTACCATCCTGGAAAGGAAAAAGAGCATGCCGGAACCGCTTTGGATCCCCGATGCCGGACGCCTCGCCCGCGCCCGGATGCGCGCCTTTCTGCAACAGCTCCCGCTCCCTTCCGCCCCCCGCTGGAGTTATGAAGAGCTTCGCTCCTGGTCGGTCCGGGAGCCGGGGGCCTTCTGGTCCCAGGTCTGGGATGCCTGCGGGGTCCGGGGGGAGAAGGGGGCCCGGATCCTCCTCGATGGGGACCGCATGCCGGGGGCGCGATGGTTTCCCGATGCGGCCTTGAGCTTTGCCGAGAACCTTCTCCGCCGCCGGGACGACCAGCCGGCCATCCTCTTTCGCCGGGAAGACGGCCTGCGGCGGACCTTGACCTTCGCCGGGCTCCTCGAAGAAGTTTCCAGGCTTCAGGCCGCCTTTCGGGCCAGTGGATTGAAAGCCGGGGACCGGGTGGCCGCCATTCTGCCGAACATTCCGGAAGCCGTCACCGCCATGCTCGCCGTGGCGAGCCTGGGAGGAATCTGGTCCTCTTGTTCCCCGGATTTCGGCGTGGAGGGGGTGCTGGACCGCTTCGGCCAGATCGAGCCGCGATTCCTCCTGGCGGTGGATGGCTACATCTACAAGGGCCGGCGCTTCGACTGCCTGGAGAAGCTGGCCCAGATCACTTCCCGTCTTCCCGGGCTGGAGAAGACCCTGGTCCTGCCCTACGCCGGCGTCTCTCCGGATCTTGGGGGCATTTCCCGCGCCGTCGAGTGGCGGTCCTTTCTCGAGTCCGCCCCCGCCCAGCCCCTGACCCTGGAGCGGTTTCCCTTCGACCAGCCGCTCTACATCCTTTTTTCCTCAGGCACCACCGGCAGTCCGAAATGCATCGTCCACGGGGCCGGAGGAACCCTTCTGCAGCACCTCAAAGAGCACCAGCTCCATACCGACCTGGGCCCGGGGGACCGGCTCTTCTATTTCACGACCACGGGCTGGATGATGTGGAACTGGCTTGTCAGCGCGCTTGCCAGCGGCTCCACGATCGTCCTCTACGACGGCAGCCCCTTCCACCCGGATGCCCGGGCCCTGTGGGATCTCGTGGAGCAGGAAAGGGTCACGGTCTTCGGGACCTCCGCCAAGTACCTGGACGCGGTCAAGAAGGCCGGGCTGGAACCGCGGGAATCCCACCACCTGGAATCGTTGCGGGCCATTCTTTCCACTGGCTCCCCCCTCGTTCCGGAGAGTTTCGATTTCGTCTACGAGAAGGTGAAGGGCGGCCTCCAGCTCGCCTCCATCTCCGGCGGGACCGACCTGATTTCCTGCTTCGCGCTCGGCTGCCCGATCCTGCCCGTATTCCGCGGGGAGATCCAGTGCCGGGGCCTGGGGATGAAGGTCGAGGTGTGGAACCAGGACGGAGTGCCCGTGGTGGGGGAGCCCGGCGAGCTGGTCTGCACCGGCCCTTTCCCGTCGATGCCGGTCCGGTTCTGGAACGATCCGGGCGGAAAACGCTACCGGGCGGCCTATTTCGAGCATTTTCCGGGCGTCTGGCGCCACGGCGACTGGGTGGAGCTGACCGACCGGGGGGGCATGGTGATCTACGGCCGCAGCGACGCCACCCTGAACCCCGGCGGGGTGCGGATCGGCACCGCCGAGATCTACCGCCAGGTGGAACAGGTCGACGAGGTTGAGGAAGCTGTCGTGGTTCCCCAGGAGTGGCAGGGGGATCAGCGGGTCGTCCTCTTCGTGAAGCTTCGGAGAGGTGCGCACCTGGACGAAGCCCTGCGGAAGCGGATCCGTTCCCGCATCCGGGACAACACCACGGTGAGGCACGTCCCCGCGAAAATCCTCGCCGTCCGCGACATTCCCCGCACCCGCAGCGGGAAGATTTCCGAGATCGCCGTGCGGGAGATCCTGCATGGGCGGCCCGTCCGGAACAAGGAGGCTCTTGCGAATCCCGGGGCCCTGGACCAGTTCCGCAACCGGCCCGAATTGCGGGACGCCTCCGCGGCGGCGCCCGAATCCCATTAGCCCGGGTTAGGACCGGGTTTCAGGAATCGGGCTCGGGCGCCGGGGGCAGCGAGGCGTCGAGTTCGATCTCGGTCGTCCTTCCGGATTCGATCCGGACTTCCGGCCGGGCCAGCGAATGGATCTCGCCATCCGGGGATGCGATCCAGACGTAGAGGTCATAGCCGCCTGGAGGGATTTCCCGGGTGCTCAGGAGGTCATAGGCCGCCTGTTCGAGCCGGGGTTCCCAGGCCTCTTCCCCCGTGGAAGGCCTCTCCCGGGATTGGAGAAGGCTGCGGATCACTTTCCAGGCGGGAGTGGCGGAGAGCAGCCGCACCTGCAGGGCTCCGTCCGCGGCCTGAAGATGAACCCGCTGCGGAAGAGGCCGGCTCGGGCCCAGCCGGAGCGGCACCCGGCCGTGGCCCCATACCACCGGAGAGATGAAGGGCGGCAGAGCTTCGGGATGGATCCGCAGGAAGCCATCGGGCCCGCTCGGCTGGCCGATCCTGCCGCCGGGCGCGTACAGGCCGATGTGTTCCAGCGGGCGGTCATCTTCGCTGCTCAAGACCTGAAGCAGAAATGTCTGGCGAGGAGAGCTGCTTTCAGGAGAAGGCGGCTCCCCGGACCGCCCCGTCCGGGCATTCGGACCCGGGAGTCTTCCTTCGGTGCGCGCCGGGTTCAGGGCGGGAAGACCGGCTGCATCGGCCTTCTTCGCCTGACTCTCCGGCCAGGCCAGAAGAAGCAGGATTCCGAGGGCGAGGAGGGCCAGCAGAGCGAGGGAGATCTTCACGGTCCGTTCCTCTTTCTTGTAACTTCTCCTCGCGGCGAATCCAGCCTGCCCCGGGGAATCCTTCCGCGGAGAATCCCTTGTTTCCTCTCTCTGACGGGTTAGGAATCTGCAGGAAAACGTGCGGGTGCCGAAAACCGCCAATCCGCATGAAAGAGCCCACCTCTTCCCCCGGTGCGATGAAGGCCTTTTGCCTGCTGGCCGGCCTGATCTCCGTCCTGGTTGCATGCCGCCCGGACGAGTCTGAGAAGGCGGCCCCGGCCCAGGAGCCGCCGCCGGAGCTTGTGGCCAAGACGAGCCAGGAGCCGGAAGCCTTTCCGGTTCCTCCGCCGCCGTTCAGCGAAGGGGTGTTCCCCTGCTCCGACTGCCATGAAAAGGGGGATCCCGGAGATACAGAACGCAGGCCGCTGGAACTGGCCCACACCGAAATCGTCCTGCACCATGACGAGCAGAACCGGTGGTGCCTGGACTGCCATGACGCCACGGACCGGGATCAACTCCACCTGGCGAGCGGCGCCCCGGTTTCCTTCAAAGAGTCCTACCGCCTCTGCGGGCAGTGCCATGGGGACAAATACCGGGATTGGAAGGTGGGGGTGCACGGCCGGCGCACTGGCAATTGGAATGGGAGGAAGGAATACCTTCTGTGCGTCAACTGCCACGATGCGCACTCTCCCCATTTCAAGCCGTTGAAGCCCAAGCCCGCTCCGCACAAACCGGTGAGAACTCCATGAAGAAGGACGCCGTTTCCCGCCGTGAATTCCTCTGCGCCGTTGCCGGCTGTGCTGCGGCGGCTGCGGGAGGGTGCACCAATCCCACCCACACTCCCTGGTTCCGGAAGCGGTTCCGGGCAATGTCCCGGGAAGAAATCGGGAAGATCCTGACGGGTATTGAAGAAGATGCCGGAAAGAAGTTCGGGAAAGAAGTGCATGTCGGGGCGGAAGGCCCGCTTCCCGGAGTGGAATTCGCCTATGCACTCGACCTTTCCCGCTGCATCGGATGCCGCCGCTGCGTGTATGCCTGTGTCGAGGAGAACAACCAGAGCCGGGACCCCCAGCTCCAGTGGATCCGCGTTCTGGAGATGGACAAGGACAAGGGGATCGATTTCGCCGAGGCGAATCCCTATTACAAAGCGGAGGAGGTCCCCCGCCCGGGCCATTTCTACGTCCCCGTGGCCTGCCAGCAGTGTCGCAACGCTCCCTGCGTCAAGACCTGCCCGGTGGGGGCCACTTGGCAGGAGGACGATGGGATCGTCGTCATCGACTACGATTGGTGCATCGGGTGCCGGTGCTGCATGGCAGCCTGTCCCTACGGGGCACGGCACTTCAACTGGACCGAGCCGGGGATTCCTGCGGAGGATTTGAATCCCAACATGCACTACCTCGGCAACCGTCCCCGCCCGCGGGGGGTTGTGGAGAAGTGCACCTTCTGCATCCAGAGGGTCCGCAACGGCCGTTATCCGGCCTGCGTCGAAGTCTGTCCGGTGGGAGCCCGAAAGTTCGGGAACCTGCTCGACCCGCAAAGCGAGATCCGCTACATCCTGGAGAACAAGAGGGTCTTCGTCCTCAAGGCGGAACTGGACACCCAGCCCCGCTTCTACTACTTCTACGGAGTCTAGGGAGGCGGCCTCATGAAGACCTTGAAGCTGTTCCAGAAATTCACCGTGGGAAGTCTGCGGATCGTCCTGCGCGGAGGCGCCCTCTACTGGATGTGGGTGGCCTTCTTGGGCGTCCTGATCCTGGCGGGCGGGATCGCCTACCTGCACCAGCTCAAGGCGGGCCTCATCGCGACGAGCATGCGGGATCAGGTCTCCTGGGGATTCTACATCGGAAACTTCACATTTCTCGTCGGGGTGGCCGCAGCGGCGGTCATGCTTGTGATCCCGGCCTACGTCTACAATTGGAAGCCGCTCAAGGAGGTCGTGATCCTGGGGGAACTTCTGGCCATTTCCGCCATTTCCATGTGCGGGATGTTCGTTTTCGTGGATATCGGACGCCCGGAGCGGTTCTGGCACCTGATCCCCGGGATCGGGTTCTTGCACGTGCCCTCCTCCCTGCTGGGATGGGATGTCATCGTCCTGAACGGGTACTTCCTGCTGAACTTCGTGATTGTCACCTATCTTCTTTTCAACCTCTTCCAGGGCCGGCATCCACGGAAGAAGTTTTTCATGCCCCTGGTGTGGTTTTCCATCCCGGCGGCGGTGGGGATCCACACGGTCACTGCCTTCCTCTACAACGGGCTTTCCGCACGTCCGTTCTGGAATGCAAGCATCCTGGCGCCCCGTTTCCTGGCCTCCGCTTTCTGCTCGGGGCCTGCGGTGCTGTTGATCCTGATGCAGCTTCTCCGGCGTTTCACCCGCTTTGAGATCAGCAATGCTGCCATCTGGAAGATCGCGGAACTGATGGCCTATGCCATGGCGGTCAATCTCTTTCTCGCCTTCGCTGAAATCTTCAAGGAATACTACTCACACACGGAGCACTTGCAGCACATGCAGTACATGTTCACGGGAATCCAGGGGCATGATGCCATCGTCCCCTTCATGTGGATCTCCATGGCCTTTTCCATCGCGGCATTCATTCTTTTCCTGTTGCCAAAGACCAGGCGGAAGCCCCTGACCCTGAACATCGGCTGCCTGCTCATCTTTTTCGGCGTCTATCTCGAAAAGGGAATGGGATTGATCATTCCCGGCATGACCCCCGACACCCTGGGAGAGATCTACGAATATTTCCCCTCGCGGACGGAATTCGCTCTGGCCGCCGGGATTTTCGGAGCGGGCGCCCTGATCTTCACCTTGATGGTCAAGGTGGCCACTCCCATCATGCTGGAAGATTTCCGGAAGGACAAACCGGCTTGAGAGAAGACGGGGAATATTTCACCCTTTGCCGGAAGATCTTCAGGTTTATCAAGAGGCCTGAGGATGGAAAAACCATGAGGAAAAGCACAACAACCTTTTTCCTGGGCTGCCTGGCGGTTCTGGGAGTCTGGGTCGGGCCTGGCTTGGCGGCACCCGCCGGGCAGGATTCCCCGGCGGCCACCCCGCCGCCGGCGACCTATGTGGGAGTTGCCCGTTGCAAGATGTGCCATCGGACCAAGGCTCGGGGGGAGATCTACGACAAGTGGAAGGCCAGCCCCCATTCGAAGGCCTTCGAGGTCTTGGGCTCCGACAAGGCCAAGGAGTTCGGGGCCGCCCGTGGGGTTTCCGATCCCCAGAAAGATCCCAAATGCCTCAAATGCCACGCGACGGCCTTCGGTGCCGATCCCAAGCTGCTTTCCAAATCGTTCAAGATGAATCTGGGGATCCAGTGCGAAACCTGCCACGGCCCGGGCAGTCTGCACATCAAGGCCCGCATGAAGGCCGCTTCCAGCCTGAAGAAGCAGGGCATCACCTGGCTTCCCGAAGTCCCGAAAGGGGAGATCCACCTCCCGGGCAAGGAGACCTGTCTGAAGTGTCACAATGAGGAGTCACCCGGTTACAAAGAGTTCCATTTCGGAGAATTCCTCGAGAAGATCCGGCACCTCAACCCCAACCGGAAGAAGCCCCGTGTCGTGCCGCCCAAGAAGGAAGAATGCGGGGAGGGCGAGGAAGAAGAGAACCAGGAAGACGCACCGGCGAAGGATAACTGAGCCGATTCTCCGGGAATAATCCCTACCGATTTTTTCGGTGGGGATTATTCATTGAAAGTCCCTGAACGCGGGGGATTTGGCGAGGCATGGTTCCCTGCCCCTCCCGGGGGCCCCGGCAAAGAGGAGAAAGCGCTGTGAAACGGCAACCTGCGGCGAAACCATCCCGACCCGGAACGGCTGGCCGGACCGGACGACGTCATTCCGGGTGGGGGTTCGGGACGAGCCTGGGAGTTGTTCTCGGGCTTTCCCTTGGGGTCCA
Source organism: uncultured Planctomycetales bacterium (assembly GCA_964591365.1). Classification (GTDB taxonomy): domain Bacteria; phylum Planctomycetota; class UBA1135; order UBA1135; family UBA1135; genus CAZQAP01. The sequence goes on from CAZQAP010000003.1 coordinate 33,882, forward strand.
GGCCATCGTTCTGCTTGCCCAAGATGCTTCGAGTGCCGAAGCAGGGCGGAAATGGGCCTATCTTCTTGGAATCCTGGCTCTTTTCAGTGTCCCGCTTGGGCTGGCCATCTACCGCTGGAAGGCCGTCGTCGGTTTTTTCCGGTCCGTCAAGGTCGGGATCGTGAACCTCGTGCTGATCGGTCTTGCCTCGATCGGGGGCGTCCTTTTCCACCAGGAGGACCCGAACCGCCCCATCCCGCCTCCGGAGGAAGGGAAGAGCGCCATTCAAACCGGGCGCTATGAGCATTATCTGGGTTTTCGGAATGCCGAAGCGTTTTTCGCCTACCATCTTCTTCACGGTCTTGGCCTGCACCATCTTCCCGGAGTGGCGCGGGAGTGCACGGTCAACGACCAGGCCATCGAAACGACGATGGCCTCCCTGGAGAAGAAGATTCCGCCCATCCGTGACCGGTTTGGGGAGGAGTACGCGGTGGCTCTCCTTGCCGGCAGCCGGAAGGGGTTGCGAAATCGGGCCGAGAAGTCCGAGATCGCGTCGCTGGAAACGGGTTGGGACGACCTCTGGTGGACAC
>CAZQAP010000003.1:34550-42425 GCA_964591365.1 uncultured Planctomycetales bacterium
GAGAAGTCCGAGATCGCGTCGCTGGAAACGGGTTGGGACGACCTCTGGTGGACACTGTTCAACTGGGCCGACCGACTCGACCTTGTGCGGGTCTACAAGTCCGCCTGGTATGGGACCTTCTGGGGAATCCTGTTCCTGGGCGTTCTGGTGAACACCTTCCGGGCCGGATGGCGCCCTTTGCTCCGCCCTGCCCGCTGGGGATTCCTGCTCTCCCATTCGGGTGTTCTGCTGGTCATTGCAGGGGGGTATTACGGGCGGCTCCGTGAGGAACGGGGAATGCTGGATCTCCATGTCGGGGAGGTCCAGGACCACTTTCAACTCAACGACGGGCGGATCGTTCCTCTTCAGCGGCCGGCCCTTTGGGGGACTTCGTCTCCCTTTGCTCTCCGCCTGGATGCCTTTCGTTCCGACCTGCACGACGTCCTCGAGGTGATCTATGCCCGGGAGGACTCCTCGGGGAAACTGTTCCCGGAGTTTCCCCTGGAACCCCCCAAAGAGCGTGTCTTTCGGGGAAAGAAGCTGGCCTACGACTTCGGTGTCCCTGACGGCCGGAAGGACAGTCCCCGGAAGCCGCGGCTTGCGCTGGAGATCACGGACTTTTTTCCCCAGACCAAGATCGGAAAAATCCTCCGGCGGGCCGGTTCCGAGGAGGAAGTCTCCGCGGCTGGAGCGCGCCTGGCCCTTCTGGACTCCGGCGGCCGGGTGGTCCTTGAGAGGATCCTGACCTCCTTTCCGGACGGCGACTTCATCCATTGTCCCAGTGGAACCCGGATCCGTCTTGCTCAGGCATCCGATGGGGACGCCGCCAGGGTTCTCCTGGATTCCAGGCAGGAGGCCCGTTTCGGCCGGCTTCATTTTCTTGCAGGAGAATTGGAGGACGGAGCCGATTGTCTTGACGTCCGGAACGGGGCATGGGGGACCCTCGATCTTGCGGGCCGGAAGTACCGGATCGAGATCCTCCAGGCAACTCCCGTGCTCAAGCTGGGCCGGAATGCAGACGGCCAGATGGAACAGCTTGCCCTGGGGCTTCCCGTTTCCCAGGTGGAGCCCGCCAACCCGGCGGTCCAGCTCAAGATCACCGGCCCTGATGGCAGCACCAAGAAACGCTGGGTTCTTGAAAAGGGATTCAAGGGGAGGGACCCCAGGTTTCCCGAAATCCAGGTGACGTTCGATTGGGACCGTTGGAATTCTCCGGCTCCGGACCGCTGGATGGTGTTTGTGACTCCGGATGGGAAGGCGCTTCTTGGGCGGATGGGGGACCCGGGTTCCCTGACCGAGCTTCCTTCCGGTCGGATCCGGCCCCTTTCCGATGGGTACCGCATCAAACTCGTCCAGGCCCTTCCCCGGGCCCTGGTCGAAGACCGTCCCCTTCCGGTATCCGGAGCGGGGTTCTTCGATCCCTCTCCGGGAGCCATTCGTGTGACCGCCCGGACGCCGGATGGGGAGGTGCACTTCTTCCTGAGGGCGGATGGAGAACGCGAATGGAAGAAGATCTCCTATTCCGGGCCGGAGGGAACCCGCCGGATCGCCCTGCTTCATTTCCATCAAGATGAAAATGACATGCCGCTGGAATGGCGTTCCCGCCTGTCCGTGCTGGCCGCGGAGCCGGGATCGGAGACTGGCCCCCAGGTCCTGGACTCCGGGGAGATCCGGGTGAACGACTCCTTCGAACACGATGGAATCCGGTTCTTCCAAACCAATGCACGCCCCGATGACCCGACCTACTCCGGGATCGGAGTGGTTTTCGACCCGGGCATCGAAATCGTCTTGGCCGGCTTCTACCTCCTCATGGTCGGGACCATCCTGGCTTTCCTGATCAAGCCTTTCTGGCAAAGACGCTCAGGTGACGCAAGATGAATGCTCTCGACTACCGTTCCCTGCTCCAGCTGACCATGGTTCTCTCGGCCGCCGGAGGCGTGGTCGGCCTGCTGGCGGTGTTTGCCCGTTTCCTCGGGCCCCTTCTGGGTTCCTCCGGACGTCTTGCCCTGGCGACCGGCGGGCAGGTCGAATCCAGTGTCTCTCCGCCCTCCTCCGGACAAAGATTCCTTCAGAGGGCGTCCCAGTTCCTCGTCGTGTTGTGCCTGGCCGCGCTTGTGGCGAACATCGGAGCCATGGTGGCCCGCTATGTGGAAGTCCGCCACTGGCCCGCTCAGACCATGTACGAGGTCCTCCCCTTGGGAACGGCCACCGGCTTTCTTTCCACCCTGATCCTCTACTACGTTCTGGGGCTCCACCGTCTCCGGGGGATCGCCCGGGGTTTCGGAGATCTTTTTCTGGGCCTGCTTCTCGTGGGGGCGGCGTTCACCTTGAAGGCCGTTCTCGGATTGGACCCGAGCGGGCGCCCACTTCCGCCGGCACTGCAGTCGTATTGGTTTTCCACCCATATCACGGCCTACATGTTCGGGTATTTCACGTTCTTCATCGCGACGCTGGCAGCATGGCTGCTCTTCTGCTTCAAGTTCTGGAGGGGCCTGCTCGACCCGGGATACGAAGTTCCCCGGCGGACGCTCTGGGCGATCGGAGCCTTCACGGTCATCCCTGCCCCCTTTGGGATCCAGGGGATCCTGCTGGGACCGGGAGTTCTCCTCTTGACCGGGCTCGTCGTCCTGGCCGGAATGCGCATGCCCGGCCGCCTGGCATGGTTGGATGCCTGGGAGAAGGGCGGGGACGATTTCACCTGGAAGATCTTCCTGGTCGGCTTCCCCTTCCTGACGGCCGGGTTGATCCAGGGGGGACTTTGGGCCCAGGAAGCCTGGGCGACCTACTGGGGCTGGGACTCCAAGGAAGTTTCCGCGCTCATCTCCTGGATCTTCTATGCGGTTTACCTGCACATGCGCTACGTGGTCGGGTGGAGAGGGGAAAAATCCATGTGGATCCTCCTCTTCGGGGGGCTGTCGGTCTACATCACCTTCCAGTTGTTCGGGTTTCTGCCCGCCTCCCAGTCGAGCCTGCACCGCTATACCGACATGAGCGCCGTCCCTGCGGAAGGATTGCTCAACCCCGGGGGCGGACCGGCGAATTGACCATGGCAAGGCAGCAAATTCCCCCAAACTTGGCCATTCCCTCCCTTGTTGAAAGTCCGGCGGGGTTTATTGATTGGTTGCTCGGGGATGAAGAAGGAAAGATTCCCCAGGGTGGAGCATGAAATCCGTTGCGCCCAAGGTGTTGGTCCGGCGAAGCCGGAGAGCAGGAGTGGCCCGGGCATGGAAGCCTCTTCTCCTGGAAACCTTCTTCTTCAAGGCCTGCTGGCGGGGCTTTCTGGCTTTCCTGATCCTGGCCGTCCAGAGCGACCTGAATGCCTGTTTCGGGCAGCAAGCGGGAAAATCCCCGGAACCCGCCGCTACGAAACAGGCCGGGGAGTCCGCCCCGCAAGAAAGCCAGGAATCCACTGGGGAAAATCATGCGGAGGAGCTGGGAGATAATCCCCAGATTTCCGTTTGGCAGGATCTGGGGGGGTGGAACTGGGACGGATACCTGGATCTCCACTACCGCTACCGCCACCAGGGCCGCCAGGATGTGAGCGACTCGGATCTCCTCGCCTCTGGAACGATTCAGGGCGGGTATCGGGATGCGGCCGGCGTCGAGGAGTTCGGATTCCTTTTCGACGGGCTCCTGACTGCCGACCTGGACGGTTTCGGCAGTCGGCGGGATGCCTTCTACGGACTTCAGGAGACCCGCAATTCCCGCGTCCATGGCTTCCTCTATCAGGGCTGGGTGGAAACCGGACAGCTCCTGGACCACTCCAAGGTCCGCTTGGGACGGCAGGAGATCACCCGCCAGGATGCCCTTTATTTCGACGGGTTCCAGGTCGGGTATCAACCCGTAAGCGACTGGAAGGTCAATTTTTTCGGGGGCATTCCGGCCCACTTCGAAGAGTCCAGCCGGGAGGGGGACTACCTGGGAGGTGCGGGAGCCCAGTGGGCGGTCTCAAGAACCTTCAGTGTGGGTTTCGACGAGGTCTATCTGCGGGACCGGCAGCGGATCTTCGGCACCCGGAAGACCTTTCAAACCCAGGACAACCTGACCCTGGTATCCGGACGTTGGCTGGCCAGCCAGGAATTCCTGGTTCGCGGCACCGCCTCCTTCATCGAGAACAAGAACCGCAGGCAGGAGTTCTCCCTGGCCTGGAACCGGCCCCGGGATGGCTGGCAGGCTTCCCTGGCGGTTCGCCGGCAAAACGACTACGGGGAGCTGGTCTCGACCGAGTTCTCCCCCTTCCAGACCATTCTTGGCGACGTGGCTCCTTACTGGAACGTCACCGGGCAGGTCTCCAAGACCGTCGCGGAGGACGTCCAGGTTGGCGGGGGATACAGCTTTCGAAGGCTGGAGACCAAGGCCGATGAGGGAGCGAACAACCGGGAATTCGACCGCTGGTTCACGAACGTCGACGTGGATCATTTTCCGCTGAAGGCCACGGACGTTGGATTCAGGGCGGATTTCTGGGATTCGGTCGGCGGGCGGATCAAGAGCTACAGCTTCTTCGCCGGGCTCGACTGGGCGGCCCATTCCCGCCTGGAGGCCGGCACCGACTTCACCCTCTACCGCTTCGACGTCTTCTCGGCCCGCGAGTTCGTCGACGACCGCCAGATCTACGTGCGCGCGAAGGTGAATCTGGCCAAGAACGTCGATCTGGATCTCCGCTGGGTGCGGGATGCATCCCAATTCGGTGTGGACCATCTGATCGACCTGACCCTCGGTCTGGAGTTCTGAAATGCGAAACACCAGACGGCACATCTTGATGTTCCTTTCCGCGGTCGGCCTGGGTCTGACGGCCTGTGCGGTTCTTTTCCCTCCGGAAGAGCCCCTCGTTCCGGGAAGGGCCGGGCGCTTCCCGCATGCGATCCATGTCGGGGAGGAGGTGGGAATGGAGTGCACCGACTGCCACGAAACCGCGGAGAGCGGATCCAAGGCGTCCATGCCCGATCTTGAACTCTGCCAGACCTGCCACGACGAGGACACGGATGAAGGCCGGCCGAAGGACCGGACCCCTGCGGGCTTCGTCCTGGAGGGAGACCAGGAGGCCACCTGGACCAGCGTCACCAGGCTTTCCGTGGATTCGAACTTCGATCACGGGAAGCACTTCCAGGCCGGAGTGGCCTGCAATGAATGCCACTCTGGCATTGCCGAAAGCGATGAGGTGAGTCGGGATCTCCACGTCGGCATGGATGCCTGCATCCAATGCCATGAGAAGAAGGAAGTGGCCGGCGTCGGCTGCAAGCAGTGCCATTCCTACGTGGACAAGAACTGGAAGCCGGAATCCCATGCGCAGGATTGGTCCCATTTCCACGGAAAGGTTTCCGGAATGGGGGACATTCCCGCCACCGAGCCCCAAAACCGGTGCCAGCTCTGCCATAAGGAGTCGGAATGCCAGTCCTGCCACTTGCGAACCGAGCCTTCCGACCACACCGAACCCTGGCGGGCCAGGGCTCACGGTTTCTCGGCCATGATGAATCGTGACCGATGCATCACGTGCCACAAGGAAGATTCCTGCGTGCGCTGCCACAGCCAGAGCCTCCCGCGCTCCCACAACGCCATCTGGGGAGGACGCACCAGCGCCCACTGCGCTTCCTGCCACCTCCCCCTGGGTGAAGACGACAGTTGCTTCACCTGCCACCGAAACACCCGGGGTCACCACGCTGCGCCGCGGCGGCCGGCCCCTCCCCATCCTGGACCAGCCGCAGATTGCAGGGAATGCCATTTCCCGCTCGATCACTTCGACAATGGTCAATCCTGCAATTTCTGCCACCGTTGAACGGAGGCCTGCTTCCGGGTCCCAAGCCCTTGAAAGAGCAATGAAACACAGACGAAACTCGGTGGTCTACTTCATGGTGCTGGCCGCCGCGGCCGTCGGCTTCGGCTGCGGCAGTAGCAACAACAACCATTCGACTGGAGGAGCAACGAAAGCTCCAGTCGGAAAAGCATTCAAAGGAACCGTGATGGGCGCAACTGGCGACCTGGTCGCCGGGGCCACTGTCTACCTTGTTCCTGCCGGGGCGGTCGACGCCCTCCCCGGGATCACTTCACCCGGTGTGCTCGCAGGCACCACGGAACCTTTCGACGAGCCTCTGGAGGACCTCGTTGCGGCCAACGGGGCCACCTACTCCCGGGCGACGACAGCCGCCAACGGAACCTTCCAGATCAAGAAGGTCCCCGATGGAATGTTCTTCGTCTTCGTCCAACCGGGTGCGGGCGATACCGAGCACCTTCCTGGCGGAGACTGGAGCCGGCGGTCCGTCAACGCGAGCGGACTGCGCGGGCAGAATGCCAAGATCAACCTGTCTTCGCAGCCTGGAGGTGCGGCGACCTTCATCGGCATGACTGCGTGCCTGGTCTGCCACCCGGACGAGGCTTCCTTCAAGGCATTCGCTCACCGGCTCGGCTTTCGGGTTCCGGGAGTCACGGGCGCGAACCAGAGCCTGGCCGATCACCCCGACCTCGACGACGGCCTGGCGTTCTTCCTTGATGCTGCGGATCACACCGGCGGGACTCCGGTCTACCACTACGACTTCGACCCCAGCCGTGGGTTCGACAGGTTCAAGACCAGCATGACCGATCCTTCAGGAGGCGGGGGGGTCGTCTACGCGATCCTCTGGCTCTGGAAGGACACGGCCGACGGGAAGTACAAGATCACCTTCGAGAACGTCGGCAATCCCGCTGACCCCAACAATCTCATCACGCGGGAGGCCAAGCTGACCTACGGCGGTGCGGTCCACAAACAGCGCTACATGCTGGCCTGGCCGGGCCGCAACGGGCTCTACCCCCTGCTCCAATTCCAGCCGGATGGAGATGACGCCCGCTTCGACCGCACCCGGAAACAGTTCCGGGACTACCACCTGAACTTCTACTGGGACGATGGGGGGACGCCCGCCGACCCCGCTGACGACCTGATCAAGGATCCGGATGTCACCAAGAACATCCAGCGCAACTGCATCGGCTGCCACATGACGAACTACAGCCAGTTCACGGATCCGGTCACGGGCGAAGTTCTTGCAGATGGCGTCGAAGATCCCGGCGGCGACTTCGACATCGACGGCGACGGCCAGATCAACGACATCAATCTCGGGTGCGAGTCCTGCCACGGGCCCGGCTCCCAGCACCGGGACAATGGCCAGGGGCGCTGGATCATCAACCCCAACTACATCAGTCCCAGCCGCGAGGTGATGCTGTGCAACCGCTGCCACGACCGGATCGAGGGCAACGGAACCATCGAGAATGATCACCCCATGAATCCTTTGGATGTCTTCGCGCCTCCGGGGATCAGCCGGGATGACTTCATGACCAACTACGTGACCCGCAAGAGTCCCAAGGAAAGCGACCACTGGCCGGACTTCAACCATCCGAAGAGTCACCACATGCAAGGGCCGGACTTCGTCAAGTCCAAGCATTACCGGAACGACATCGAGCTGCTGACCTGCGCCTCCTGCCACGATCCGCACGGAGGAACGGGTTTCGAGTACGGCCTGATCGCCGATCCGGACGCAACGGAATCCCCCCTCTGCATGGTCTGCCACGCGGACGACGTCAAGAGCACCCCGGAACACACCCAGACCCTTCTGGGGTTTGCGCACGGATCCTCGACGGCTCACTGCGTTGACTGCCACATGGACAAGTCGGCCAAGACCGGTTCTGGGAAATACGGATTCCTTCTCGGTGCCCCGACCGGGACAAGCGCAGATGACGACATCACCTTCTTCGAGAACGACATCCACTCCCACATCTTCGACGTCCCCCGGAAGGACAACGTGGGTGTGAGGGGGATCGTCCCGGCGAAGGAGATGCCCATCCCCTACACCAAGAGCTGCGGAACCTGCCACGATCCTTCGCAGCTTCCCTTCCAGTAAGCTCCAACCTCCGAACGGAGACGGCCGTCCTGCC
>CAZQAP010000004.1:0-41333 GCA_964591365.1 uncultured Planctomycetales bacterium
CCGAAAATCTGCTTGATCGTTCCTTTGGCTTGGGAGGTCATGGCTGCTTGGGTCGGGTTCGAGGTCAGAGGGCTTCCTTGCCGGCAACGACTTCGAGGATCTCGCTGGTGATCTTCTGCTGGCGGACTTGGTTGTAGCTGCGGGTGATTTCGGTCTTCATGTCCCCCGCAGCATCGGTGGCGTTCTTCATCGCGATCCTCCGAGAAGCGTATTCGGAAGTGATCGATTCCAGAAAGGCATGGAAGACGGAGGTTTCCAGGAAACGGGAAACGAGCTCTCCCACCAGGGAGGGCGCATCTGGCTCCAACAGGGTCTGTCCGGAATCCCGCCGGCCCCCCTCGGGGGGGGTGAAGGGGAGGAACGGCTCGAAACACGGTTCGTAACGCATCATCGAGAGGAAGCCCGTGTAGCAGAGGAAGACTCCCGAAAGGGTTCCGTTCTTGAATTCCTCCACCAGGAGCCCGCTGATGGCGGCGGCGTCTCCGAAAGAGAGCTTCTCGAGGGGCCGGTCCTCGAAGAAGGCCGCGACCTCGAGTTCCGCGCGGGCGGCGTGCGCCATGGCCTTGCGCCCCATGACGAAAAGCCGGACCGGCCGGCCCAGTCCCTTGACGCTTTCGTCGAGCTTGCGCTGGACGTTGGCGTTGTAGGCTCCGCACAATCCCCGGTCGGAGCCCACGAACAGGATCCCGACGGGGGCGTCCGCGCGGCCCGGCCGGAAGAGGCGGGCCGTTTCCCCGAGGGAACCGAGATCCTCGGCGACGGCGCCGGCCAGCCGGTCCACAAGGGAATGGATTTCCGAAGCGTAGGGTTTGGCGGCCACCGCGCGGGACTGGAAGCGGCGCAGCTTGGTGGTCGCAACCATCTCCATCGCGCGGGTGATCTTCTGGATGTTCCCGACGCTGGTGATGCGCTGGCGGAGGTCCCGGAGGTTGGCCAAGGTCGTTCTTCCCGCCGGTCAGGAGGCCGCCTGGAACTGGGCCTTGTACTCTTCGATCAGGGCCCGGGCGCGGGCTTCGCACTCGGGGGTCCACTTGGCCTTCCAGTCGGCGAGTTCCTCGAGGATCTCGCCTCCGGAATCGCGCAGGAACTCCAGGAAGCCCCGCTCGAAATCCCGGATGCGCGCCACCGGCACCTCGTCCAGGATGCCCGAGGTCCCGGCGAAGATCACCAGGATCTGTTCCGGGTTGGGAAGCGGCTTGTACTGGCCCTGTTTGAGCAGTTCCACCAGCCGTGCCCCGCGGTTGAGGGCCTGCTGGGTGGCCTGGTCGAGATCGGAGCCGAACTGGGCGAAGGCTTCGAGTTCCCGGTACTGGGCCAGGTTGATGCGCAGCCCCCCCGCGACCTTCTTCATGGCCGGCGTCTGGGCGGAACCGCCCACGCGGCTCACCGAGATGCCGACGTTCACCGCCGGACGCACCCCGGAGTAGAAGAGGTCGCCCTGCAGGAAGATCTGGCCGTCGGTGATCGAAATGACGTTGGTGGGGATGTAGGCCGAAACGTCGCCCTCCTGGGTTTCCACGACCGGAAGCGCGGTCATCGATCCGCCGCCCTTCTTGTAGGCGGAATTGAGGTCGGGGGCCTTGTCGGAGAGCTTGGCGGCCCGCTCGAGCAGCCGGCTGTGGAGGTTGAAGATGTCCCCGGGGAAGGCCTCGCGGCCGGGGGGCCTGCGCAAGAGCAGCATGACCTGCCGATAGGCGGCGGCCTGCTTGGAGAGGTCGTCGTAGGCGATCAGGACGTGGCGGCCGTCGTCCCGGAAGCGTTCTCCCATGGTGGTTCCGGCGTAGGGCGCCAGGAACTGCATCGAGGCCTCCTCGGAGGCCGAGGCGTTCACCACGATGGTGTAGGGCAGCGCCCCGGTGGCCTCCAGCCGCTGCACGACGTCCACGACGGTGGACTGCTTCTGGCCGATGGCGACGTAGATGCAGATCACCTGGTCGGGATTCTGGGGATCGCCGCCCCCGGTGCCCTTCTGGTTGATGATGGCGTCCACGATCAGGGCCGTCTTGCCCGTCTGGCGGTCGCCGATGATCAGTTCCCGCTGGCCGCGCCCGATGGGGATCATGGAGTCGATGGCCTTGATGCCGGTCTGCATCGGTTCCTTCACCGGCTGGCGCTCCACCACGTTGGGGGCCGGCTGCTCGATGGGCAGGTAGTCCGATTCGGAGGCGCGGAGGGCCCCCTTGCCGTCCAGGGGCCTGCCCAGGGCGTCCACCACGCGGCCCATCATCCCGAAGCCGGTGGGAACCGAGATGATCCGGCCGGTCGTCTTGACCGTGTCGCCTTCGCGGACCTTGGCGGCGTCTCCGAGCAGAACGGCGCCGACGTTGTCCTCTTCGAGGTTCAGGGCCATGCCCATCACGCCGCCGGGGAACTCGAGCAGTTCCGACATCATGCAGTCGTCCAGGCCGTAGACCCGGGCGACCCCGTCTCCGACCTGGAGGACCTGGCCGACCGATTCCGTGGAGGTCTTGGACTGGAAGCCCTCGATCTCTTTTTTCAGGATCGAGGTGACTTCAGAAGGTTGCAGTTGCATGTTGCTGTGGTGTTCTTCGGGGAAGTGAGGTCAGCCGGCCAGTTCCGCGGCCGTGAGGGAACGCCGCATCCGCTCAAGCTGGGTGCGAAGAGAGAAGTCGTAACGGGTCCCCCCAAGGGTCACCTGAACGCCGCCGACGAGGGAATCGTCCAGGTGCGGCTCCAGGAGAACCTGGGAACCGAGGCGGCTGGAAAGAGCGGCCTCGAGTCCGGCCCGCACGGAGTCTTCCAGAGGCGCTCCGCTGGCCACGACGCCCCGCAGGCGCCCTTCGTGGCGGTCAAGAAGTTCCTGGAAAGCAGGAGGAAGTTCAGGAAGGAGGCCATGCCGCCGCCGCCGGGAGAGCACTCCCAGGAAATGGCGGGTGAGTTCATGGGTCCGGGATCCGATTTCGCGATCCAGAAGCTCCCGCTTGCGTCTTTCTTCCACGCGGGGATCCGCAAGCCACCCCCCCACCTCCGGATGCGAGGTCATGTGGCGGATCAGCTCAACGTCGGCGGAGATCTCCGCCAGACAGCCGCGTTCGACGGCAGCCTCGAAAAGGGCGCGGGCGTAACGCCGTGCAGCCGGGCTGGAGTGGGAGGACCCGCCCATCGGTCACCCCTTCGGGGACAGTTCCCTGCGGAAGGCCTGCACAAGGCGGTCCTGATCGCCGGGAGTGAACTCGCGCGAAAGGACCTTTTCGGCGATCCGGATCCCGAGCTCCACCGATTCGGCACGAAGCTGTTCCCGGGCGGAAGCCAGGGCCCGTTCGATCTCTGCGACCGCCCTGGCCCGGTCCCGCGCAGCTTCGGCCTGGGCGGAGGCAAGGATCTCCTTTTCCCGCTGCTCGGCCCGCGTGCGGGCCTCCGCCACGCGCGCAGCGGCTTCCTTGCGGGCCTGGTCCAAGTCCTCCTGGATGGCCTCTTTGATCCGCCGGGTCTCCTCCCGTGCGACTTCCGCCTGCCGGGCGGCCTCGCGGGCACGCATTTCCCGCTCGTCGAGGGCCCGGGTGATCGGCCCGAAGACGACCTTCCAGAGGAAGGGGAGGGCGATCAGAAAGATGAGGATGGTCCACAGGTAGCCGCTTCGCCCGACATCGAACATCGAGCTGAGGCCGCCTTCGGGAACCAGGGCGAGAAACAGATTCATGGGAACTCCTGCAGGGGCAGACACAGGCCCTTCTCCAAGGAAGGGTCCCGTGCCTGCTCCCGCCAGGGCGGTCTACCCCTGCTTGAGGGAGATGAGCAGGGCCACGACGACCGCGAAGAGGGTGGCCCCTTCGATCAGCGCCGAGAGGATCAGGGAGTTGCCCCGGATTTCCGAGGCGGCATCCGGCTGGCGGGCGATGGCCTCGTTTCCGGCCGCGGCCGCCTTGCCGATCCCGTAACCCCCGCCGATGACGGCGAGGCCGGCCCCGATGGCGGCCAGAGGAATCAGGCTGGAGTGGTTGGCAGCACCTTCCTGGACGAAATCAGCCGTCTTGACGGCCGCGTCCGTGAGGAGGGGAATCATTGCAGTGAGCATCCGTTCAGTTCTCCGGTTTCTGGGAGCAGGGACATCAGTGTTCGGGTTGCAGACTCATCCCCACGAAGATGATGCTCAGCACCGTGAAGATGTAGGCCTGCAGGAGGGCCACGAAAACCTCGATGATCATGATGAAGACGGACAGCCCGACCCAGACGGGCGAACTGGCCGCTCCGGCACCGGGACCGATGTCCGTGCCGAAGTAAAAGATCATCCCCATGAAGGAGAGCAGCACCAGGTGTCCGCCGGTCATGTTTGCGAAAAGACGGATGGTCAGGGCGAACGGCTTGACAAGCAGCCCCACCAATTCCAGGACGAACATGAGCGGCACCAGCCACCAGGGAACTCCGTGGGGCACCAGATTCCGCCAAAAGGCGAAGGGGCCCTGGACGATCATGCCGCCTGCGACCATGACCACCAGGGTCACCGTGGCCATCGCGCCCGTGACGAAGATGCTCGCGGTCGGGGTCACTCCGAATGGCACGATCCCCAGGGAATTCATGATGGCGATGAAAAAGAACATCGCCAGGAAAAAGGGCAGGAAAAGGCGGCCGCGTTCCTCTCCGAGATAGGGATAGACCATCTCCTCGCGGATCCAGAGCACCCAGCCCGCCATCACCCGCTGGAGGAAACCGCCCGATCCGTTGCGGATGGCACGGGCCACCCCTGCGAAGAGAACGAAGATCAGGGCCACCGAGATGAGTTGGAAGATCTGGAAGTTCCAGACTTTCAACCCGAACAGCTCCCCCTGCTCGTGCGGCAGGACGTGGTGGAAGAGAGCCTCGAACGGACTTTCCCTCTCCGGGCCCTGAAGAGGGCCCAGGAACAGGTTTCCGAGGTCAGCGAGGAGTTTCACGAACGGGGGGATGGGGAGGGCGGGTGCCCTCGTGCAGGAAGCGGGTCAAGGCCAGGCCTTCACCCAGGAAGATGGCGGCCAGGAGGGCCAGGAGGAAGGAAGGAGCATGGAACCATCCGGTGAAGGCGCCCAGGATTCCTCCGGCGGCCAGGAGGGCCAGCTTGGCCAGAAAACCGAGCGCCGTCAGCGCCAGCAGGTTCCCGGAGTGCGGGCCCCCGCGCAACGCAGCCAGACGGCGGCCCAGGAGCCAGGCCTCCAGCAGGATTCCCAAGACCCAGCCGAAAAGAAGGCCGGTTCTCCACTCCGGATCCCAGAAGGGAAGGGTGCCCACCCCGGCGAGCCCGGAAAGGATCAGAAGGATCATGACGAAGGGGAAGGGTCCTCCGGAGGTTCGTCCTCGGCATCCTTCCTGGCTTCCTCGGAACCTTGGGAACCGGATTTTCGGGAGCCGGATTCCAGGGTCTTTTTCATGCGGTAGATCCCGAAAACCATGCCGCCGAAGACCCCCAGGATCAACAGGAGAGGGAAGCTGCCCGCGAGCCGGAGCTTGCCGTCGAGCCACCATCCGGCCCATGTGAACAGGCCGACGGTGACCGCGAAATCCAGCCCGATTCCCGAGTAGCGCACAGAATCCCCCAGGTTTTTCGTGGGGGGCCGGCGGCCGGGCTCGGATGGACTACCTGACAAATCCGTTTTCTTGGGCCTCTTTCCAGGGCGAAAGAGCGGTTCCAACCCCGGTTTTCCTGCTTGTCCGGGTGTGTGGAAGGGGGGAAGGATTCTAGGCTATTGTGGTCCTGGGTCAAGCTGGACCCCTTCCCAGTGAGGAGGGCTTCCTGGCGGGGTTCCCCAGCCGGGACTACCCTTCGCGGCCCGGTTGTCCCCTCGAACCCCTCCGGTCATGGAAACCACCCTGGTCCTGCTCAAGCCCGACACCCTCCAGCGAGGACTTGCGGGCCGCATCCTGGTCCGCTTTGAATCCCGGGGCCTCAAGATCGTCGCCTTGCGGATGCTCCGCATGACCCCCGAACTCGCCGCCGGTCTCTACCAGGAACACGTGGGCAAGCCCTTCTACCCGCCCCTGGTGGCCTACATGACCTCGGGCCCCATCCTGGCCATGGCGCTCCAGGGCCCCGGCGCGGTCGGCGTGGTCCGGGCCATGATGGGACCGACCGATGGATCCCAGGCTCCCGCCGGCACCATCCGGGGGGATTTCGGCCTTTCGAAAGCGCGTAATCTGGTTCACGGGTCGGACGGGCCCGAAAGCGCCACGCGCGAACTGGCCTTGTTCTTCCCCGACGGCCTCGAGGCCTGGGACCCGGTCCTGGCTCCCTGGATCCAGGCCCGGGATTGAAGCGTTTCCTCGCTTCCTCGGCCCACTAGAAGGGCCCGAGAAACCCTGCGGTTTGACCGCTTCCCCGCCATCCGGGAAGATCCTCCTCCATGAGGTTTTCCGCCTCGCCCCCCGTGCTGGCCCTGCTCCTGGCAGGCGCCTGTTCCAGCTCCACCGGAGAACTGGACCGGGTTGAGGACTTCCGCCAGCGGGCGACCCAGTATTACGAGGCCGGCGATCTCCTGCGGGCGGAACAGCAGGCCCGCCGGGGACTCCAGCTCGACCCCGACCACAGCATGCTGAACCTGATCCTGGGACGCACCCTCCTGCGCCACCGGGACCTCCAGTCCGTGGTGAAGTCCTTCCCCTATCTTCAGAAGGCCTACGACCAGGAAGAGGACTACCGCACGGGCCTCTCGCTGGGGGAAGCCCACCTGCGGTATGCCGAATTCCTCATCGGCGAAGCCGCAAACCTCGAGGAACGCGCAGCCCAGCTTGGGAAAGGAGAGGAGAAGGACGCCGAAGAGATGCGCACACGGGCCGCCCACGCACGGGAGCGTGCCGGCCAGCGTCTGAATCGTTCTCTCCGTCTGCTGGAAGAATCCCGGGACGCAGCTCCCAGCTTCACCTTCACTCTTCAGTTGCTGGCTTCCTGCTACGCCCACCTCAACCGCTGGGAAGACTCCCTCGCCACCCTGAAGAAACTCGAGGGGATCCTGGTGGAATCGCGGCGATTCAAGAATCAGCAGCTCGCCTTGAGGGATCTCCCTCTCTGGCAAGAGGACCGCCTGCGCGAAGAACTCAAGCGGGATTTGAAGATGGAAGAGGACAGCCGGGGCCTGGCGGCGACCATTTACATGGAAAACCAGCGCTGGAAAGAGGCTGAAGAGGAACTGGGCGCGATCCTCAAACTCGATCCCGATCTGGATCAGGAGTATTACAACCGCGGCTATTGCCGCTATCAGCTCGGCAAGCTCGCCCCGGCCGCCGAAGACATGCTGTTTTTCCTGCGCAAGACGCACCTGGGGTACGACACCGAAGAGGTCGCCAAAGCGCTCGATGTGGTTTCGGAATTCAGGGCCGCCACAGGAGCCGGCCCCCTCGAGGGGCCCCCATCCCCGGCCTCTTCTCCTGCGGCGGGGAACGAAGGCGGCTCCCGCTGACGGGCCAGGTTCAGCGCGGGTCCTTTTTCGGCTTGGGATCTTTCCGCGGCGCAGCCGGGTGAGACAGCCCAGCCTCCTTGTTCTCGGGGAACCGGATCAAGAGGTTCTTGCGCTCCTTCCCGCGCAGCACCACGACGGCAAGAGTGGGCCGGCAGTGCGCCAGCACGTGCCCCAGGCAGCTGTGGTCCACCAGGGGGAGCCCATCCGCTTCGATCATCACGTCCTGCTTTTTGATCCCCGCGCGCAAGGCGGGGGATCCCTCCAAGACGTCCCCCACAAGGAGGCC
The DNA here is from genome assembly GCA_964591365.1 of uncultured Planctomycetales bacterium. Taxonomy (GTDB): domain Bacteria; phylum Planctomycetota; class UBA1135; order UBA1135; family UBA1135; genus CAZQAP01. The sequence goes on from CAZQAP010000004.1 coordinate 7,672, forward strand.
CATTCCATCGGGAAGCCCTAGGGCCTTCCTCTGTCCGGGGGGCATCCGGTCCTCGACCAGGATCCCCAGCCAACGGGGCCGGTGCGGGCGCCGGTGGAGGTGTCCCTGGAACTCCTCGATCACGGCCTCGATGGGAACCGCAAAGGAGACCCCTTCCGCCCGGTTCATCCCCCCCAGCGCCCGCGGATCGCTTCCCTGGCGGGCGGCTTCCCGCAGGGAGGTCAAAAGAATCCCGATGAGGTGCGCGTGGCGGTCGGCCAGCAAGCCCCCCCCGTCACCCGGGTTCAGGGGGTTGGTGATCTGGAGCAGGTCGGCGACCGGCCCGACACGCCGGTTCCGTCCGGTCAGGAATCCGACCTGCAGAGTGCCCGTAAGCCCGAAGCTGTTCCCCAGGGAGACGGTCACCGAGCCGGGCTGGAGGTCGTCCGAACAATTGACCGACGGCGGAGAGAGGCCGAGCCCGGGAGCGTGGAGAAGGGTCAGGCCGTATTTCTCTGAAGTGGCCACCGTCTGGGCAGGGAACTCGAAGCCGTCGTAACGCCGGACGGCCAGCCCGGAAGCCTCGTTGTCGGCCAGGGCGGGAGCCACGACCAGGTCCCCCCGGTCGAGGACCACCCCGCAAACCAGCACGCTCCCCGCAGGAGAGGATTTCCCGGGGGGGAGGGGAACCCGGACCTGAACCAGGGAGGGACGCAGAGCGCGGTAAAGCCCCTGGAGTTCGGCTTCCATGCTGCCCAGGGCACTGCGTTTGGAGGCCTGCGGAGCGCTGGCGGCGCCCGCCTGGACACCGGGGTCCTGCGGGGTCCCACCCGGAGTCTGCGCCAGAGCCAGGAAAAGCCCGATCAGCATGTCTGTCTCCTCCTCATGGCCCGGACCTGCCGGGTGGAATCAGTATCGCCGGGGACGGTAGAGCACCTCGCGGACATAGGGGATGGACGGGTCCTGGGTCTGCGAAAGCCGGAGCCCGTTGCGGCGGTTCACGTCGAAAAGATAGTGCAAGGCGGCCCCGCCTTCTTCCTCGGAAAGAAGACGAAGGCCCTCGTCCGGGCGTTCGGGGGAGCCGGCTGCCGCGGGAAGGACCGCCAGGTCCGGCCCAGCGGCGGGAGCTCCGGAAAGGGGCTCCTGTCCCGCCCCGTCCCGCAGAAGGAAGGGCAGAAGGACCACACCGAGGAAGCCCGCCGCCAGAGAGGTGATCACGCCGCTACGGCGGTACCAGGGACCCCGAAGCTGCATGGCGGCATCGGCCGCTTCCAGCCGGGGCTCGATGTTGTTCCAAAGTCCGGAGGAAAGAGTCCGGGTCTCTTCCCGCAAGGGAGCCAGTTCCCGGCGCATGGAACGATAGGCTTCAAGCTCGCGGCGGCATGCCGGGCAGCCGGAAAGGTGCTGTTCCAACTGTTCCACTTTCGGGAAGGGAAGATCCCCGCCGCAGTGGAGCGGGATAAGGCGGTTTGCAGAACGACAGTTCACAGTTCTTCGTCTCCTTGCTCTCGGCCCAGAATCCGTTCCCACTGTTGGCGGAAAAGTTTACGGGCGTGATGAAGGCGCCAGCGGACAGTCCCGGCGGTGGTCCCCACCCGGGAAGCGATCTCGCCGCAGGAAAGACCCTCCAGATCCCGCAAGGCAAGAACCGTCCGGAACTTGGAAGGAAGATCATTGAGAATGCGGCGGACGGCCTGGCGCCTCTCTTCGAGGGAAGCCTCGTTGAGCGGTCCCCGCGCAGTGGTGGCCCAGTCCCCGACGAGTTCCACCGCGGAGCCGGGAGTCCCGGCGGCCTGACGGCGGACACGGTCCACAGCCTGATTCCGGAGAATCCGGTAGAACCAGGAGGAGAACTTGCGGCGCAGGTCGAAACTCTTCCGGTTCGCGTAGGCTTTCAGAAAAGCCTCTTGCGCGACTTCACGGGCGGTTTCCAGGTTCCCCACGATGGCACGGGCGGTGAAAACCGCCTTCTCTTCGTAACGCTCTACAAGGATGCGAAAGGCCGGGCGGTCCTGGGAGGAAGCCAGGGCGAAAAGCTCCTCATCGCTGAGCTGCTCGAGCGGATCCTGCAAGTCCCGCTCCTGGGTCAGAGAGGCGGGCGAGGGGACCAGACGCAAGGCGGCAGAACCCATGGCTTCTTCCCCCTCTACGGGTTCTTCCGCAGGGGGGTTGGTGGGAATTTCCTTTTCCGACACCTCAACCGCCCCCATTGGGCCCCGATCCGGCCGGGGCCTCCGGCTCCTTGGGCCGATCCCGGGAAGGGTCTTCGCCGAGGCGGACCCGGGCCGGGCCTGGATCCGGCCCTGGGGAAGGCGAACCCTCCCCGTCGGGAGCCGGCTCCGGACGGGCCAGGAGCCCTTCCGCCCGGCGCCCCATCTCCCTGAACTTGCGGTGACGCTCCTCGAGAAGGGTTTCGATCGGGATGGAACCCAGTTCTTCCAGCCAATCCAGGATCTGGACCTTGACGGCGGCCAGGGAGGCGTCGGGCTGCCGGTGGGCGCCGCCAACGGGCTCGGGGATCACGACGTCGATCAGCCCCAGAGAAAGCAGATCCTGGGCCGTCAATTTGAGGGCTTCCGCCGCCCGTTCCTTGCCATCGGCGCTTTTCCAGAGGATGGAGGCGCACCCTTCGGGGGAGATCACGCTGTACCAGGCGTTTTCGAGCATTCCGATGCGATCTCCAACCGCGATCCCCAGGGCTCCTCCGGACCCCCCCTCCCCCAGGATCAACACCAGGATCGGCACCCGCAGGGCGAACATGGCGTAAATGTTCTCGGCGATGGCCCGGGCCTGGCCGCGCTCCTCCGCAGCCACGCCGGGATAGGCCCCGGGAGTGTTCACCAGGGCCAGGATGGGAATCCGGAGCTGCTCGGCCAGTTTCATCTTGCGCTTGGCCTTTCGGTAGCCTTCGGGATGCGCGGAGCCGAAATTGCATTCCAGGCGCGTTCGGGTCGTGCGCCCCTTCCGGTGTCCCACGACCATCACCTTGCGCCCGCCGATTGCCGCCAGCCCGGTGACCAGGGCCCGGTCATCGCCGAAAAAGCCGTCGCCGCGCAGTTCGAAGAATTCGCTGAAGATCCTCTCCAGATAGTCGGAAGTCAGCGGCCGTTCAGGGTGGCGGGCCACCTGAACCCGGTTCCAGGCGTTCAATCCGCTGTAGATCTCGCGGGTCAGCCGTTCCAGCCGGGTCCGATAGAAATCGATCTCCTCGCTGAGATCGTGGCTGGTCTGGGAGACCAGGGATTCCAGCTCCTCGAGCCGGGCACGGACATCCTCGATGGGCTTCTCGAAAGGGAGCGTGTTCGAGGGGCCCGGAGCGGGTTCCTTCCGATTCCTGGCCATGAGATCGGGCCGGAGTCCTTTGGAACTGTTCCGTGGAACCCGGGCCCTCTCCAGTCTACGATATCGCGTCTTCCAACGTGGAGGACGACTTCGGCATGAAGACCGGCGCCTGGAGGGTGGAATTGGAACCCAAACCCGGGCGCCGCGATCCGCTCGGCGCGGCCGCGCGCCGTGCTCTGACTGCACGTGGCCTGGAGGTTCCCGGCGAGGTGCGCAGCATCCGGGGCTTCCTCCTCTCCGGATTTCTTCCGGCGGAAACGGTGCAGCGGCTCGTGGACCGGATATTCGCCGATCCGATCACCGAATCGGCCCGCATTCTTCCTCCCGGCGCCCCTCTCCCCGATGGAGATTCGGAGGTGGTGGTCCGCCGCCACCCCGGCGTGGCGGATCCCCAGGGCCGTTCTGCGGTGCGCGCCATCCGGGTGCTGGAACCCGCGCTCTCTCCGGACCTTGCCGTGGAGAGCTACCGGGCCTTTCGTCTGGATCCCGCTCCCGATCCCCAGGCGTTCAAAAGGGCAGCTTCCCGGGCGCTGGCGAATCCCACCATCGAATCCACCGCTTCGGGAACAGGCCCGCTCGATCTTCCCGTGGCGCCCCCCGGCCGGACCACCCCGCGCCGGGAGGTTCCTCTTCGGCAAGCGGATCGCGGGGAGCTCGCCCGCATCAGCCGCCAGGGCGGTCTGGCCCTCTCGCTGGCGGAGATGGAAGCCATCCAGGCCCATTTCCGAGCCGAAGGGCGCGAGCCCACCGACGCCGAACTGGAAACCCTGGCCCAGACCTGGTCGGAGCACTGCAAGCACAAGACCCTCACGGGACCGGTCCGCCTGCAGGAACGGGATTCCACCGGCCGGGTGGTGAGGCGGCGCAGGTTCGGCAACCTCCTCAAGGAGACGGTTTTCGCGGCCACGGAGCGTCTGAACCCGGATTGGTGCTGGAGCGTCTTCCGGGACAATGCCGGCGTCGTGGCCCTCGACGGCGATCTGGGCGTTGCCGTGAAGGTGGAGACCCACAACCACCCCAGCGCCCTGGAGCCCTACGGCGGTGCCGGAACCGGCATCGGAGGCGTGATCCGCGACATCCTCGGAACCGGCCTGGGAGCGCGCCCCTTCGCGGCGACCGATGTCTTCTGCGTCGGCCCCCGGGGCGCATCCCATGCCGAACTCCCCCCCGGGACCCTGCACCCCGACCGCATCCTGGAAGGGATCGTGTCCGGGGTGCGCGACTACGGCAACCGCATGGGCATTCCGACCGTCTGCGGCACGGTACTGCGGCATCCCGGCTACCTGGGCAATCCCCTGGTCTTCTGCGGCTGCCTGGGAGAGATCCCCCGCTCCATGGTGGCGAAGGAGGTCCGGCCCGGGGATCGCATCGTGGTTCTCGGGGGCCGCACCGGCCGGGATGGCATCCATGGAGCGACCTTCTCCTCCGCGGCCCTTCACGAGGAGAGCGAGACCCTCGACTCCACCGCGGTCCAGATCGGGGATCCCATCACGGAGAAGAAGGTCCTCGATGCGCTGATGCAGGCCCGCGACCAAGGCCTCTACCGGGCCATCACCGATTGCGGTGCAGGGGGCTTTTCTTCCGCGGTGGGCGAAATGGGCGAGGACTGCGGAGCCGAAGTGGATCTCTCCCGCCCCCTCACCAAGTACCCGGGCCTTGGTTACGCAGAGATCTGGATCAGCGAAGCCCAGGAGCGGATGGTGCTGGCGGTGCCGCCGGAAAAACTCCCCGCCCTTCAGGAGACCTGCCGCATCGAGGAGGTCGAAGCCACCGACATCGGGGTCTTCACCGGCACGGGCCGGCTCGTTCTGCGCTGGCAGGGAGAAGTCGTCGGAGACCTGCCGATGGACTTCCTTCATCAGGGCGTTCCCCAGCCGGAACTGGAGGCCGAGGTCGTCCGCCGCGATCTCCCGGCAACTTCCTGGCCGGCCGGGGCCGAGCCTGGTCCGTTGCTGCTCCAGATCCTGGCCCACCCCTCCTGCGCCAGCAAGGAGGGGGTGGTGCGGCAATACGACCATGAGGTGCAGGGCGGCACCGTGGTCAAGCCCTACCAGGGGCCCCGCGGACGCGGGCCCGGGGACGGCACCGTGGTCAAGCCCCGCCTGGACCGTCCGGCCGGCATGGCGCTGGGCTGCGGGATCCAGCCGCGCATCGGCGAACTGGACGCCTACGCCGGCGCCGCGTGCGCCATCGACGAAGCAGTGCGCAACGTGGTGGCGGCGGGGGGCGATCCCCACCGCCTGGCGCTGCTGGACAACTTCTGCTGGGGGGACTGCCGCAAACCGGACCGGCTGGGTTCCCTGGTCCGCGCAGCCGAAGCCTGCTACGACGCGGCCCTGGCCTTCGGCGCTCCCTTCATCAGCGGCAAGGACTCGCTCAACAACGAATACCGGGTGGGAGGGGAAGAGCGCACGATCCCCCCGACCCTCCTCTGCACCGCGGTGGCCCCGGTGGCGGATACCCGCCGCGCCCTGGACACCGTCCTTTGCGCTTCCGGCAACCTGCTGGCGCTGGTGGGCCCCACCCGCTCCGAGGGGGGCGGCTCGGTGGCTGGAGACCTCCTGGGCCTCCCCGATTCCCGGCCGCCGCAGCCCGATCTGGGACTGGCTCCCTTCCTGGTGGATGCCCTTCACCGTGCCATGGACCTGGGCCTGGTGCTGGCCTGCCACGACCTCTCCGAAGGCGGCCTCGGCGTGGCAGCCGCGGAAATGGTGTTCGGTTCCGGCCTGGGTCTGGAAGTCGATCTGGCCCGCGTTCCCGCTGCGGGCCCTCTTCCGGATCTGGCGCGCCTCTTCTCGGAAACCCCGACCCGCTTCCTCGTCGAAGTTGCCCCGGATCGCATCGGGGATTTCGGCGGACAGTTCCGTGCGCTGCCCTGGGCGCCCGTGGGCCGGGTCCTGGCGGAAGAAGTCCTCCGGGTTCTCGATGGGGAACGGGAAGTCCTCTCCCTTGCCGGGGAGGACCTGGCCCGCGCGGCAGGCGCCGGGGGAGATCTGCATTGAAACCCCGGGTCCTTATCCTCCGGGCAGCCGGCATCAACTGCGAACGCGAGTTGGAGTTCGCCTTCCGCCAGGCGGGAGCCGCCCCTCGCCTCGTCCCCGTCCGGCGGCTCTACGAAAAACCTTCCCTGGTGCGGGGATGCGAAATCTTCGCCATTCCGGGCGGCTTCACCTACGGAGACGACCTTGGAGCCGGACGCATCCTGGCCCAGGAGGTGGCGCACTTCCTGGGTGAAGAGCTGGCCGCCCTGCGGGCGGGCGGGGGCACTCTGCTGGGAATCTGCAACGGGTTCCAGACCCTCCTCAAAGCCGGCTTTCTCCCGGGAGTGAAGGGGGTTCAGGCTACCCTCACCTGGAACCGGAGCCACCGCTTCGAATGCCGCTGGACCCGTCTCCGGGTGGAGGCCGGCCTGTCCGGCCGGCTTCCCTCAGGAACCCTGCTGCCCGCTCCCGCCGCACACGCGGAAGGCCGGCTCGTCTTCGGGGCTCCAGGGGACGCCCGCACGCTTCTGGAGCAGGGCCTGGTGGCCTTCCGCTATGCAGACCCCGAGGGCCGGCCGACTTCCAGCTATCCCGACTGCCCCAATGGAAGCGAGGAGGGAATCGCCGGACTCGTCTCTCCTGACGGCCGGGTGGTCGGCCTGATGCCGCATCCGGAGCGCAACCTTTCCGCGGAAAGCCTTCCCGACCGGGGCCGGGGGGCCTGGGGCCCGGGGGGAGAAGGGCTCTCGTTCTTCCGGGCTCTTCTGGATCCCTACCGGGTCCCCGTGGTCCCGTAAGAGGGGCCCCCCCGCCCGTCCGGCTTGAGGTCCATGCCGGTTCCGGTCGAAGGGGAAACGATGGCCTCCGCCGGCCCCCACCTTCCTCGCGCCCTCGAAGACCTGGCCCGTTCCCTGGAGCGCGAGTGGAGCGCGGAATCGCCGCCCATGCCGCCCGGTCTGCGCGGATACCGGCAGGAATGGCTGGAAACCATGGGCCGGCCGGCGCGGGAGATCGCCGCCGAAGAGGCGGCCCGCCGTCTCAGACGGGGTCGCCCGGTTGTGGTGGGCGACTTCCACCCCTCGGAACGGGCGCGCCGGAATCTGGGCAGCATCCTGGCCGGCCTGCGGGGGAATGGAAGACTGGGCCTGATCCTCGAACTCCTGCCTTCTTCCCTGGTGCGGCCCGCGGCCCTGGCCCTCCAGGATCCCGGCCCCCGCCTGCCCAACGGAGAAGGCCTGGTGGAAGCCTTTCGCGGGGCCTTGGAAGTGCTGGCCCCAGGGGGGGGGATCGTGGCGGGAGGATGGGAACCGGGCGGGCCGCAGGAACGGGATCAGGCGGCGGCCCGGATCTGGCGGCGCCTCGACGAGCGCTTCCCCGAAACCCGCTGGGTGCTCTACTACGGAGACTGGCATCTGGCTCGAGGACACCTCCCCCATGCGCTCCGTTCCCTGGGCGGCCGCCCGGTGATGCTGCACCAGTCCCCCGAACCTTTGTGGAAGCGCTTTCCGGGCCCGCTGCGGGAACGATTCCTCGACCTGGGGGCCGGCCATCTGGCCTGGCTCCATTCTCCTCCCTTGAGCCACTGGGCGCAGTTGCTGCAGGATCGGGAAGGAGGCCCCGGGAACCCCGTCCTGGAAGCGGAAATCGCCGAGGAACTCTGCGAAAGCCTCATGCTGCGTCTGGCCGCGGCTCTGGGTCTTCCCGAGCCGGGCGGGTATCCGAGCGTCTGGCCGGCCGACGAATGGGCCGGCTTTCGCAAGACCCTTCCGGCGGAGGACCAGGCCGCCTTCTCCGAAACCCCCGCTCCCAAGACCCCGGTCTTCCATCCTCATCTGCCGCTCCTCTGGTTCGACCGCCCACCGGACCTGAACGCTCTTCTGGAGGCCGCCGGGCACGGCATCGTCTGCGACTGGGCTCTTTCCGAGCGGCGGGGTCTTCTGGGAAGGCTGGTTTCGAGGGCTTTTCGGCGACTCTGGGCGGTGCGGATCAACCCCTTCCTGCTCCCCACCGACCCGCAGGACCTGGCCGGGCGGCTTTTTCCCGGCTTGAGGGCGGGCTATCCCGGCAGGCTTGTGGAAAGGGCCGCGGCGGAGCTGGCCCGGGGCCGGGTCCCCGCCCTGAAGGGCCGCCCGGCGGTTCTGGCGGTGGAAATCCTCGGAGCCCGGCTCGGCCACGGCCTGGCGGCCCGGAAGGACCTGGATCGCATCTGGGTGCGCAAGCTCCTCCAAGGAGGCGGGAAATCCTTGGACTGGGGAGCTTTGGCCGCTACCATCAGGGCCGCCTGACGGAGGAACCACAAGATGTTGCGATTTCGTTCCGCATTCCCGGGACTCCTGATCCCGGCCCTGCTGCTCTCCTGCGCCCCTGCCATTCTGCTTGGAACCGGGGCTGCAGCCGGAGCCTGGGGGTACAACGAACACACCAAGGACGGTGGGGAAATCGTCCTCAGCAGTCCGCCCGAAAAGGTCTACCAGGCCGCCATCGCGGTGGCCCGGCAGCGGGGTTACGACGTGATGACCAGCGACGGGGCCCTGAGAGTGGAGTGCGAGGTCGACGATGCCGACGTCATCTTCCAGATCTTCGTCATCCCGGAAAACGATGACGTGGCCCGGCTGCGGGTGACCGCCAAGGAGCTGCTGGTCGGGCGCCAAGAACTGGCCAAGGAACTCGGCCTCCAGGTCCAGAACAGACTCGGCTGATCCCTTCCCGCCGGGTCCCGCCTCTCCCGGACGTTCTCATTCCACCCGCCGGTTCCCTGGATCCGGTTTCGGAAGAGGACTGCCGTCCCCGAAAGAAGGCTCGGGGTGTTCCCGGGAGCAGGAACCGCACACGCCCTCCAGGATCAGGCTGTGGTGAAGGATTTGAAAAGAATGGCGGGCGGCCGCCTCGTCTTGGAGTTTCTCGATTTCCGGCGATCGGAATTCGACGATCCGCCCGCAATGGAGGCAGATCATGTGGTCGTGATGTTTGTGGCCGAGAATGTGTTCGTAGAGAAGCTGGCCGCGCCCGCTGTCGAGCGGGGCGAGAAACCCTCCTTCCACCAACAGGGCCAGAGTGCGGTAGACCGTGGCCCGGGCGATCGAGAGATCCTTCTTGCAGGCCCACCGGAATATGTCTTCGGCAGTGAAATGTTCGTGAGTGGACCAGGCCAGTTCGAGAATCATCTGCCGCGGGCGGGTCACCCGCAGGCCTTTGGAACGCAGATGGACTTCGAAGCGCCGCAAGGCGACCGAAGTCCTCATCGCGCGGCTCCCAGGGATCTGGCGGGGGAAAGTGCGATGTCGCCCCGGAACTGGCGGCCCTCGAAACGGATCGCTTCGGCGGCTTCGTAGGCCCGGGCGCGGGCCTGGGCGACGTCGTCCCCCAGAGCGGAAACCCCCAGCACCCGCCCCCCCGCCGTAACCAGTCTTCCGTCCTTCCGGGCGGTTCCGGCGTGGAAGACCCGGAGGTCTTCCCGGCCTTCCAGCGCTTCCAGCCCGCTGATTTCCAGGCCTTTGGTGGGATGATTGGGATAACCCGGAGAGGCAAGAACCACGCACACGGCCGGGCGGGGATCCCACTCCGGTGCCTGGCACTCTTCGAGATTCCCCTTCGCACAGGCCAGGAGAAGCGGAACCAGGTCGGAGCGCATGCGGAGCATGAGGACCTGGGTTTCGGGATCTCCGAACCGGACGTTGAATTCCAGGACCTTGGGCCCGGCAGGCGTGAGTTTCAAACCGGCGAAAAGCACTCCCTGAAAGCGGCGCCCTTCGCGGTTCATGGCGTGCAGGGTGGGCAGCAGGACCTCGCGCTCGATGGCATCCCGGACCCGGTCCCCAACCTGGGGGTTCGGGCAGAGAGAGCCCATTCCCCCCGTATTAGGGCCCTGGTCGTTGTCCCCGAGCGTTTTGTAGTCCTGGCAGATTTCCAGAGGAATCATCGTCCGGCCGTCGGTAAGAGCGAAGACGGAAGCCTCGGGCCCGTCCAGGAACTCCTCCAGGACCACCGTGCGTCCGGCCTCCCCGTGAAGTCCTTCTTCCAGCATTCCCTTGACGGCCTTGCGAGCCTGGGCGGGGTTATCGCAGATGACCACGCCTTTCCCCGCCGCAAGCCCGGAAGCCTTCACCACCTGGGGGAACCGGATGCCGCCTTCCAGATAGGAAAGAGCGGGGTTGAGGTCCCGAAACACACGAAATGATGCGGTGGGAACCCGGTGCCGGACGAGAAGCTCCTTGCAGAAAGCCTTGGAACCCTCAAGTTCGGCCGCCCGCGCACCAGGACCAAAAACGGGGATGCCGGCCTCAACGAGGGTGTCGCCGAGCCCGGCGGCAAGAGGCGCCTCGGGGCCGATGACCACCAAGTCGACTTCGTTGTCGCGGGCAAAAGCGGTGATTCCGGCGTGATCATCCGAGGCCAGGGGCACATTTTCGCCGACGTGGGCGGTGCCTGGATTCCCGGGCGCGATCCAGAGTTTCGAAGTGCGGGAAGACCGGGAAATCTTCCAGGAAAGGGCGTGTTCCCGCCCGCCGGAACCGATGACGAGGATTCTCATTGGATGGAGGGGGTTCGAATGAGGGCTTATCATATCGTCATGGGCCTATCCCCTCTTCCGGGTTCTGTCCTGCTGGCTTTTCTCCTCGGGGCCCACCCTCTGACCGCCCGTCAGGGAATCCCCCGGCCTGTCCGGATCGCCGGTCAAACCCCGCGGCTTCAGCCCCGCCGGCCATTTCCCCAGCACGTTTCCTATGCACCGGGGACCATCCGCCCCGACCACCGCAGCCAAGCCCAGCAGGATCGCGACGTCCGCCGGCTCTACGAGGCCTGGAAGATGCGTTTCCTGAAACCGGCCGGCCAGGAACCCGACGGCCACCCGCGTTTCCGCGTCGACACCGGCGGCAATGCCACGGTTTCGGAAGGCCAGGGCTACGGCATGCTTCTGGCCGCGGTCATGGCCGGGTACGATCCGGATGCCCGCAAGGTCTTCGACGGCCTCTGGGAGTTCGCCCTGGACCACCCCAGCACCATCGACCCCCGGCTCATGGACTGGTTCGTCAAGGGGGATGAGTCGGCGGACAACCAGGGCGACGACAGCGCTTTCGACGGAGACTGCGACATGGCCTATGCCCTCCTTCTGGCGCAGGAACAATGGGGCGGCAACGGGCGCTTTTCCTACCGCCGGGAAGCGCGCCGGGTCCTGTCCGGGCTCCGGGATTCGGTCGTGGGACCGCAATCCCGCCTGCCCATGCTGGGAGACTGGGTGGCCCCCGGCGGATCCACCTACAACCAGTGGACTCCGCGCAGTTCGGACTTCATGCTCGGACATTTCGCCGCCTTCGAGCGGGCCACGGGCGATCCGGTCTGGGGGCAGGTCGCGGCCGCGTGCAGGAACGTGGTAAGCCAGATCCAGGCCGATTTCACGCCTGCAACGGGTTTGCTGCCCGATTTCCTTGTTTCCCAAAACGGGGATTCCCTGCCTCTGAAACCCGCTCCGCAACACTTCCTCGAAGACAAGTGGGACGGGAAGTACAACTACAACGCCTGCCGGGACCCCTGGCGGCTGGGAACCTGCGCCCTGCTTTCGGGCGATGCGGAAGTCCTGGCCCAGGTGCGTCTCCTCGCCCGCTGGATCCAGACACGGACCGGCGGAAACCCACTTGCCGTCCGGGCGGGTTACTACCTGAACGGCAAGCGCCTGCCCGGAGCCGGGTTCTTCTCCACGGTCTTCGCTGCGCCCTTCGGCGTGGCGGCGATGACCGATCCTGCGCTCCAGGATTTCCTGAACGGGCTTTATGACTCCGTCAAGGACAGCAACGAGGGCTACTACGGCGATTCCCTCAGTCTGCTCTCGCTCCTGGTCATGAGCGGAAACTGGTGGCAGCCTTGAAGACGGTGGCGACCTCGATCTGGGTGCAGTGCTTCCAGGGATGGGAGAAGGAGCTGGGCCCCTTTTTCGGACCCCGGGAGATGGAGCCGCTGCTGCGCCGGGCCGGATGGCACGTCGGCCAGCTCGGCCAGGGCTCGCCCATGGAAGCCGCCGGGCACCACGGTCTCCCCCTGGAAGCCATCCCCACGGGCTTCTCCCTGCCGATCGACCCCGGCCAGCCCGGCTCCCGGGCGCTGGCCACCTGGTGCGCGGGCTTCCTGGAGGGGGCCCATCCCGGACACCGCGCCCTGCGCCTGGCAGAGGAACCCGGACGAAAGATCCTGCTGCTCTGGGAACCCGAAGGTGTTTCTTCCCGGATGGAGCACGATTTCACCCTTCCCCTCCACGGACCGCTTTCCCCCTTCCAGATCGCCCAGCTGGCCGACCTTTGGGTGGATGCGGTCCTCTTCATCGACGAGAACCGGAAAATCAGGGCCTGGAACCGGGGGGCCTGTCTCATGTTCGGTTACACCGCCCAGGAGGCCCTCGGAAGCCCATGGGATCTGCTGGTTCCCAGGGATCTCAAGAAACGAACCGAACTGGACTGGATCGAGCGGGAGACGGAAAAGAAAAAGACCCTCCGGAACTACATCACCCGGCGCAGATGCAAAGACGGACGGGAGCGGATCGTCTCCCTTTCCCGCACCATCGTGCGCAACCGCCGGGGAGAGCGGGTCGGTTACGGCGTGATCCTGCGGGACATCACGGACACCGAGAAACTGAAGGGGGAACTCCAGGCAAGCCGCCGTTTGGCGGAGGTGGGAGAACTCGCCTCCCAGGTCGCCCATGAAGTGCGCAATCCCCTGGCCGGAATCCACGGGGCGATGCAGATCCTGCGCCGCAAACTCCATCCCGGCCCGCAGGAACAGAAGGTCTTCGAGGATGTCGCCTCCGAAATTGCCCGTCTGGACCGCTTGGTCTCGGATCTCCTTCGTTTCGGCCGCCCTCCCGCCCCCCGTCTCTCGCGGGTGGAAATCAGTCTCTTCCTGAAGGAATGGTCCGAACGCATGGAGCGCGAAGCGGCTGCCCGCCATGCCCATGTGCACTGGAATCTCAGCACCCAGGCTGCCGCACGAATCGACTCCATCCTCCTGGAGCAGGTGCTTCGCAACCTTTTTGAAAACGCCTTGGAAGCGGCGCCCGGCTCCTGTCACATCGAAGTGGAGCTGGCCCGCGCCAACGGGCAGGTCCAGATCACCTTCCGGGACGACGGACCGGGGGTCCCCCCCGAAATCCGAAACCGGGTCATCGAACCGTTCTTCACCACGAAACCGCGCGGCTCCGGCCTTGGGCTGGCGATCTGCCGCCGCCACCTCCATTCCATGGGCGGCAGCCTGACTCTTCTTTCCTCCGAAAAGGGCGCGGTCTTCCGCCTCTCCCTGCCCCTGGTATCCAAGGAAGAGAAGTCCTGAGCCTCCGGATCGGCCGGGATCCCCGGGTCAGGGCTCTTCAGCCCCGTTGGTTTCCAACCCGAATTTGTGGATCCGGTAGCGGATCTGGTCGCGATTCATGCCCAGGAGGCGGGCGGCACGGCTTCGGTTGCCATGGCTGCGGTGCAAGGCCTCTTCCACCCAGGCCTTCTCGACCCGGGCCAGGTCGACGCCGTCGGAGGGGAGCGACGGCAGCCCGTTGACCGCGCCCCGGGATTCCGCTCCGGAGATTTCGGGGGGCAGGTCCTCCCGGCCGATGAGGGGTCCCGTGGTGAGAAGGACGGCCCGTTCCACGGAATTGCGGAGTTCCCGGACGTTTCCGGGCCAGGAGTAGGCCTCCATGTCGGCGAGGACATCCTCCTGGAACCCCTCCACCTTCACTCCAGCCTGGCGGCGGAACTGATTGAGGAAGTACTCCGCCATGGGCCGGATATCCTCCCGGCGATCCCGCAAGGGTGGGATCTCGATCGGGACCACCTTGAGACGGTAGTAGAGGTCGGGGCGGAAACGTCCCTGGCGGACCTCCTCTTCCAGGTCCCGGTTGGTCGCCGCGACCACGCAGGCTTCCAGCCGGTGGAGGCGGGTGCCGCCCACACGCCGGAAGACCCGGTCTTCCAGCAGGGAAAGCATCTTGGCCTGAAGGTGCGCAGGGAGATCGCCCACTTCGTCCAGGAAGAGGGTTCCGCCCCAGGCAAGTTCTGCAAGGCCCCGCTTGGCCTCCCGGGCATCGGTGAAGGCCCCCCGTTCGTGCCCGAAGATTTCCGATTCGAGCAGGGACTCGGGAATCGCCGTGCAGGGAACCGTGATGAAGGAGCGCCGGGAATTCTGGCTGCCGGAAGCGTGCAGCATCCGGGCGGCGAGATTCTTGCCCACGCCGCTCTCCCCGGTGATGAGGACCGTGGAAGCGCCCCCGCGTCCGATCCGCTTCAAGAGGGCGGCGACCTGGAGCGCCTTGGGCGAAACGGCCACCGGCCAGTCATTTTCCGCTTTGCGGGCCTGGAAATCGGCGATACGGCCGAGGTCAAGGCGTTCCAGGGCCCGTTTGGAAGTGAGCAGCAGGTCATCCAGATCGAAGGGTTTGGAGACGTAATCGAAGGCCCCCTCCCGGATCGCCTCGACGGCACCGCGCACGGATCCGAAAGCCGTGATCACCAGGGTGGGCAGGTTCGGATCCTCGCTGCGCACCTCCTTGAGAAAATCGATTCCATTCCCGTCGGGAAGCTTGAGGTCGAGGACCAGAAGATCGGGCCAGGCCTCTCGGAGGCGCCGGCGGCCCTCCTCCAGGGAAGCGGCCTCTTCGACCAGAGCCCCCGCCTCTTCGTAGGCGGAACGCAGGCTCCAGCGGATCATCCTCTCATCATCGAGGATGAGGACCCTCGGGGAGGGCTGGGAAAAGCGGATGGAATCAGCCAGGGAATTCACGGTGCACCCCCCGTCCTGGGAAGACAACTGTTTTTTAACCCCTGGAGGGGAGAAGGCGAGCCCAATCTTCCCGAGAATCCGCCCCCCGGGCTCCGGGTTCATGCCTGGGCGGAAAGGGGGCCCGCCCCCCGGGCTGATAGAATCGGCTCCTCTCGGGAAACCAGCCTGATTCGGGCATTCCTGTCTTCCTGCGCCCGTAGCTCAACTGGAAAGAGCATCGGACTTCTAATCCGGCGGTTGGAGGTTCGAGTCCTCCCGGGCGCACCCGCTTCCGCACGCGTGAACACCGCAGACATCCTGGCCCTGCTCGTCCTCGGGGGGTGGTTCGGGTTCCTGCTCCTGGCGGCCACCCGCCTCTCCCGCATGAAACGCCGGGGGCTCCTGGGCCATTCCCACCGTCACTGCGCCTGCGGGGATTGGGATCTGGTCTGGCCCGGCTGGTGGCCCGACCCAAAGCGCCGGGGAAGGGCGGAGTGGCTGGCGGGACCCCTCGATCATGATGGGCGCCTGGAGATCCTCGCCCTGGAGGAGCAACCGGCCAGGCGGCCCCTGGAAGAACTCCTGGCCTCCTTCCTGGAGGACCGGGGAATCCGCATGGATTCCTGGGAACCGGAGGAGGCCCCCGGCCGGCATGGAATGCTGGCCTGCGCGGAAGGGCGGGCTTCCTTGGCGGGCTCGAGCCGCGCCTATTTCTGGTCGGCCCTTCTTCCGGGCGCCGAACCCGGCCGGGCGCTCTTCCTGCTCTACCGGGCCTCGGTGCTCTACGGGCTGGCAGACGGTTACTGGCTTGCCCAGGTCGCCCAGCGGGCAAGCCATTCGGCCGGGCGGAAGGAAATAACGAAAGAAGTCTCCTTCGAGCCCCACCGGGGTGGATCTGGTGCCCCCCGCAGGACTCGAACCTGCGACCCAGGGATTAAGAATCCCTTGCTCTGCCAACTGAGCTAGAGGGGCGAACGGAGCCAAAGGATACGTTCTGCCGTCCCGCTCCTCCAGCCCGTCCGGTCCCCTTCCGGTTCGGGGCTGTCTTGGCCCCCTCCGGGGGCGGAGATAGGATTGCTTCTTCGGTGGTGGGCGTAGCTCAGTTGGTTAGAGCACCAGATTGTGGATCTGGGGGTCGGGGGTTCAAGTCCCCTTGCCCACCCCAACCCCCTTTCCGCGAGAGTGGCGGAACTGGCAGACGCGCAGGACTTAGGATCCTGTAGGGAAACCTGTGGGGGTTCGAATCCCCCCTCTCGCACCCCGGCCGGGAGCAGGGGCGGGCCAAAAGAGGAAGGAGGCCGGAAGTGTCCCACGACAGTCCGCGTTACGAGCGTCAGAAACGCCTTTCCCAGGTCGGCGCCCAAGGCCAGCAGCGTCTGGGCTCGGCGGCCGTGGCGGTGATCGGCCTGGGTGCGCTCGGCTCGGTGGCCTCCGATCTCCTCGTCCGCGCCGGAGTGGGCGCCCTGACCCTCATCGACCGGGACGTGGTGGACTGGTCGAACCTCGGACGGCAGATCCTGTTCGACGAAGAGGACGCCCGCCGCTCCCGCCCCAAGGCCGAAGCAGCCGCCCGGCGGCTGCGCAGGATCAACTCGGAAACAGCCCTGCGGGTGGAGCCCGCGGACCTGGCGCCCGGCAACCTGATGTCTCTTCTGCAGGGGGCCGGCCTGCTCCTCGACGGCAGCGACAATTTCGAAACCCGGTACCTTCTGAACGACTACGCCGTCCGGGAAGGAATTCCCTACATCTACGCCGGGGCGGTGGGGACTTACGGCATGGTGGGCGCATTCGTGCCGGGCGGGCCCTGCCTGCGCTGCACCTACCCCGAAGCCCCCCCGCCGGAACAGACCCCCACCTGCAGGACCGCAGGCGTTCTCGGGCCGGTCGTCAGCGTCATCGGCGGCCTGGCCGCGGCGGAGGCCATGAAATGGCTCACGGGCCACCCCGAGGATTTGTTTGCGGGCTACCGCTACCTCGACGTTTGGAGCGGCGAAATCCGTTCCCTGCACGCGCGCGCCGATCCGGACTGCCCCTGCTGTGCCCGGCGGGACTTCGCCTGGCTGGAGGGCCGGCGCGGCCGCCCGCATACGCGCCCTCTCTGCGGCGGAAACACGGTGCAGGTGCCGCCATCCCAAGACCCCCCCGATCTCGTCGCCCTGGGGGGGAAACTGGAGGGCTCCGTGGACGGGCTGGAGGTCCGCAGCCGCTACCTGAAATTTCGCGACGGAGAACTGGACCTGGTCCTCTTCGCCGACGGACGCATTCTCGTGCGCGGGACGGAAGATCCCGGCCGCGCCCGCGCACTGGTGGCCAGGACCCTGGGAAGTTGACCACCCCCCCCCCGCTGATCCTGGAGGCCATTCTGCTTGCCGCGGGAGCCGGACGCCGCCTGGGGGTTCCCAAGGCGGCCTTGGAACTGAAAGGCCGCTGGATGCTTCCCCGGATCGTCTCGGCTCTGCGGCGGGGAGGAGCGCAGCGGGTGGTCCTGGTCTTGAGCGCGCCGGCCCGGGCCGCCATCGAGGGGATGGGGCCCACCGGAGCGGACTGCGAAATCCTCAATCCCGATCCCGAAGCCGGGAGGACCGGAAGCATCCTCTGCGGCCTGGACCGGATCGGGACCGGGATCGCGGGGGTCCTCCTGCACCCCTGCGACGTCCCGCTCCTCACCCCCGAAGCCGTGGCCCGGCTGATCCGCGCCTGGAAGGCCCTTCCCCGCCCCGAGACCATGCTGGCCCGGCCGGTCACCCCCGGAGGCCGCGGGGGGCACCCGCTGCTGGTGGGTTCGGAACGATTGGCTAGACTTCGCGCCTTCCCGCCCGACCGCCCGCTTCGCGACCTGGTCCATGAGGACCCCGCGCGCCTACTTGATCTCCCCCTGCACGGAGACCCCGGCCCGTTCCTCGACGTGGACACCCCTGAACAACGCCAGCTGATCGAATCCCTGCTTGAATCCCCTTCCCGAAACCCCGCCGATTGAATCCATCCTGGTCGCCACCGACCTCTCGGCAGCTTCCACGCCGGCGGTCCGGGTGGCCGCCTCCCTCGCCAAGGCGCTCCAGGCGAAGTGGCACATCCTGCGGGTGCTGCCCGAACCGGGCGACGTCCGCATCCAAAGCCTGGTCCAGGAGTTCGCCCAGAAGCTGCAGGAGGATAGCCGGGCCAAGATCGAGGAACTGGCCCGGAAACTCCCGCTGGCGCCCGAAGGGATCCATGTCGCACAGGGAAAGGCCGTGGACCGGATCCTGGAAGAGGCGCTGCAAGTCAAGGCGGATCTGCTCGTCATCGGAAGCCACGGCACGACTCTGGCTTCCGGTCTGGGCCTGGGATCCACGGCGGTGCGCCTGGCGGCGATCGCTCCCTTCGATCTGCTCCTGGTACCTCCCGGGCAGGAGGACCTCTTCCAGCGGCCGCTGCTCGGTCTGGAAGACACCCGGGCTTCGCTGCGGGCGGCCAGCCGCACCCGGCAGCTCGTGGAAGCTCTTTCGATCCCCTCCCTGAAGGCGGTCCATGCCTTCGATCTTCCGCTTGGGTGGGCCGAGGGCTCCCTCAGTGAAAAGGAGTGGGAAGAGAAGATCCGCGCGGTCTCGAAGGAAGACCTCGAGGCGGCCTTGAAGGCCCTCAAGGCCCTGCCTTGCAAGCTGGATTTCCAGATTCGGAGAGGGTCCGCGGAACAGGTCCTCACCGAAGCGGCCCAGGGGCATCGGTCCGATCTGGTCCTGCTCGGTTCCCACCCCCGGACCCCCTTGATGGCCATGTTCCTGGGAGACACCGCGCGCAATCTGCTGCACCGCCTGACCTGCGCGGTCTGGCTGGTGCGCGACCTCCCGCAGGAACATCCTCTCCGCGACGCCCTGCTGCACCATCTGGGTCTGGTCTGACGACGGTCACGGTTTCCGGCAGGCCCGCAGAGCCCGCCGGCAGAGAACCCGCGCCATCTTCTTGCGGTAGGAGGGCGACATGGCGGTGTTGCGCATCGGCTGGACCCGTTCTTCGAGGGCCCGTGCAACGCTCTCCACCGGCTCGTCCTCCAGGCGGCCGCCCAGGCACTCCCCGCCCAGGTCGGGATGGAGTTCGGGAACCGTGGCGTAGCCGGTGGTCGCCAGGCGGATTCCGGCCACCGTGCCCTTCTCCCACAAGACCGCCGCAGCGACCCCCCCTTCGGGAAAATCGAACGCCTGCCGCAACCGCAGCTTTTGGTAGTGCACGGTCCACTCCCGCGCGTCCGCGGGGAGCGTCACCTGGACCAGGATCTCCTCGGGTTTCTTGTCCTGGAAGCGGCGGATCCCGTCGGGGGCGAAGAATCCGCTCAAGGGGACCTCGCGGCGGGATCCGGGACCTTCCAGGACCACGGAAGCGCCGTAGGCCATCAGGACCGGGGCGAGATCGCCGCTGTAGGTGGCCACGCAGACGTTGCCGGGATCGGGGACCACGCGGCATATCTCGGCCTCGGCCTTCAGGCAGGAGCCGTGGGCGGCCCGCCATTCCGGACTTTGGTTGAAATGCCAGCAGCGCGTGTCGAGCAGAAGATTCCCGGCCAGGGTCCCCATGCGGCGGATGAGGGGCGTGGCGATCGTGGCCGCGGTTTCGGGAATGGCGGGGAAGTCTTTCCTCAGGACCGGATCGTGCTCGATCTCCCACAGGGTTCGCCCCCCCGCCAGGCTGCCCGGACCTCCATTGCAGAGCCCGGGGATGTGCCGCAGCGAGATGACCGTCGGCCGCACGTGGATGCGCCACTTGTAGTTGCAGAGCAGGTCCGTTCCGCCTCCCAGCCAATCGAAGGCGCCCGCCCCGGCAGCCACCGCCGCGGCATGCGCGTCTTGAAGAGTCCGCGGACGCTCCAGGGTGAAGTCGGGGAGCCTCATTTCCTGGCGGATGGTTCCGCTTCGGGCTCGGCGCGCAAAACCCGCCGGCGGGAGGCCTCGAGGGCCTTGAGCACCCGTTCGGGAGTCATGGGCAGCTCCCGCAGCCGCACCCCGACGGCATCGTGGATTCCATTGGCGACTGCGGGCGGCAGCGGGGCCAGGGCGCCTTCGCCGCACTCCTTGGCTCCCAGGGGGCCCTCGGGATCGAAGGACTCGACCAGGATCACGTCCACCTCGGGCATCTCGAGCGGGGTGGGGATCTTGTAGTCGAGCAGCGAGCCGTTGAGAAGCTGCCCGCCGCCGTACTTCAGCTCTTCGCTCAGAGCCTGCCCCAGTCCCATGTGGACCGATCCTTCGATCTGCCCCTCCACGGCGGTGCGGTTGAGCACGCGGCCCACGTCGTGGGCGGCCCAGACCTTGTCCACGCGCACGAAACCGGTCTCCTCGTCCACCTCCACCTCGGCGGCGAAGGCCTGGAAGGAATAGGTGGGCGAAAGCCCGGCGCCGGCGCCTTTGTAGGAGCCGCCCAGCCGCGGCGCGCGGTAGACCCCCTTGGCGATCAGGCAGCCGTTGTCGGCCAGGGCCTCGCGCAGGGCGTCGTCGAATCCGACCCGGATCTCGGAATCCTCCCGGGAAAGGAAGCTCTCGTCTCCGGCTGTTTGGAAGCTTCCGGGGGGAAGCCCGGTCAGCCTTCCGCAGGCCTGCTTCAGCTTCTCGAGGACCACCTCCGCGGCACGCAAAGCCGCGTTCCCGGCCATGAAGGTGACCCGGCTGCTGTAGGAGCCAAGGTCGAGCGGCGCGGTGTCGGTGTCGCGCGCCTTCACCCGGCAGCGGACGAGCCCGACCCCGAGGACCTCCGCCACGCATTGGGCCAGCATGGTGTCGGATCCCTGCCCGATGTCGGCCGCCATGGAATGGATCGTGATGCCGCCGTCGCCGTCGATCTTGAGGTGCACGGTCGACTGGGGGGTGCGCGTGCGGTGGATGGGGAGCGCCGAACCGGAGATGTAGAAGCCGCATCCCAGGCCGATTCCGCGCCCGCGCGGCAGCTTTCCGAACTTCTCATCCCAGCCGGAACGTTCACGGACCTTCTGGAGACATTCCAGGAAACCGGTCGAAGTGATGCGGAATTGGTTGATCGTCTGCGTGTTGGGCGGCAGGGCGTTCTGCGCGCGCAGATCGAACGGGTCGAGGCCCAGTTTCTCCGCCAGTTCGTCCAGCGAAGTCTCCAGGGCGAAGCGGGCGTTGACGCCCCCGTGCCCGCGCATGGCCCCCGAGGGCGGCTTGTTGGTGTAGACCCGCCGGCCGGAATAGCGGAAGGCCGGGAAGCGATAGGGACCCTGGCAGAGGACGCCGTTGTAGTAGGTCGTGACCACGCCGAAGGAGGCCCAGGCGCCTCCGTCGATCAGCGAATCGGCCTCCAGTCCAAGAAGCCGTCCTTCCCGGTCGGCCGCCACCTGGATGCGGTAGCGGGTCGGATGGCGGCCGTGGTTGTTGAGAAAGCACTCCTCGCGGTCGAAGATCGTCTTGACGGGCCGGCCGGTCTTGCGGGCCAGGAGGGCCGTGACCATTTCGTGCGGGAAGGGGTCGGACTTTCCGCCGAAGCCGCCGCCCACCAGCGGCTTGACCACGCGGATGCGGTGCAGGGGTTCGCCCAGCACCTTGGCGAGGGCCAGATGGACGTAATGGGGCACCTGGGTGGCGGAGTAGAGGGTCAGGCGGCCGTCCGGTTCGGGGACCGCCACGCAGCCGACCGGTTCGGTGAAGGCGTGGTTGACTCCCCGAAAGTGGAATTCGCCCCCCGCCACGGCCGCGGCGTCGGCGAAAGCCTGGTCCGGATCTCCGAAGACCTGATCCACCGCCTTGTGGATGTTGGTCCCGGCGACGGTCCTCGCGTGCAGGGGGTCCGCACTCTCCTTGAGGGCATCCCGCGGGCGCAGGACCGGAGCCAGTGTTTCGGTTTCCACCCGCACGGCGGCTGCGGCCTCGCGCGCGGCGTGCTCGCTCTCGCAGGCCACCGCGGCCACGATGTCGCCCTGAAAGAGCGGTCTTTCCGCCAGGGCGACCTCGTCCTCGCTGATGGGCAGGACGCCGAAGGGGACCGCGGTTCCGGGCTCGCCGGGAAGCAGGGCGGTGACGAAACCGGGAACCTGGCGGGCGGCCCCCAGGTCGACCTGGAGAATCCGGCCGTGCGGAACGCTCGAGCGGATCATGCGCGCCCACAACATCCCGGGGAAGCGCAGATCCTCGACGTAGACCCCGCAGCCGGTGACCTTCTCGCCGGCATCGACCAGGGGAACCCGGGCCCCGATCGTGCTGTTCGAGGGGGGGACCTCGGGGCCGCCGGGATGGGAAGGAGGCCGGCTCATGAGGGGGCTCCCCCGGGAACGGCCTCGGCGGCCCGATCCTCCGCGCAGGCCTCGATGGCGTCCACGATCTTGATGTACCCGGTGCAGCGGCAGAGGTTCCCGGCAATGGCCTGCTGGATCTCCGACCGGGAGGGATGCGGATGGGTGCGCAGCAGCGCATCCGCGGTCATCAGGAAGCCCGGCGAGCAGAATCCGCACTGGCTGGCGCCGGCCCGGGCCCAGGCCTCCTGGAGAGGGGCGAAACGACCTCCTGCCGCCAGGCCTTCCACGGTGCGGATGGAGGCCCCCTCGGCCTCCGCGGCCAGCGTGAGGCAGGAGAGGACCGGGATGCCGCCCAATTGGACGGTGCAGCAGCCGCACGTTCCCAGGTCGCACCCCCGGCGGGTGCCCGTCAATCCCGCTTCTTCCCGCAGGACGTCGAGCAGCGAATCGGAATCCCGTGCGGAAACCTCGCGGGTGTGTCCGTTGATCTTGAACTGGAGGATCCGCCGTCGGGACTTCATGGGGAGGGAACCGATTCGATTGCCCTCATTCTAGTCCGGGGCGGCCCAGGGGGGCTCAGGGAAGATCCCAGCCGTAGTGACTCGAGAAGAGGAACTCGGCCAGATCCCCGTAGAACTCGTCTTCCGACGAAAAATCCCGGGGCCCGAACAACTCGCCGAGAGCAGGGTCGAGAAGGGATGCGCGGCTTTCGGCGGCCCGCGTTCCCCCCAGGAGCAGAAGGGCCACGAAGCGCCGGCCCTCGCGATCGAGGAAGCCGCTGGCTCCGGCATGAAGTTGGCGGCCCCACTTCCGCAGCCAGGTTCTCCTCGCATCCAAAGAGTCGAAGCGGCCTGTCGCCAGCAGCCAGAAAGGCTGGAATTCCGCCAGGGCCCTCCCCTTCAGCCGGTCCATCTGCTCCCGAAGGAGGTTGAGATCGGAAGGTTGGGGCGCCAGGGCCAGGACCAGGACGGCAGGCAGGGCCGGCCGCCCCTGGGGCATCCCCTTCGCCAGGGCTTCCCGGGCCAGAGGCCGGAGAAGCCGGGCCTGAAGGGCGGTCTTGGAAGGATCGTGGAGGGCGAGGCGCACCAGCCCGGCCACCCGGGCCTCTTCCAGGACCTGGCCGCCGGGGGGCGGGAAGTCGAGATCGAGATCCCCCGCGGCGCCCCAGAGCCAGGCGCGAGAGGGTTTTTCGAGCAGCCTTCCGTCGAGAATCGAAAAGGCGGGCGCCCGGTTTTCCGGGGTCAGTTCGTAGAGGGAGAGCGCGATGGCCGCCGAGTCGCCGCCGGGCGGCACGGTGCGCAGATCCTCCAGGTTGCGCGGGGACTCCCTTCGAGCCCCCACGATCCAGAGCTCGGGTACCTTTCCTTCGGCCCGGCGGAGCCAATCCTGCGGGACCCGGGGCGCCTTTTCCAAAAGCGAGCCAAGCAGCCGGGCGGCCAGTTCCGGCGTCCCGCGCGGCGGATGGGAAGGCGGACTGCCGTGGAAGAAATCGAGCAGATCCAGCAAGCCCCGCAGGGCGGGGTCGGCAGGCATCATCAAGTGCCGGTGAAGGGCCGGGAGATCGACCTCCTCCCGCGCACCGAGCAGCCCGGCCAGCAGACAGGCCCGTTCGAAAGCGCTGCGCGCCCAGGCCAATCCCCAGCCGGGTTCCCGGGCCGCCCGGGGATGGAACGCGCCCAGCAGAAGGAGCCCGAAAGCGCGCAGGGAATCGCCCCGATCCGACCTCCGGATCGCCCCCTCCAGCACCTCGAATCCGGCTGGAGTTCCCCGCAGGGCCGCGGCGAGGAGAATGGATCTCTGGCGGCGGTGATCCCCCCGCTTCCATTCCCGGGCCATCCAGGCTTCGATCCCTGCGGGCAGGGAAGCCAGGTTTTCGGCCGACTCCCGCCGCACGACCGGGTCGGGAGCCGAAAGCCCGCGTTGAAGGGCGGTGCCGGGTTCCTGGAGCAGGAACCCGGCCAGCGCGAAAGTCCAGAGGGCCGGAAGCACGAGGTCGTCCCAGGGGGAGAATAGCCCTCCAGGCCCCCCCGGCTTCCCGCTTTCTACTCCACCCGCACCATGACCGGCTGGCTCCAGCCGTTGCCCCCGAGTTCGCGCACCTGGAAGTAGAGATCCAGATGGGCCAGGGCGGGCTTGAGCCGCGGGGCGCGGAAAGCGAAGGAAAGGTTTCCCGAAGCGTCCAGGTTCTGGCGGTGGGTCCGGCCCGCCCGGACCAGCTTTTGGAAGACGCGGTCGCTGCGGTCCAGGAAGAAGAAGCCGGCCCCGAGTCCGGGCTGATCCAGGTAGCGGGAGTGCAAGGAGAGAAAGCCTTCCACGGGGATCGAGGGGGTTCCATGGCGCACGTCCAGGAAAAGAACGCTGCCCGGAGCCACGCTCAACGCGCTGCTTTCCAGCAGGGGAGGGCCGGGAAGTCCGCCCGGCACGAATGCCAGGGCATCCAACTCGGTGGACTGCTGGAATCCCCAGTCGGATTCCCCCCAGCCCGGAAGCAGGCGCCCTCCGCCGGCCGTCCCGAAGGCCGAGGCGTCCTGGCTGGAGGGCGACTGCACCGTGAAGACCATTTCCCCCGTGGGCGGGTAGAAGGAGAGCGAACGCAGGTCCCCGATGGGGCCGGACTGCCCGAGAGCGCTGTCGACAAAGGCCTGGATTTCAGCTTCGGTGTACTCGCGCCGGATGGAGTTCGCGGCCCGGTCGTAGACCAGCACGTCGCCATCCTGGAGATCCCCCAGCACCGTTCCCTGCAGATCCCCTTCCAAGGAGAACCAGAATTCATCCGGGGGCTGGAAGGCCAGGGCGTCGACATCGAACCCCCCCGAAGCGGGCTGAAGCAGCTGGATCAGGTCGCTTTCGAGGACCTCGACGATCACGCCTCCCGCGGGGTCCAGGCGCAGGAAATCCCCGTCCAGGTAGGCCGGAGAGTTGGTCAGGCTCGAGAACAGGAAATCCTGCGGGCCGGGGCCCTGCCCCCCGCCGCGGGGAAACCAGGCCAGGGCATCCACGTCGGAAGGGGCTTCGAACACCCCGTCTCCGTCCAGGTCGCCGTGCAGGGTCCGCAAGGACGCACTCGAGAGGTAGAGGCCCGCCCCGGGAGGGCCTTCGGTCCGGCGGATCCAGGCCTCGTCCTCGACGAGGGGATCCTGGGCCAGGGAAGTGTCGGCCGTGGTGGAGGCCAGGGCGACGGGAGAGGTTTGCAGGCAGGCTGCCAGGAACAACGGTACAAGCATGGGTTTTCCTCCTTCGCACCGGCAGACGGAAGACTCGCCACCGGGTGACCGGGGAATAATTCCCACACGGGGTGGGAAATTTCCAGCAGTCCCAAGAGAATCAAGAACCGGAGCGGAAGATTTCATTCGACCGAACTTCTTTTATAACAAGGCTTTAGGGAATCCTGTGCGACCCGTCCCCCCTTGCGGGATCCCTTGGCATGGTTTTCGTAGCAGGGGGGGAGCCATGAACGCCATCATCCTCCGGATTCCTCGGCTGCTTCAGCTCGCGATGGAGAAGGGAGCGCTGGAACAGGCCCCGCTTGCCCGCATGCTGGCCACGGAAGCCCGTTATCAGTTCCTCAAGGAGGGGCTGGTGGAAAGCCTGGCCCGGCACCGGATGACCCTGCTTCCCGAAGCGGTCTCGCCCACTTTTTGCGAGCAGCCCGGGCGGCCCGCCGGGAACCCGGGGAAAGATCCCCTGGCGGTCTATTGGAGCGATCTCGGCCGCCTGCGTCCGACCAGCCGCGAGGAGGAGTTCTTCCTGGCGCGCGTCATCGACCTCCTGCGCGCAACGGTCCTTCGTCTGCTGGGGCCGCATCCCTCCCACGCCGGCCTGGCCCTGGCGCAGGAATTTCTCTCCGCCTATTCCCCGGTCCTCAAGGAACTCAAGGAACGGGGGATCCGGGGGTCCGACAAACCTCTCCAGCAGGAAACCCGCGACCGGCTTCAACAGCGGCTGACCGAACTCCAGAGGATCCAGCACGCCCTGGTGGACCGCAATCTCTACACGGTCCCCGCCACCGCACGGCGCTACCAGCATGCCGGCGTGGCCTACGAAGACCTCATCCAGGAAGGGAACGCGAGCCTGCTGCGGGCGGTCGAGTCCTACAACCGGCTGGTCGGGGTGCGCTTCTCGCACTACGCCTCGTGGTGGATCCACCAGGGGATCCTCAAGGCCCTTTCGTTCCAGTCGCGGACCGTGCGCCTGCCGGTCTACCTCGCCCAGGCGCTCCACCGGGTCCAGAAGGCCCAGGCCCGGGACCCGGAACTCCAGGACCCTGCCGCCATCGCCCGCATGACCGACCTTTCTCCGGAGAAGGTCGAGCGCGCCCTCAAGGCCGAGCGTTCCTGCCTCTCCCTGGAGCGCTCCTGCCGCCCCGGAGCGGAAGAGACCATGCTGCGCGATCTGATCGCCGATCCCCGCCCGGCCCCCCTTCCGGAACCCGATCCCTACGAGGGACTGCGCGGAACCCTGCAGACCCTGATGGGATGCCTGCCGCAGCGCGAGGCCCGCGTGCTGTCCCTGCGGTTCGGACTCGAGGGCGGCAAACCTCAAACGCTGGAACAGGTGGGTGAAGCCATGGAGATCTCCCGCGAGCGGGTGCGCCAGCTCCAGGCCCAGTCCCTGCGCCGTCTGACGCGCCTGTTCGCCCACGAGCCCCTCGAGCGCTACCTCTGAACGCGGTCGGCGGGGCCGGATCGAGGGCCGATCCGCGCCCGAGGGGCTAGGCTCAGGGGGTGTTCCCCGCTGCTGTCGTCCTGATTCTCCAGGCGCAGGTCTTTCTGCCCCCCCGGCAGGCGCTTCCCGTTCCCGATCCCGCCTACCGGGCCCGCGTGGCGGCCTTCGCCGCGCCGGGCCGCATCCGCACGGCGGATCTCGCCCCGCTGCGCCCGGCCGGACCAGCCCAGGTCGCAGCCCTGATCGATCTCCTGCGCCGGGGCGACGCGCACGAACTGCGCGTGGCCATCCTTCTCGGAACGGGGGCCGCCCCCGGCACGCCGCTGGCCGAGGCCCTCTTCCGCGTGGGCTGCGAACCCGGCGACGAGGCCTCCACCCTGGCGGCCGTGCTGGCGCCAAGCAGGCCGGACCCCGCCGACCTTCCCGCGCTCGCCTATCTCGCTTCCATGCCCGAACGCCCGCTCTCGGTGCGCGCGGCCGCGGTCGCGCGCCTTCTCGAGGGGGACTGTGCCGGAGCCTGGCCGCTGGCGCGCGCCATCCTGGCCACGGGGACTCCACGCGAAGAGAGCGCTCCGTGGGCCGACTGGGAACGCAGCGGGCGCTACGAACTGCCCAAGCGCACCCTGATACTGTTCGTGGACGCCTGGCTGGAACGCCACGGAGAAAAGCCCCCCCCCCCCCCCCGGCCCAACGCCTCCTGGAAGCACCAGGCAGAACAACTGGGCGTCCTCGACGAGGCTGCGGTGCGCGCCGCGGCCGCCTGCGCGGCTTCGCGCGATCCCGGCCTTCTGGCGGGCATCCGCAAGCTGCGCAAAGCCGCCACCCGCAAGGACCCCACCGCCGCCCGGGCGCTCGCGCTTCTCGCCCCGCACACCGGGCCTTGAGAGGCTTCCCTCGGGGTCAGAGCGTGAAGTCAATCCGCCGGGCTACCGAGGCAAAGTCGAAGTTCTTGTTGACGGCAGCGAGAAAGAGGGAGTGGCCGATCATCCGGCTGGGAAGGCTGTGCGCCGGCGCGGTGAAATGGGCCAGCGCCTGTCCCTGGGGATCCAGGACACCCTGGAAGTTCACCCCCTGGGAAGGAGTGTTCCCCTGGAGGGACGCCACAAAGTACTTGTCCTTCCTCAGGGGAATCAACAGCCCCTTGAACAGGGTGGGACCGGTCCCCTTGGCGGAAAGGAGAACTCCATATTTCTTGCCCCCATCCGCATCGGGAAAGTCGATTGCGTAGTCGATGGTGCCACCCGAGGAAATGGAGAAGGTTTCCGAGGAAGCGGTGAGGATGGGATTGAAGGTGTAGATGAAGGCCGAGCCGGATCCATTCCCATTCGGTTTCGCATACCTCGCTCCGACCATCAAATCGGGCCGGCCATCCCCGTCCACATCCCCGCCTCCGGAGACGGAACTTCCGAAAGCATCCTGTGCTGCCAAACCGTCCCCGCGAAAAAGCTGGGCTCCGGTCGCGCCCGAGAAGACGAAGGCGGAACCGGCGTTCCCGAGGCCGTTAGGGTCGGCCCCGGCGGCTCCCACGATCAGATCGCCAAGACCATCCCCGTTGATATCCCCCGCACCCGAAATGGCTCTGCCCATTCCTTCAAAGTCGGACAGGCCATCGAAACGCAAGACCTGGGCTCCGGTCGCGCCCGAAAAGACGATTGCGGAACCGGCCCAATTGATGCCGCCCGGGGCAGCACTCGGCGCCCCCACGATCAGGTCGGGAAAACCATCCCCGTCAACGTCTCCCGCACCTGAAACCAATCGGCCGAGACCTTCCGATGCAGCATTGCCGTCGAACCTGATGAGCTGGCTTCCCGTGGAGCCCGAGAAGACGAAAGCCGACCCGGCATCCATGAGGCCATTGGGATCCGCTCCAAAGGCCCCCACGATCAAGTCGGCAAAACCATCTCCGTCTACATCTCCAGCACCTGAAACTGATACCCCCAGCCCATCGTAGGCAGCCTGGCCATCGAAACGGAAAAGTTGCGCACCGGTGGAACCCGAATAGACGAACGCGGAGCCCGCCCTGGTAAGGCCGTTGGGAGCTGAATCCCACGCCCCCACGATCACGTCGGGAAACCCATCTCCGTCGACATCCCCTGCACCCGAAACGGAAAAGCCGAATTTGGCAACCCCGAGCGGAGCGTCGAAGCGAAAGAGCTGGACGCCGGAAGCACCCGAAAAAACGAAGGCCGAACCGCGGCCGAGGCTTGGAGGAACGGTTTTCCAGGAGCCAACGATCAGATCGGAAAAACCATCCCCATTGACATCTCCCGCACCCGAAACGGAAACACCCAATTCCTCATCTCCTGTTTGACCATCGAATCGAAAAATTTGCGCTCCCGTGGGACCCGAGAGCACAAAGGCCGAACCGGCCAGGGGGATGCCGTTGTGATTGGAAAATTGTGCTCCGACGATCACGTCGTCGAAGCCGTCGGCGTCAACATCGCCGGCATTGGAGATCGAGCAGCCCAGCTCGCCTGTGCCCGCTGACCCGTCGATGCGGTATTTCAGATCCTCGGTTCCGCCCACGGCCTGGGCAGGGGTAGGAGCGGAAAGGATGGCCAGGGAAACTCCGGTCAGGGAGAGCGTCAGGAAGAAGGGGGTATTCACGGGTACTCCTTGGGTGATGGGGGCAGGAGTGGCTTTCGGAAAAACCATTCCGCTCCCGACATTAACACGAAACGGACGGCTTGCTGGATCCCGCCGAAAAAAAACTCGAAAGAAGGAACGCACCGTGGAGATCATTTGGCCCCAGAAACAGTGCTAATCCCCTCCGATGGCAGTCACGGAAACCCCCAGTCTGTTCCAAAAAGCCAGGCCATCACCTCGCATGCTCACGTCTCCGTTTCCGCCCGCGGCCTGAACGGGGAGGGTTGCGAAAGCTGGGCCAGGGCCGGCCCGCCCAGGGTAGGGGCATCGGGCCCGGGGGAGAGCGTCTGCCGTTTCCGTGGTTGAAGGCCCGACGAGTGAACGGACGAGAATCCCGGCTGGAGCCCCGCTTCAGTGGGGAGACATTCTTCCTAGCCCATGGCCCCATAGGCATCCGGATCCGTCGGGAGGGTCAGAGCGTGAAGTCGATCCGCCGGGCCACCGAGACGAAGTCGAAGTTCTTGTTGATGGCAGCGAGGAAGAGGGAGTGGCCGATCATCCGGCTGGGAAGGCTGTGCGCCAGCGCGGTGAAATGGGCCAGCGCCTGTCCCTGGGGATCCAGGACACCCTGGAAGTTCACCCCCTGGGAAGGAGTGTTCCCCTGGAGGGACGCCACAAAGTACTTGTCCTTCCTCAGGGGAATCAACAGCCCCTTGAACAGGGTGGGACCGGTCCCCTTGGCGGAAAGGAGAACTCCATATTTCTTGCCCCCATCCGCATCGGGAAAGTCGATTGCGTAGTCGATGGTGCCACCCGCGGAAATGGAGAAGGTTTCCGAGGAAGCAGTGAGGATGGGATTGAAGGAATAAACGTACACGGAACCGGCAGCGAGGCCTCCGTTGTAGGCATACGGATGCCCCACGATCACCTCTGAAAAACCATTTCCGTTGACGTCGCCCGCGTCTGAAACGGACCAGCCGAAATGGCCATTGAGGTCCGTGCCGTCCAAGCGGACGAGTTGGTCTCCTCCCGGGCCCAACAAGACGAAAGCCGATCCTGCCCAGGTGAGGCCGTTGGGACTGGCGTAGATGGTTCCTATGATCACGTCCGCAAAACCATCTCCATTGACGTCGCCTGCACCCGAAACGGACCAGCCGAGGTATTCACCGGGTTCCGAGCCATCGAAGCGAAAAAGCAGACCGCTGGTTGCCCCCGAAAACACGGAGACCGACCCGGCACCAGGGATTCCATAGGGATCCGCATCGGTGGCCCCCACGATCACGTCCGCATAACCATCTCCATTGACATCCCCGGCTCCTGCAACGGAGGAGCCGAACTTGCCGCGGGTGGCCCAGCCGTCCCAACGATAGAATTGGGCTCCCGTAGCGCCCGAAAAAACGAAGGCGGAGCCAACCCAGGAGCCCCCATTGGGATCGGCCCACATGGCCCCCACGACAATGTCGGGAACGCCATCACCATTGACATCTCCTGCTCCGGCTACGGAGTTCCCGAGAAAATCTCCCGGGTCCGTGCCATCCAACCGGAAGAGCTGGTTTCCGGTGGCCCCCGAGAAGACGAAGGCAGAACCAGCATCAGTCATCCCGTTCGGACCGTAACGCGAGGCCCCCACCACGAAGTCTGAAAAACCGTCTCCGTTGATGTCGCCAACGCCAGACACGGAATATGCGAACCTGTCGTTGGAACTCAAACCATCAAAGCGGAAGAGCTGTGCTCCGGTGGCGCCTGAAAAGACGAAAGCGGAACCCGCATTCGAAAGTCCGTTGGGACTGGTATGCCAGGCTCCCACGATCACATCATCGTAGCCGTCGCCGTTCACATCCCCGGCACCGGCTACGGAAGCCCCCATTTCACCGTGGGATTCCGGACCGTCGAAGCGATAAAGCTGGGCTCCGGTGGCGCCTGAAAAGACGAACGCCGAGCCTTCGTAGGAACCGTTGGGATTGGCCAAAGGAGCTCCTACGACCATATCCGGGACTCCGTCCATGTCCACGTCTCCTGCATTGGCCACGGCGGAACCCAGGACCTCCCCAGTCGCCGAGCCGTCGAAACGGGTTACCAGGTCCACGGTCCCGCCAACGGCCTGGGCAGGGATGGAAGCGGAAAGGATGGCCAGGGAAAGCCCGGCCAGGGAGAGCGTCGGGAAGAAGGGGAAATTCACGTGTACTCCTTGGGTCATGGGGGCCAGAGGGGATTTCCAAAACCCCTTCTGTTCCCGACTATACCGAAACGAATGGCTTGCGGGATCCCGCCGGAAGAAAATCCGGAGCAGGAGACGCCCCGGGAAGATCTTTTAACGCGAGAAACAGTGCTAATCCCTCCTCCCCCCCTCCAGTGGTTTCCCGTCACTGGAAGAACCCGGACGCTTCCTCTGGCCCCCAAGGAGGGGATTCAACCCACACGAAATCCTGAAGCCCCAAAGAAAAATGTCTTCATCGTCCGGTGGGCGGTAGTGAGCTTCGTGATGACAAGTTTAGCCGACCTTGCCTCCCAACCCTTCAACGGACAGGATGGTACCCATGGCGATGACTGCTGGAATAGCGGGGCAACGCATTGCCCATTGGCACGGGGGGTTTTCTTGACAAAATTGCCAACAGTTGCAGAAGCTGGGCCCAACTTCTTCAAGGGCGGAGAGCGCAGCAGCGGCGGGATTGGAGGCGATGGAGGGAACGGGGGTAGAGTCTCCGTTTCAAAGGTTTCAAGAGGCTCGGGAAAAGGCAAGGTTCTCAAGGCAGAGAGGAAGGCAACCTTTGGAATCGGGGCGCCGGGAGGAACGGGCAATCCTTCAGGAGCAACGGCCTCAAAGGGAGGGATCGGGTTGCCGGCATGAAAACCTGCAACATTACCCCGTGACCTAAACCCCAAAAGCCTTCCTATTCCAGGTCCTCCTGGAATGCGGAACCGGGGCATCAGGGATAGATGCGGTGCAACATGCGCGGGAAGGGGATGCACTCGCGCACGTGCTCGACGCCCGAGAGCCAGGAGAGGGTGCGCTCCAGGCCGATCCCGAAACCTCCGCGGGGCACGCTGCCGGAACGCGGCAGGTGACCAGCGCGAATCTTGATCCCGCTGCCAGGGCCGGAAGAACGTGGAAGGGGGTTTCCACGTCACCGAGGGGGGGCTACAAAATTGGTTTCCCCAATTCCAGGTGGGAGGCAGGGTTACGGTGTCACACTCTTTTCTTCCGCGGAGGAGGGTCGTGTGGCTGGATTTTTCTTGACAGGCCGTTTTCATGTTCGAAAATGGGCACCGGTCGTTTCCAGGTCGTTTCCAGGTCGTTTCCAGGTCGTTTCCAGGTCGGCCTTCTTGAGGAGTTGAAAATGTTGAAGTCTCCCAGATTCTTCCTGGCGGCTGTCCTCGTGGTTGCCGTCCTTGCCGTGGTTCTCCTTCTTGACAGGGGTCCCGGCCCGAAAGACGATTCCGGAAACCTTGCCGGCGCAAGCCCGGTTTTGGGAATGGAGGCACCGAATCCCGTTCCGGCCATCGAAAAGGAAAGTTCCAAGCCATCCAGAGACGAAATCCTCACCATCCGGCCGTTCGACTTCTTGTCACGAAAACCTCTGGACCTCCCGGAATTGAGCCTGGTCTCCGGAACCAACGTGGTGGAACTGGAGAAGAAACCCGAAACCGCCCCGGTTGCGTACACGGTACCGGCGAGCCTTCTAGAACGGGCAGGGGAGTCGTGGTCGTGGGCCTACGAAGTGCCGTTCACGACCCGTGCCGCTCCCTGGACGGCACCTCTGGCCCAGTATGCCCCCGACAAGGACGGCCGGGTGTTCCTCCCGTATCAGGGGGGAGTCCGGGGAGTCGTCCTGGATGCCGGAACAAGGGCACCTTTGGCGAAGGTTAAGGTTCAGGTCTTCTTCCTGGCCCCTTCAAACGTCGAATGGCTGGCCATCGAGCTCGACAAGGATCCCCATAACTCGCGGGAATCTCTACGCTCCCTGCCCTTCCTGCTTGAATATTTTGAGGATCGCTTCGGAGAAGTGACCACCGTGGAAGCCTCAACTGAAGCCCAAGGCGGGTTTTCCCTCGTCCTTCCGTTTTCGGGCCAACCCACCTTGCAGTTCTATGAGGCCGGACATTCCGCAGCGACTGATTCGGCCATGATCCAGCCAGGGCAATGGACGACCATCACGAAAAGT
>CAZQAP010000005.1:0-36572 GCA_964591365.1 uncultured Planctomycetales bacterium
GGCCCTCAACCAGTTCGCCATTCACTTCGAAGGGCGGATCCCGGTATGATCACCTCGAGCCTGCCCATAAGAGACCCTTACACAAAGTTTCGGACACTCCCGCCTTCGCCGGTTTTCTCCTCTGGTTTTTTCTTCTCCGCGTACTCCGCGTCTCCGCGGTTTTTTCTTCCCGTTTTCCTCCCCTCCTCTCCAGCGATTCCCCGTCGCTGGAAGGGGCCGGCCGCTCCCCTGCTCCCGTTCCTCCGAGGACCCCCCTTTTCCTGACATGCGGCTGGAAACCCGTTTCCTCAGAGCGGAGGAGGTCAGGGAATCGCCCGGAGGCCCCGCAAGAGACCTTGAAGCGTCCCAAAATTCAAGCCCTGGCTCCGGGGCCTCCTCCGCCCATGTGGAAAATCCAGAGAAGAAAGAGCCTTACATCCCCCCAAAAACTGTGGTGAATCGAGTAAGAAGCATCCCATGCATACCGTTGCCGGGAAGTCGGCTCCACATGGGAATGGGTTTCCTCCAGGGTGGCCAGTCCGGCCTTTCCCTCCAGATAGAGGGTGCGCCAGTAGCCGGGAAGGGACTCGACCTCCGCGGGAGTTCGCGGCGGCAGGCCCACGAAGTGAAGACATCCCATGAAGATCGAAGGAAGAGCGGGGAGTTGATCGAGGCGCAAGCCCACCAGGGCCTTTTCCAGGAGATTCCGTTCCGAAGGGGGTTTCTCGGCGCAGCCGAAGCTGGCCAGGGAGAGGGTCTTCCAGGGTCCCTCCGAAGACCGGGCCGGGAGGCGGACCACCTCCTTCTTGTGGATGACATTCCTGCCTTTCCGGAAGAGAAAAAGCAGCAGGAGACAGAGCAGGGCAACCGGGGCGAAGAAGATCATTCCCAGGGCGGCCAGGCCGCGCACCGCAAAGAGGTAGAGATATCCGCGCAGAAGGCTCTGATCGAGCCTGCCGATCAGAAACCCCTGCTCGAGGGGAACTCCGGTTCCAAGGGTCACGGAAACGAGATAATCGCGATCCACAACCGATTCTCTCATGACCAGCGACTCCCCGATGTAGGTGTCGGGGCACAGGACGCTGGTCTCCACCCGGGTGCGGTTTGCCAGGATGCAACCGGAGCTTACGATGGCCGTCGGCCCGAGGGAGACTCTGCTCCCGATGCTGCAGTCTTCCCCGATGAAGACGGGAGCCTCGAGATGGACGTGCGGGTGCAGGGCGACGTTTCTTGCAATCCAGATTCCGGGTTCGACTTCTCTTGCAGGCAGGGCAAGGCCGGAAAACCGGCCAGTGATCACGGCCTGGTTGGCATCGAGCAATCCCCGCCATGTGCGAAGGTCGAGAGGATTGCGGGCCACGACACGCTCGGCCCGGTTGTCGAGGGATGCGAGGATTTTTTCCGGAAGATCTTCTTCCGTGCTTCCCCGGAGTTCTTCCAAGTTCTCCTTGCCCAGAACCGCCCATCCCGACCAGCGCGGAAGCGGGTTCTCCACTCCATTGCGGGAGCCTTCCTCCCGGTCGAAGAGATGGCCCTTCCGCCAGAGGGGCTCTTTGGGAAGTTCGGGAAGGAAATCCGCCCTTCCCAGGAGAAAGGATTCTCCTTCCTGAAGACCGTCCAGGAAAGAGCCCGTCAGCCCATCCAGGGGCTTTACCGGGTCATCGATGATCTGGAATCGGATCCGGCATCCCCAGCGTTCCCCGGAACCGAGCGCTTCTTCCACCCGCTCGGGGCGATGGTGGAGGAGGAGGTGGAATTCGCGGATTCCTCGCTGGACAAGGTACTCGAGGACATGCTGGAGGAACGGCTTGCCTGCCAGGGGAAGAAGCGGGCCTGGATTCAAGTCCAGCATGGGAAAACGTCCGGGATTGAATCCGGTTGCAACGAGGAGAGCCTTCAATGTTCTTTCTGAAGTCCGGTTTCTGGAAGGCCGCGGAAGCGTTCCCGGAAAACCCGGAAGAGAAAAGTGAAATTCCCCAGAAGATAGCGTTTCCACATTCGTCCGGGTTCCTGGGCCAGGCGCCATCCCCATTCCATCCCCATCCGCTGAATCCAGCGGGGCGCGCGCGGAATTCGTCCGGAGTAGAAATCGAAAAGCCCTCCCACGCCGATTGCCACGGTCGAACTCGTGTCAGGAAGGCAGCGGGCGATCCATTTTTCCTGGGTGGGAACTCCCAGGGCAACAAGAAGGACATCGGCACGGGAATCGCGGATCCGGGCAGTCACCCGGTCTTCCTCCGCCAAAGAGAAGAAACCGTCCTGGGTGCCGCAGACCACCGTCCCTGGATGGTGACGCGCGATCCAATCCTGGACTCCCTCCGCCACGCCTTTCCTTCCCCCCAGGAGGAAGATGCGCTTTCCGGTCCCCTCCAGGATCCCGCAGAGGCGCGGAAAAAGGTCGGTTCCATTGACGTTGTCCCGGATGGGGCATCCCAGAATGCGCCCCGCAATCCGCATCCCGATTCCATCCGCGAAGACAAGATCGGAAGAATCCAGGATTCGCCGGTATTCCGGGTCTTTCCAGGCAAGGTTGGCGCAGTGGGCATTCACGAAGGAAATCTGGCCGGCCCCGGGCCGGTCCAGAAGGGAAACGATGGTCTGAAGGGCTTCATCCATTCTGAGGTTCTGGATTCGGATCCCCAGGATCCGGACCTGCATGTCCCGGCCCTTCAGGACCCCGGAATGCACCTTCTCCGCTGTCGAGGAGGCGGAGCGGCCCCTCGATGCGGCCTCCAAGCCGGCGGTGGAGCCTAATAGGCTCCCCGGCCCACCAAGACCGCTGGAATGGTGCGAAGAAGGATTTTCAGGTCGAGCCACAGGCTTTGGCTGTCGATGTATTGCAGGTCGAGCTCCATCTGCTGTTCAAAAGGGAGCTCGCCCCGCCCGCTGACCTGCCAGAGACAGGTCAGACCAGGCTTCACATTGAGGCGAGCCCGGTCGGAGAGGGTGTACTTTTCAACCTCGATTGGCAAAGGCGGGCGCGGGCCGACCAGCGCCATGTCGCCTCTCAGGACGCACCATAGCTGGGGGAGTTCGTCGATCGAGGTCTTGCGGATGATGCGTCCGATCCATGTGACCCGCGGATCCTTTTTCATCTTGAAGGTGCGATGGTCTGCGTGGAGACTTGCCTCCATCAGATCCGCCTTCATGGATTCCGCATCGAGGACCATGCTCCGGAATTTTGGAAAGGGGAATTCCCGGCCGTATTTCCCGACTCTCGGGGCGATGTAGAAGATGGAGCCGCCATCCGTGAGCTTGATGGAAATCGCAACAAGAGCCATGACCGGAGATGCAAGGGCCAGCGCGGCAAGGGATCCGAGGATGTCGAGCAGGCGTTTGAATCCCCGGGTGCCGCCGACAACCAGGAACCAGGCGTAGCGTTTGCGGAGGAAGGTCAGCCGGTGCCGGAAGACCCGCCCGCCGTAGCGGCTGTAGAGTTCCTCCGCAAGGCTGGCACGTTCCGGGGGCCGTGGCCTGGGCAGGGACCAGAGAGTTGCGTTTCGGTTCACGGACGGAGGGAGGGAAGGAGTTTCAGGACGGAGTCCGTTCCATCCTCGAGGGGGTCCTCCCCGTCGATGACCAGATCGGCCAGGCAACGGGTCGGGGAGACATATTGTCTCTCCATCGGGAGGACATTTTCAAAAAACCGCCGCCGGATGGATTCCGGGTTCCGGCTGCGAAGGGCCTGATCCCGCTCGATGCGGCGCTGGAGGCAGGTTTCTTCCCGGGCATGGACGTAGATCTTCAAATCGAGCAGGGCCCGAAGCTCTTTCCAGTAAAGGACATGCAGTCCTTCAACCAGGAGGAACGCGGCCGGGACCACTTTCCGCCGGCCCGGGCTGCGGGTATGGGTGGAGAAGTCGTAGAAAGGGGGAAAAGCGGGGTCCCCCAGGAGGAGCCGGCCCAGATCCTGGAGCAGGAGCGGGACCTCCACGGCCTCCGGGTGGTCGAAATTGATCTGCTCACGCTCCTCTTGAGGAAGAGCGGACTGGTCGCGGTAGTAGTCGTCGAATGCCAGAAGAGGGGGAGACCCGAGACGACGGCTCAGGGACCGGGCCAGCGCGCTCTTTCCGGCTCCGGAAGGGCCTCCGATCCCGATCACGAAGGGCCTGTCAGGCACCGATCCGTCCTCCTTCCCGGGCCGCTTTCCGGAGGGAGTCGAGGGTCTTCCGCGCCGTGCGTTCCCAGGTGAAGGAACGGGCGTGTTCCAGGCCCCGGGCGCAGGCCTGTTTCCGGAAAGACTCGTCGGTGGCCAGGGTTTCCATCGCCGAGAGGATGGACTCCTCTTCCATGGGGTCGAAGAGAAGGGCCGCATCGCCGGCAACCTCGGGAAGGGAAGAGACATTGGAACAGGCGACGGGGATGCCGCTGGCCATGGCTTCCAGGACCGGAATTCCGAAACCTTCGTAGAGAGAAGGGAAGATCAGGCCGGTGGCCCCGGAATAAAGCCGGGGGAGATCCTCATCCCCAAGAAACCCGGTGAAATGAATATCGCCTGCGTGATGGGCCCTTTGCGCTTCGGCGTGGATGGCTTCCTCGCGGAACCAGTCCTTCCCGGCGAGGACGAGCTGGATGGGTTCCTTCAGACGGCTTCGAAGCAGGTCGAAGGCCCGGATCAGGCGGACGTGGTTCTTCCCGGGATGCTCAAGCCTGGCCACGTAGAGAAGATAGGGGGCCCGGATTCCATGGCGGGCCTGTAATGCTGCCAGACACCGGGCGGGATCCCGGGGATGGAACCGGCGGTGGTCTACGCCATTGGGGATGCAGTCCACTTTGGTTTCCGGGACACGCGCATGCTCGATGATGTCCTTGGCGCTGGCCCGGCTCGGGGCGATGACCCGGGTGAGGCTGCGGATGAGAATTGGAAGGATTTTCTTTATGTAGAGAGAACGGGAAAAACCGTACTTCCCGGCGAGGTGCAGGGACGCGAAATCGTGCACGGTCCCCACCGAAGGGACGGACAGGTTCCAGGGGAGGCGCCGGTTGCCGGCCGGGAGAAAAAGAACGTCGTATTGGTTCCTGGAGCAGATCCTTGGAAGCCCGAACTGGTGCCAGAGGATGTTCTTCAAAGGGGAGCGGAACCATTCGCCCAGTTCGATGGGCCTCAGTCCCGTCGATCCATTCAGGTAGGCGGAGGATTCCCCGTGATGCAGGAGGACGTCCACCTCCATTTCCCGGCCCATTCTTCCGAACTGCCCGAGAAGCTCGGAGATGTAACGGCCGATTCCGGAGGTCCCGCCGTCTCCCCCGAAGGTGGTGACTCCCAGCTTCATCCGCCCTCTCCTTGCACAGTCAGGGGACGGCGGCCGCCGTCCCGGACCACGCCTTGGTAGAGGTCGATCAGCAATCGGGTCACCCTGTCCCAGTCATACTCCGCCTGCGCCTTCCGGCGGCCCGCTTCACCGAGTCCCCGCGCCATGGAAGGAGACTCCAGGCACCGGCGGAGGCCCGCTGCCAGGGCCTCCTCGTCGCCGGGGTCGAAGAGCAGGCCGTCGGCCCCCTCGTCCACGAAAGAAGGGACCCCTCCGACCCTTGCCGCAACCACGGGAAGTCCCGCCGCCCAGGCTTCCAGGATGACGATGCCGAAGGGCTCATGGATGGAGGGGAGCAGGAAAACGTCGGCGGCGTGGAAGGCGTCCACGAGGTCCTGGGAATCCGGAGGAAGTCCCTCGATCAAGGTGACGGATTCCCCCAGGTTGCGTTCCCGGATTCCAGCCTGGAGGAGGCGGGCATAACCCGGATCCGTGACGGGACCCGCAAGGAGGAGGTGGAGATCCGGGAATTCCTTTCGCAGCCTCTCCAGGGCGACAACCGCAGCCATCTGGTTTTTCTGGGAATCGATCCGGCCGACCAGCAGGAGAACCCTCGATCGGGAGGGAAGGCCCCACTTCTTCCGGAAACCCGCTCCATCCCCCCGGGAAAAACGGCCGCAGTCCACTCCGTTGGGCAGGAAGAGGACCTTCTTGCCGGGGAAGCGGGCCCGGATCTTCTCCTCTTCGGCCCGGCTGACGCACAGGATCGCCGCAGCGTCCTGAAGCACCCGTTTGGATCCCACCCAGAGCCCCAGGACCTTGCCCCACTCGAGGGTGTTCTTCAAGGGGGCGACCAGCTCGTCCTTCTGGGACTGGGGAACGTCGAGGAGCCCGCCGTGCAGGGAGACCAAGTAGGGGATCCCGCGCCGGAGCGCTTCCCGGCGGGCGATCCCTCCCAGTCTTCCCATGGTGTGAAGGTGGATGAGGTCGATCCGTTTCTCCTTCCGCAGGGCCCGCATCATCCCCAGGGAGAACAGGTTGCCGCCCTTCATGTCGAGCTGGTTGCGTCCTTCGGCGGAAAGTCCAAGCACAGGGTATGTGTAGGCGAACCTTCGGACGGACACCCCTTCCATGGTCTCTTCCCGAAGGCTGCTGAAGATGGTGGAGGTCCAGATGGAAGCGTCGTGCCCCATGGCGAGCAGGCGTTTCCCGGTCTCCAGCACCACGGTCTCAGTCCCGCCCCATTCCTTGCGGACGAAACGCCGGGGTATGGCGAGAATCCTCATGCGGCCTCCCTTCCCAGGGGATTTCCAAAAGCGGGCAAGTGCAGGGCCATTTCGAGGAATTCTTCGATTCCATCCAGATATCTTTCCAGAGAAAACCTTTCCTCGACCATCCGGCGGGAATTCCGGATGAGCTTTCGCCGCAATTCCGGCCTGGAGACCAGCAGGCGGATGGCTTCTGCCAGTTCGTGGGGCTGTCCGGGAGAAAAGGTCAGTGCGTTCTCCCTTTCCCGCAGGAATTCCCCGGTGCCTCCCACGGTCGTGCTGACGACCGGGGTGCCCGAAGCCATCGCCTCGAGGTGAGAAAGGCCGAACGGCTCGTCCCATTGGGAAGGGAATACCAGGATGTCCTGCTCGCGGTAGAGGCGCGGCATCTCCGCGGGGGGGATCCGCCCCAGGAAGGAGGTCCCCGACACCCGGGCGGCCAGCTTCTCCAGGTCCGCCCGTGCTCCTGGAGGGCCGTCGCCGGCCAGGGTGACCAGGATGGATCCAGAACCCATCCGTTTTTCGAGCAAGGTGGCCGCCCGGAGAAAGGTTGCCACGCCTTTGTAGGGGTGGAGCTGGCCCGCATAGAGCAGCCTGATGGGTTCGTGCAGCCGCCCCGGTTCCTCTTTGAGCGGGAATTGTTCCAAGGGGACGCCCTGGTAGAGAACCCGGGCCCCGGATACGGGGATTCCGCTGGCAAGGAGGCTTCTCTTGAGGGAGCCGCTGACGCAGATGGCGGGTTCCAGGCGGAGTCCGGAAAGGGTGGTTTGCCGGAAGAAAACCCGGTCACCCAAGTAGTGCGCCACCTTTCCCGGGCTCCATCCCCGGGACGCGGGGAGGTAGCTTTCCAGGTAGGGGTCGTTCAAGGTGTAGGCTCGGGGGATTCCGCTCTCTTCCACCATGCGTGCGGGGCCGAGGGTCAGGCGGAGCTGGCTCCAAAGGAAGACCAGGTCGGGAGCTTCTTCCGCCAGCACCTTTTCCGTGGCCAGAGTGTTGAAGCGTCCGGCTTGGCGGCGGCGCCACCGCAGGATCTTCCCCGGACGGTCGAAGGGAATGTCGAGATGCAGGATCCGGCGGACCTTGAGGCCGGATTCGTCCCGGGAACCCGGATTCGTTCCGAAATCGGAGGTCAGGACCGAACAGGAATGGCCGCGGCGGGCAAGACCTCGCGCGACCTGCTCGCACAGGATTTCATATCCCCCGAGGAAGAGTGGAGGGTAGAGGTTCGAAAGGAAGAGAATCCGCAAATCACATCCGGCCTGCGTAGATGGGGTCGACCGCATTGAGGACAACGCCGAGAATGGGCCGGCCACAGGACTTCAGGCGGCTGACGGCTTGACGTGCAATCGGAGGAGTGGTCTTCCCCGCGCGCAGGACGACCAGAATGGCATCGCATTGATTTGCCAGGATCTCGGCGTCCACATAGGGGAGCACCGGCGGCCCGTCGATCAGGACGACATCGTAGGAGCGGGTGGCGTCTTCCAGCATGGCGCGAAGACGTTCAGAGCCGAGAAGGTCGGGGATCACCGCGCGCTTCACGGTGGGGACGAAATCCACGCCCAGAAGCCGGGTATGGCGGATCACTTGCTGGTAATCGTCGTAGGCGAAGGAGAGGAATTCTCCGAGGCCCGGGCGCGGGGCGTCATCCCCGTTCTCCGGCATCCGCTCCTCGTCCTCCTCGACGCAATCGTTGAGCAGGCCGGTGTGGCCCCCGCGGATCTGGCCGTCGACAACCAGCACCTTCCTGTCGTCACGCCCGAAGCAGTAGGCCAGGTAGGAGGTCACCAGCGAGCGGCCGTCCCCGGGCTCCGGGCTGGTGACCAGGAGCCGGCGGGTTCCGGTGGCCTGGATCTTGCGGCCGACTGCCAGGGAGACGATCTTGAATCTTTCAAGAAGAGGGGGATCTGCGCCGGCGGGAAGCATGGGCCCGCGTCCGGCATGGACCGGGACTTCCCCGAGAACCGGGACCCCCGCCCTTCTCTTGGAGTCGGCGGCGGATTTGAGGGAGGTGTCCAGGACGGTTGCGATCACGGCCATGGCCAGGGTGATCCAGATCCCCAGGCCGGTCACGAGAATGGCGATGAGCTTGCGGTTGGACTCGGTCGAGTGGTCGGGAGGAACAGCCTCCGAAACCACCGAGAAATAGGGGGAGTCCAGATTCTTCAACAGCTGGGCGCCCGCCAGACGGTTGCGGATGTCGAGCTT
This sequence comes from uncultured Planctomycetales bacterium, assembly GCA_964591365.1. Lineage (GTDB taxonomy): Bacteria > Planctomycetota > UBA1135 > UBA1135 > UBA1135 > CAZQAP01. The sequence continues at coordinate 8,705 of CAZQAP010000005.1, forward strand.
CTCGGTTTCCTTGGCGGTGACCTCGCGCTGGAGGGTGACCCACTCCTTCTGGATTTCGGGGAGATTGTCCAGCCGGGCCCGCATTTCGTCACGGGCCTTTTCCAAGCTGCTTACCTTGGCATCCAGAGACACCTTCTGGAGCTGAAGGGTGAGGTTGGTGTTCAACACGTTGCGCAGGATGGGAACTCCCGACTCGGGGTCGGAGTTGTCTCCGGTGCCGTAAAGCCCCGGAAGAATCGTGGCGTCGATGTTGTCCATCTCCTTGCGCAGGGAGGAGAGATCGCCGGTCTGGTTGGCGGCCGCACGGGCCGCTTCCAGGTTGGCCTTGGCGGTGTCGAATTCGGCCTGGGAAATGAGCTTCTGATTCAGGGATCTCTGGGCCCGTTCGAATTCCAGCTCGGCGATCTTGAGCTGCGCCTTCCCGGCCTCGATGTCCCGTTGTTCGCGGTACTTCTGGGTGAGGATGCCGCGGAGCTGGGCGAGCTGGCGGGGGTTTTCCGTGAACCCGCTTTGATCCTCCTTCTCCTTGGCGGCCAGCTCCTTCAGAGCGGCCAGGATGGGGGCCATATTGGCGAGCTGGATCTCGACCCCGTCCCGGTCGGAGACCGCCTGGTGATAGAGGTTGTCGAGTTCGCCGAACTGGGTCAGAAGCCACTGGGATTCTCCGTTCAGGTCGACGACCCTCTGCTTGCGCATGAAATCGCCGAGCTTCCCGTCGGCGTCGTCCAGTTCCTTGGTGACCGTGGCAAGGCGATCCTCCAGGTAGCCTGCATATTTCACGGCCACGCGCTTGCGGAGATCCACGGTCCCCTTCAGAAAGGCGTCCCGCAGGGCATTGGCGATCTTGGGGGCCATTTCCCGGTCATTCCAGGCGGCCCGCAGGACCAGCAGGGAAGTGTCCTTCTGGACGAAGGCGGTGGTGGCCTGGTTGAGATCCTTCAGGGGGACCTTCAATTGAAGCTCTTCCCGGACCTGCCGGAGGTTCGCAGGGAGCTTGGTCAGGCCGAGCTGGGTGGTCAGGGTGGGGGTCTGGAAGACGCCTCCCTCGACCTCACCCTCCGTTCCGGTGAAAAGCAGGGAGGTTTCGGCCTCCCAGGTGCGGACTCCGAAGAGGATGGCGGCCGACACTCCCAGCACCGCGCTGAGGATCACACCCAGGAAGACCATCCATTTCCGCCGCCAGAGACCGACCACAAAGGTCAGCAGGTCGAACGGGACCAGACTCTCCTCGGCATGGGGGGCCCCGGCCGGAGAGGCCGTGGAGGAGTTCCCAGCGGCGGAGGGGAGAGAGGGGGAAGGCTCCGGGGACCCGATCGGATCGGAGGCCGGAAGGCGGGGCGGGAAGGGGGTGCGCGTCTCCAAGTTGCCCGGTTTTTTGGACCTCATGCAGAATGAGGGGAGTTCCGGCAGGATGCCGGGAACAGCTTACCCTCTTTTTCGGTCCTTTTGGCGCCCCATCTGAAGGAAAGAAGGCCCGCAGCGGGGGGGGCCCGACCGGCTCCGGGCCCGCCCCGGGCCGGAGGGGCCGTCTCCGCGGATGCTCCTTGCTTCAACCCCCGGGCCGGGTTCGGTTGAGGCGGCCGAGGATCTTTTCGCGGAAGTAGGACCTTTCCTTGGGGGAGAAACCCAGCCACCAGAAGGAGAAGGCGAAAAGGCCGATCCCCAGGACCTCGAACACCGCCACCGTCAGGAGGCTTTCCCAGGGATCCACGATCTGGAGCAGGATGAGCAGTCCGGCCATGAGGAGGACCGGGACCAGGCTCGGCAGAATCGTGTCCCGGTAGAAGGAGAGCTGCCGGACTCCGAATATCTTCAGGGCCCTCGGCTGCACCACGAAAACGAAGAGAGGGAACTGGACCAGGAAGGTGGCCAGGGCGACCCCTTCGATCCCCAGGGGTTGGAGCAGGAGGATGGAGAGGCCGATGTTGGCGGCCTGCCCCATCGTGTAGACGAAGGCCATGAATCGGTGATGGCCCATCATGCTGAGCACATTGTTGGTATTGGCGTGGATGATCCGCACCAGGACCGCCGCCACCAGCCAGTGGGTGGCGGGCACCGCCTCCTCGAAACCCGGAGGGCACCAGGAACGGATCAGGGGGGCGGCGAGAATCCCCAGGCCGACCAGCAGAGGGGCCCCGAAGGCGGTGGTCAATTTCGTCCCCATTTTCCAGACCTTCAGGATGTTCTTCTTCTCCCCGGCCCCGTGGAGTTCGGCGACCATGGGCGTCAGGGTCCGGGCGAGCTGGGAACAGAAGATGCTGGACTTTTCCGAAAGCCGCATGGCGATGGCATAGACCGCCACCGCCTCCAAGGGAAGATAGGATTTGATGATCATGGCATCCACCCGCACGTTGATGGCCATGGCCGTCTGGATAAGGAAGAAGTAGATCGAAAACCCGGCCAGTTCCCTGACCACGCTTCGGTCGAAGTTGCGGGGATGGAAGGATATCCCGGGAATCGTCATCCTGGCGTGAAAGAGCATGGCCAGCATGGGAACCACGCCGGTGACCAGGTTGACAAGGGCCAGGACCCAGAGATGAGGACTGCGCTGCAGGAAGAAGAGGACGCCCCCCAGGTAGAGGAGGGAACCGCACATCCGGTAGAGATTGGCGATCTTGTACTGCTGGTTCCCGATCAAGACGCCCCGAAACATCCCCAGGGGGAGGGTCAGGATCATCCTGAAACCGAGAATGAGGAGAACGGTCCGGGCTGCCTGCCGCTGGCTTTCGGTCTGGATGTCGAAGATGTCGTTGAAGACCAGGGAGCAGACGATCGTAAGGATCATGAGCCCGATGCCGATGAAGAAGTAGATCCAGAATGAAGTGCAGATGACGGTGCGGGCCCGTTCCACGTTTCCGCGTCCCCGGGCGTCGGCGACATATTTGACGACCGATGCGGAAAAACCGAGGTCAGCAAGGGCGAACAGCCCGACCACGGACCAGACAAGCGACCAGAGCCCGAAACCGTCCTTCCCCAGGGTGCGGATGAGGAAAGGCGTGATGATCAGGAAGGTCCCGATATCCAGGATTTCCCTCATGTAGCTGGTCAGGGTGTTGACCAGGATCAGGAGGGAACGGTTCTTGCGCCCCTGCGGGGGAGGACTCCCCGGTGCTTCGGAGGGAGGAGGGGCGGCCGTCAAAGGAGAGTGGGGACCGGGCGCCTAGGTCTTTTCTGGAGCCGGCCAATGGCGACCATCATGCCGGTCAGCAGCAGGAAGAGGTAGAAGACCTGGGTCTGACGGAAAATCCATTCAAGCAGACCTTGAAAATGGAGCGTCAAAAAACCCGCCAGCAGCCCCAGCAGGATTGCCTTGTACTGGTAGTCGCGGGCACGGACGTATTCGTAATAATTCTTCCAGAGGAATCGGAGCAGGAGAAGGATGAAGGCGGCCATGCCATACCATCCCGTCTCTGCTGCAAACAGGAGGTAGACGTGGTGGGCGGTCCCCAGACGGTCCTGACCTCCCGGGCTCTCCCGGAACGCCCTTGGGTCGTCCACATGGGTCTTGTCCGGATACATCATCCAGTAGTAGTCCGTATTGGTCAGGGACCAGGCAAAGGCGTTGAAACCCACCCCGAAAGGGTGGTCCGACGCCATCTTGCGGGCAGCGGCGTTGAAGAAGCCCCGGGTCTGCGCCGATTCGCTGGGTGCATTCATGAAACGGTTGAGAATCCGGGGGGCGGCAGCCGCCCCCACAAGAACCAGCACCAGGAATCCCGCGGTGGACAGGCCGATCACCCTCTTGGACGGCCGGAAGGAGAAGGTCATGGCGGGGACGAACACCAGAGTGGCGCTGAGGAGGGCCAGGGAGGCCCGGGACTTGGAGAAGATCACGCAGAGCGTTGCCAGAAGGACGGTGATGCCGCACCAGATGTCCTGATTTCGGGAGCCCGTTCCGATCAGAAGCAGGGCGAGGAAGATCGGGATCAGCATGTTCATATACATGGCCAGGCTGTTGGGGTGGGGGAAGGTCCCGTTGGAGCGCACCACCTCCGCCTGGAGCACGTATTTCTCCACGTAAACCACCAGGAATTGAAACACAACCGCCGCCATGAGGCCCACGAGAAAGGGCTTCAGCTCTTTTTTGTCCTGGATGAGGTTCACGACGACCCAGAAGAGAACCAGCCCGCGCAGGAATTTGTGGAGGGAGAAGGCTCCGATCAAGGGGACCGGGGAACCGATCAGGGAAACAGCTTCGAACAACACCAGAAGCAGGTAGGGACCGGTGTTGTAGGGCCACCAGACCTTCTTGCGTGTCCCGCGTGCGGTGGCGAGGAACAGGGCGAATCCGAAAAAGAGGACGTCCGTGACCGTCACCCCGAAGCCTCGGTCAACCCCCCGGTATTCCTGGAAGAAGACCTCCTGATAGAAGGGCTTCATGATCAGGCAGGTGCTGAAAGCCAGAAGGCCGGTGAAGAAGGGCCGCCAGCGGGGCTGGGCGATCAGGGCCAGGGCCACGAGGGGCGGCCCCACCAGGAAGACCACGATCCCCAGGAGGGAGGGGAGGGACATCATGTCAGAGCCTCGGGGGCGTAGGCCCGGGCGAAGCTTCCCAGGCCGCGAATGGCCTGGATCCAGTCGCTTGGGTGCTGCCCCAGGATCTTGAGCATCAGCCAGCGGCGCCGGTGCCACTCAAAATGGAAGCGGTGGACTGCCTGGGGATAATCCATCCTTCCCAGCCCTTTTCGGAAGGCTGCCCAGAGCATGGAACGGATTCCCGCGGGGAGGACCGTGTTCTGCAGCCCGAAATCCAGGTTGTAGTAATCGTTGAGAGGGTGACTGAGTGCGAGGGAATTGGCGAAATCAATCAACCCCACACGGCTGCCCGAAATGTGGATGTTTCGGAAAACGAAATCTCCATGAACAGCGGAAGGAACCGGGCGGGCCGCCCGATAGGCCTCCGAAATCTCCACGGCCTCTTCCTCCGCATGACGGAAGGCCAGCCGGCCCAGAAGTGGAATCCCCCTCAATCTACGCGAGCAGTATTCCAGGTATTCGAAGTGGAAGGGATCCGTTGCCGCGCCAGGCTGCACCGTGCGGCGGCGAAGATCCGCCAGGTATCCCCCCAGGATCCCCATGGCCTTCCGGGCGGTCTCCCGCGCTCCCCCCTCATGGCGTGCCCGGGAGAGCAGGCGGCTGAAGGGTTCGCCTTCTATCCAGCCGATGGCGAGGAGATTGCGCTCCGGGTTGATGGCCAGCGTTCCCGCGCCGATCAGATCGGGGTTGGCAGCGGCCATTTCAGCGTAGAGATCCAGCGCCCGGCTTTCCTGGAGCATCAGGCTCGGATCCTCCCCCTTGTACTGCTTGAGGATGACCGGCGCCCCCTCGCACTTTGCACGAAAAATGTGGCAGGAAGAATTTTCCTTGATGAGCCGCAGATCGGCCAGCTTCAGGCCGAGGGCCTGGCCGATGTCGGGGGCATCGAGGGTGAGCACGGTGCTCAGTTGAACCGGTTCCAGGTCCGGAGAAACCGGGATCCTTTGAGGTTCCACGTCTCTCTGGGCATGCCGTTGTGAACAAGAAGCCCGGGCAGTTCCCGGTAGAGGTGCTCCCTTGGGTATCGCCAACCGGGGCGGGCGGAGCGGAGACCCAAAAGGAGGTTGCGGAGGATCTTGGCCGGGGTGTGTTGGGCTGTCTCCCGCACGCCGCGCCAGCTTACATAAGCGCAGGCGGCATCCCAGGGGCGGTCCAGACGAAGGCCTTCCACCAGCAGGAAGGTCTCTTCCCATTTTCGGGCCATGGAGGCCAGATCTTCCGAATCGGGTTCCTTCCGGCAGGCCAGTCCGGGGCGCATCCGGAAGGCCAGGGCCTTCCGATACCAGGGAACCAGAGCGAGAGCCGCCACCCGGGGTTCCTTCCGGTCGAGCGCCTCGAACTCCAGACGACGCTCCCGTAGTGCGGGCCGGTAGCGCTGGAAGAGGATCAGCAGCGCATCTCCAAGGGCCAGGGCGCACTTCCAGAAATTCCTCCGGAGGAATTCCGGGTCGGGAAGGGGTTCGAAGCCCGCGGCGATCCGCAAGGATTGAAGCAATCCGGCTCCCCGGTTGAGAAGCAGCCGGGTGGCCTCGATGGGCGGGAGGGGATCTTTCAGTCCAGGCGGGGCCGCCGACTCCAGGATTCCTTCCGGACCCGCGATCACCCGGTGGCCCAGGAGGAGGTCGTGCCACATCAGGCTGTGAGGAAGACGGTGCAGATCCCTGCGGGTGAGCGGCCGGGAGATGTCCAGGTGGATGCCGGCTTCCGCGGCCAAGTCGGCCAGGGCGCTGGCCGAGTCCCAGCGTGCGGCTTGGCGGGGGCGGCGCGCTACGAGGAAGAAGTCGAGATCGTTGAAGGGGCGGTCCCCTTGCTTCGAACGCAGCAGGCCTCCTTCCCCCCGGCCGTAACCGCCCCCCAGGATGAGAGCCTCCAGGTTGTCTCCCAGGCCGTCCCGGGCCCGGCAGGCAATCCGCTCCAGGAGGCCGTCCATCCAGAGTTGGAAGGCCGCAGTGGCGCCGGCCGCGTAGGCGGGATTCACGGAGGATCAGGCAGGGATGCGGGAAGCCACACGGGAGGCGGGGCCGGGATCCTGCCCGGAATCCGTCAACCGCTCCACCTCGGAGAGCATCATGGCGTGCAGGTCGGTCAGGGATTCCGGCCGGACTGCAGGTTCGTGGGAGCCGGCGAACATCGCCGTGGAATCCGCGTCTTCCGGGGAATAGCCGTGCATGCCGTTCAGGCGGGTCTCCCCCATGAAGCTGGGATTGATCAGCACTCCCGGGTCGACCAGGAAGATCAGTTCCCCGTACTTGTTCCCGGAAAAATCGCAGCCCCAGTCCCGGAGCTGTTCCTCAGAGAGGATCCTGCCCCTGGGTTCCTGCTTCAGCACGGCTTCCATCCTTTCACGGCCCCCTTCTTTGGGGAACCAGAGCCGGGCCATGGTGGAATCGAAAACGCCCAGGTAATCCTCGCCGTACTCGAGGCCCGCGTCCTGGATGCGGCCCATGAGGTCGATTTCCTCACGGACCTCGGCCTGGCCATGGTCGCTGAAGACGAACATGCGCACGTCGTCGTAGCTGCGGCGGGCGGTCTCGAGGACGTCGCGCAGGCGCTCGGCGTACCACGCCACCTTGGCGCCGATTTCCGGGCCGCCCGGGCCGTGGTCGTGAAGCAGCCCGTCCAGCCGGGCCATGTAGAGGTAGGCGCCGCAGATCTCGCCCTTCCCGCAGGCGGCCTTCAGTTCGGCGAGGTTGGTCTCTTCGGAAGCGCGCCAGTCGGACAGCAGGAAAGGGACACCTTTTTCGCGGATGCGGTCGAAGATGGTGGGCTGGCCGTTGGCGATTCCTCCCGGCTGGTAGAGATCCTTTTTCTCCACGTAGTCGAAAAGCGGCAGCCAGCGGAAGGGCATGTTGTAGATCTGGAAGTAGCCCGTGAAGCCGTAGAGGCGCCCGATGAAACGGCTCATCAGGTGGCGGACCCGTCCGCGGCGGGTGATCGAAGCCGGGAGGAAGGAGAGCAGCCGGCAGAGCTTGAAGGGCGACCCTTTGGGATTGAGGAAAAAAGAAGAAAAGTGGCCGTGCTCGCGGGGAAGAGATCCCGTGAGGATCGTGGGAATACAGGTCGAGCTGTAGCCGAAGACGGTTCGCAGGGGGTTCCGCACGGGCAGCTCCTCCTCGAGGAAGGGGTGCCGCTCGAGAACCTTCCAGCCGAAGGCGTCGATGAAGACGAAGAGGACCAGCTTCCGGTCGGCCATTGGTGGTGGAAGGGCGGGCGGAGGGCGCCCCGGGCCCCATGCTCCTTGCTCTCTACCTTTCGACCCGTAGCTTACCAGAGCTTGAACCCGCTTCCTGGGAACCCAGGCGGGCGGCGATCGAGGCCTCGAGCCCGCCGGCCACGATCAGCTCCTGGGCCACGGGGCCGGGCGGGGGGAAAGGGAAGTTGCTTTCTCCCGCGCGGAGGATGCCCTGCTCGAAATCGGCACAGGCCCGCCAGGTGGTCCGGACCGTGGGGGAGGGTCCGCGGAAAGCTGCGCGGAGGGCCGCAACCAGTTCCGGGCAGGCGATCAGCAGGAAGCCGTTGTTGAAGGCGTTGCGGGTGTAGGTCTCGCTGAAGGAGCCGGCCACGACCATCCGGATCCCGGCGAACTGGAGCGCGGTGGCGGCCTGCTCCCGCGAAGAACCGCTGCCGAAGTTGAAGCCTCCGACGAGGATGTCCCCCGGGCAGGCGGTCCTGGCGAAATCCGGGTCGTAGTTCCGCATGGCCGCAGCGGCCATTTCCTTGCGAGTGAGATCTTCGCGATAGGTGAGCGTGCCCGGGTAGATGCCGTCGGTGTTGAGGTTGTCGACGTCGCAGAAGATGAGTTCACCCTCGATCGTTTTGGGGAAGCCCGCCACGAGGGGAACGAGGGCCGGTTTTTCCGGACGGGGTTCCGGCCGCGAGATCCGGCCGGACAGCGGGGGGGCAGCGCCCGCCGTTCCGGGCCCGGCCAGGAATCCCTTGAGGGCGCTGGCGGCTACCACGGCCGGTGAAGCCAGGTAGGCGCGTGCGTTGCGGCTCCCCATGCGCCCCTTGAAGTTGCGGTTGGTGGCGCTGATGCCGGTCTCCCCGTCCTCGAGAGTGCCTTCCCCCAGCCCGATGCAGGTTCCGCAGCCCGGGGGGAGCGGAATGGCGCCGGCATGCAGTAGAGCCTGCCAGTCGCCCCTCTTCCGGCTTTCGGCCTCGACCTCGCTGGAAGCCGCAGCGACGTAGAGCTTGACGCCCGGGGCGACCTGGCGGCCGCGGAGGATGTTGGCGGCCTCCGCGAGGTCGCCCACCCGCCCATTCACGCAGGAGAGGAGGTAGGCCTTCTGGATCGGGATGCGCCGCTTCTCGATCTCGGGGAGCGGAGTGATAGTCTTGACCGTGTCAGGGCCGCTTACGTGGGGACTGACCGCGGCCAGGTCGAATTCGATCTCGGCTGCGTAGACGGCATCCGGGTCCGGGGCGGGAAGGGCTTCCGCCAGGGCGCTCAGGCGCGCTTCCGAGATTCGGGGCGCTTCATCGCCGCGCTCCTGCTGGATGCGGCTCCGTTCGCGCAGCCAGGCCAGGGTGACCCCGTCGACCGGGAACACGCCCGCCAGGGCGCCCCATTCGGTGGTCATGTTCGCGATGGTCAGACGGTCATCGAGGCTCAAGGCTTCGACCTCTCCGGCGAACTCGACCGCGTGGTTGAGGACCTCGTCGCCGTGGAAGAAGCCGCACAGGGTGATGATGACGTCCTTGCCGCTCGCGCCGGGCCGCAACCGGTTCTTGAGCACCACCCGCGCCACCGGGGGGACCTTCCACCAGGTGCGGCCGGTGGCCCAGATCCCGGCGGCATCGGTGCGCACAACCGGAGTCCCCAGAGCCCCCAGCCCCCCGTAGATGTTGCTGTGCGAGTCGCTGGCGCAGACGAAGCTCCCCGGCCAGGCGTAGCCCTCCTCGGCCATGATCTGGTGGCCGATTCCGCGCCCGGCGGGATGGAAATCGACCCCCTGTTCCCGGGCGAAGGCCTCGATGGCCGCGTACTTGGCCAGGTTCTTGGCCCCCTGATCCTGCACGTTGTGGTCGAGGGCGAAAACCGGCTGGAGCCGATCGTGGACCTTGCGGGCGCCGATGGCGCGGAACTTCTTCATCACCGCAGCGGTGTTGTCGTGGGTCATCACGTGCAGGGGGCGCACGGTGACGAAATCGCCCGAGCGGACCTCTCTGCCGGAGGGCAGGTCCACCGCGAAGCGCTGCACGATCTTTTCGACCAGGGTCTGGGGCATGAAGCCTGGAGAATAGCAGGCGGCCTTCCTGGCGGCCAAACCCCGATCTCAAGGCCCGGTCAGGCGGAATACCACAGCACCGCGGCGAAATGGCAGGCGCTTCCCGCCAGGACGAACAGGTGCCAGATGCAGTGGTGGAAGCGCAGGCGCCGGGCCTGGAAGAAGGCCACGCCGCCCGTGTAGGCCAGGCCGCCCGCGACGAGCCAGAACAGGCCCCATCCGGGGACGTGGAGCAAGATCGGTTTGATCGCCAGGAGGACGAGCCAGCCCATGACCAGGTAGAGCGCGGTCGTGGCCCGGGGGAAGCGTGCGCCGGCCACGGCCTTGAAGACGATGCCGGCGAGGGCCAGGCTCCAGATCAGGCCGAACAGGGTCCAGCCCCACGGGCCGCGCAGCACGCCAAGGGTGAAGGGTGTGTAGGTGCCGGCGATCATCAGGAAGATCGCGCCGTGGTCCAGGATGCGGAAGATCCGTTTGACGTTGTTGCGCGGCAGGGCGTGGTAGAGGGTGGAGGCGAGATAGAGGACGATCAGGGTGGCGGCGAAGATGCTGCCGCCCACGATCCCGGCGGGGTCCCCGTGCCGCACTTCGGAAACGATCAGGAACGGGGCCCCGGCCAGGGCCGCCAGCAGGCCGATCCCGTGGCTGATGCTGTTGGCGAGTTCTTCGCCCGGGGACTGGTCGAAATCGTGCAAGAGAGACCTCGATTCCATCCTAACACGGGATTCCCGAGGTTTCGGGGCCTCCGGGGGGCGGGAGGATCAGTCGGGGCCGTCTCCGCCGGTCCCGCCGGCCGGGTCCGGTTCGCTGGTCGGACCCGGCACGCCGGCCCGGATCCGGGCGACCAGCGATTCGATGCCTTTCCTTCCCGAAATCAGGTCCTCCTTGTCGGCCTTGGAAAGCCTCTTGATGCGCCCTTCCACCTGGAGGGCCAGGCTTCGCGTGCCGACGGGCTGCTGGAAGGCGAGTTCGAGCGGTCCGCGCCCGCGCAGGTAGCGGGAACCTCGTCCGGCGCCCAGCCGGTGCTCCGCGAAGCGCCGGGCCACGTCGGTGGCGATTCCCGTGTAGAGGGAGCGGTCCCCGCAGCGGACCAGGTAGACGTGCCACATCACCATGGCACCGGGGGCCGGCAGGGAAGGGGGCGTCAAGCGGGCTGGATCTTCCACGGACTGGATGGTAAAAGAATCAGCCTCCCGTTTTCTGACCCTTGTTTTACCCATTTTTGGATCTTCGTGGTAGAAAAGGGGCATGGCGACCATCCACGCAAGTCTTGGAGAGGGGACCGAGGTCACGATCACCGCCCGCGGGCACACCTGGAAGGCCGACGAACCCCTCGATGCGGGGGGGACCGACCGCGGGCCCAGCCCCTACGAACTCCTCCTCGGAGCCCTGGGGGCCTGCACCACCCTCACCCTGCGGCTCTACGCGCGCCACAAGGGGATCGACCTCCAGGGAGTCGAGGTCGAGTACGACTTCGACCGCATCCACGCCGAGGACTGCAAGGAGTGCGGCGACGACGCCAAGGGGCTGGTCGAGGTCATTCGCGCCCGGGTCCGCTTCCGCGGGAGCTTCGACGAGGCCCAGCGCGAACGGCTGTCCCAGATCGTCTCGCGCTGCCCGGTCCACAAGACTCTGGCGGCCGGCGTTCACATGTTCGAGAAAGTCGCCTTCGAGGACGATCTGGCCGGATCCGCCAAATGAAAGAAGTACCGTGCCGGAGCAATTTGTTCTCGATTGGGCGAAAAACGATCGAGAGGCTCCCCTTTTCTCCAATCAAGAACAAATTGCTCCGGCACGGTACTTTCCTTCTGGTGTTCGGGCTGGCCGCTTCCGCCGCCCAGCAGACGGCGCCGCCCCAGCCCGTCTCGACCGCGCGGATCCGGCTCTTCCGGATTCAGTCCGACCTGCTCACGGCCTACTGGGGGCGGCCGATGTTCCTGGAAGCGGGGGTGGTGCTGCCCCCCGGCCACGATCCGGAGAAGAACCAGCCGGTCTGTTACATCGTGCACGGGTTCGGCGGCTCCCATCGCAGCGCCTGGTCACGCGGGCCGGCGATGCTGGAAGGTATGCAGACGGGGACCATTCCCGCGATGCTCTACATCTTCCTCAACGCCTCCTGCCCGCGCGGCCACCACGAGTTCGCCGACTCGGCCAACAACGGTCCGGTGGGGGAGGCGCTGATAACCGAGTTCATCCCGGCCCTGGAGGCGAAGTTCGGCGGACCGGAGAAGGGAGGCGGCCGTTTCCTCACGGGCCACTCCAGCGGAGGCTGGAGCACCCTCTGGCTCCAGATCACCTATCCGCGAATCTTCGGAGGAACCTGGTCCACAGCGCCCGATCCGGTCGACTTCCGCGACTTCACCGGAGTGAACATCTACTCCGACCGTAACGCCTATGTGGATTCCCACGGTGACCCGGTCATGATGGTCCGCCGCAACGGCGAATGGGTCATGTCGCTCAAGGAATTCGTCGAGCGCGAATTGGCCCGCCAGCCCTTCGGGGGCCAGTACTCGAGCTTCGACGCGGTCTTCAGCCCCCGCGGCCCGGACGGGCGCCCCATGCCGCTCTTCGACCGTGACGACGGAACCATCGATTCCGCCGTCGCCCAGGCCTGGAAGAAATACGACATTGCATTGGTCCTGAAGAAGAACTGGCCGCGGCTGCGGTCGCTCTTGCAGGGCAAGATCCACGTTTGGGTGGGAACCCAGGACACCTTCCGCCTGGAAGGCGCCGTGGCGCTTCTCCAGCGCCAGATGGCCCGCCTGGGGAGCGACGCGGAGTTCCTCTTCGTTCCCGGCCGCGACCACGGAACCCTGTTCGCTCCCCATCCGGAATACTGGCCGGACGGGATGCTGGCCCGCATCTTCCGCGAGATGTGGACCCACTGGGAACACCCCGGAGTGCGTTGACCCGGGGTCGGCCTGCCGGACAATCCCGGCCGTTCAGAGCCAGAACGTCACGGTCGCGAAGATCAGGGCGTCCGACTGGATCGGGCTGACCGCTCCCATCAGCGAGATCTCCCAGTTGCGGGCCAACTTGTGGCCGATCCCCAGCGCGTAGATCGGATGCATCTCCTCGGAGTCGAAGAAGTTGGAGCCGGGCTGCTGGGGATACCAGCCGACCAGGCCCTTGATGTCCCAGTTCGGAAGGAAGTCGTACCAGCCCTGGATCCCGCCGAAGAGCCCGCTGTCGTGGAAACGATTCACCTGGCCGCTGGGAAAGACGAATCGTTTCTGAGGCCCTTTGAAGTCGAAGCGGCCGGAGTGGTGGCCGAGAAAGGCCGCCAGGATCAGGTCGCGGCCTTCGTCGCGGGGCGTGATCCAGTAGAGGAGATAGGGCTCCGTCATGCTGCCTTTGAAGTCCTGGCGAAGATAGACGTAGTTGACCCCGATGCTCCAGCGGCGCAGCACGTCCATGCGGCCGTTGAGCACCGGCCCGAAGGTCTGCGCAATGCTCTGCGTAGTGCGCGCCCGGTTTTCGATGCGCGTGTACCAGAGCCCGACGTTGAAGGAGAAAAGGGTCTCTTCGCCCTTCTTCTGCTTCTTGACGGAAAACGTCTGCGCGGAGAGGGCGGGAGCCAGTCCGGCAAGAAGGAGGATCGCGGCGGCCGCGGTGCGGGTCCGGCTCATCGGCATCGGTTGGGAGGGGGGGCGGAGGGCGGCGCGGGACGAAGAGAGGGTACACTCGGTCGGCCGGCGCGGCCCGGCTTTCCCATGGCTGTCCTCCTGCTCCTTCTCGCCGCTCCCCTCCAGACGGGTCCCACCTACCGGGACCTTCTGGATGCGGTGATCGATCTGGGTTCCCTGGCTGCCGCCCCCCGGCCGGGGGAAAAGGCGCTCCAGTTCTCCTCCTACGACCGGACCAGCGAGGAGGGCCGCGATCCGGAGGCCTGGTTCGCCAACGACGACCGCGGCCAGTTCCTGCGCGTGGAGCGCACCCTCGATTCGACCGAGTACGTCATGGCGGACGTGGACGGGCCCGGCGTGGTCACCCGCATCTGGTCGGCGAACCCCAAGGGGGAGATCCTCTTCTACGTGGACGGGGCCCCCAAGCCCGCCCTGCGCCTGCCCTTCAAGCGGCTCCTTGCGGGCGAGACGGCCCCCTTCCTCAAGCCCCTGTGCGGTTTCCAGGCGCGCGGCGGGAACTGTTTCGTGCCGCTCCCCTTCCGAGCGCACCTCAAGGTCGCCGTCACCGCCGCGGATCCCTACTACCAGATCGATGTGCGGCGGTTTCCCGCCGGCACGGCGATCCCCTCCCTCTCCCCGGAACTCCTCGAAAGCGGAACGCCGGCCCTGGCGGCCCTCGGCCGCCGGCTCGAGGAGGGGCTCCCGCTCCCGGCGGGGGCGCGGGAGGAGCGCACCGGATTGCAGCGGCTCGACTCGCAGAATCCCCTCGACTTCCGCCTGGCCGGCCGCGGCACGGTGGTGGAGCTGGATGTGCGCCTCCCCGGGCTCCCCCGGCTGGGGGAATCGGCCCCCGCCCTCCTGCGCGGGCTTCGGCTCCGGATCACCGCCGACGGCGCCGGCCGGCCGCAGGTCGACTGCCCGCTGGGGGATTTCTTCGGCGCCGCGCCGGACTTCCTTCCTTACCGCAGCCTGTCGATGGAGATCGATTCCGACGGCCTCTTCACCTGCCGTTTCCCCATGCCGTTTCGGGACGGATTCGAGGGCCGCATCGCCAGCGAGGGGCAGGGCGCGCTGGCGGCGGAGGTGGTGCTCCACCGGGTGGACGAGGTCGCCGGCCCGCTACGCTTCCACGCCGGATGGCGCCAGGTCCGCGATCTCCCCACGCGGCCGCGCAGCGACTTCCGCGTGCTCGAGGCGACCGGCCCGGGCCGCTTCGTGGGCTGCATGCTCTCGATCTACAACCCGGTCCGCACCTGGTGGGGGGAGGGGGACGAGAAGTTCTTCGTCGACGGCGAGAGCTTCCCCAGCACCTTCGGCACGGGGACCGAGGACTACTTCGGCTACGCCTGGAGCAGCCCCGAACGCTTCCAGCACCCCTTCCACAACCAGACCCGCTGCGACGGGCCCGGCAACTTCGGCTACACCAGCGTGAACCGCTTCCAGATCGCGGACGCGGTCCCCTTCCAGCACTCCTTCCGTTTCGAGCTGGGCGTCTGGCATTGGAAGGATGTGCGTGTCGACTACGCCGCCACGGCCTGGTGGTACGCCCCGGCCGACGGAGTCGGGCGTTTCCCCTCCCTGCCCCCCGTCGAGGAGCGTCTTCCCCGCCCCCGGAACTCCTGGACACCGTTCCGCGTCGCGGGGGCCCTGGAAGGCGAGGATCTCAAGATCGTGGAGGTCACCCGCGGCGAGGTGCGCCCGCAGACCATGAGCCGCTTCGGCGAAGACTGGAGCGGCGACAAACAGCTCTGGTGGACCGGCGGGCGCCCCGGCGACCGCCTGATCCTCGAGTTTTCCGTGCCGCGCACCGGAAACTACCGTCTGGAAACCCGTCTGACCCGCGCCCGGGACTACGGCATCGTGCAGCTCACCCTGGACGGTTCCCCGCTGGGCGGCCCCATCGATCTCTACCGGGATGAAGTGGCGCCCGGGGAACCGGTCGACCTGGGGACGCATCTCCTCCGGCAGGGCGGCCACCGCCTGGGGCTCGAACTCCAGGGCGCCGACCGCCGGGCCGAGCCGGCCTTCATGGCCGGGTTGGACTATCTTCGTCTCGAACCTTCGAACTGACCCATGACTACCGCCGTCCGCTCCCTCTACGACCTGAAGGCCACCTCCCTCGAAGGGGAACCGGTCAGCCTGGCCCGCTTCCGGGCCAAGGTCACCCTGGCCGTGAACCTCGCCAGCGAATGCGGCTTCACGCCGCAGTACGCCGGCCTGGAGAAGCTGCACGAAGAGTTCCTTTCCCGGGGCTTCGCCGTGCTGGGCTTTCCCAGCAACGAATTCGGAGGTCAGGAGCCCGGTGACGCCTTCCAGATCCGCGAGTTCTGCACGCGCATCTATGGGGTCACCTTTCCCATGTTCTCCAAGGGCCGGGTCCGCCCCGGCCCTGGCCAGTCTTCGGTCTATGATTTCCTGACCGGAGGGGGCGAAGTGCCGTCCTGGAATTTCTGCAAGTACCTGGTCGGCCGCGACGGCCGGGTGATCCGCTTCTTCGTGAGCGACGTGGCTCCCGAGAGCGCCGAACTCCGCGAAGCGATCCGCCGCGCCCTGGCGGAAGGAAAAGAACTCGAATCATGACCCACGACTCCCCGCAAGACCCGCTGTTCGCCCTGTGGGGCGAGATCCGCGACCTGGAAAACGCCGAAGCGCTGCTCTCCTGGGACCAGGAGACCGTCATGCCGCCCCGGGGGCAGGAGGCCCGCGGCCGCGCGCTCGCGACGCTGGCGGGCCTCAAGCACGCCCGCCTCGTCGATCCCGGGCTGTCCGACGCCCTGGAGGCGTGCGCCGCCGCGGCCGCACCCGGCTCGGAGCTGGAGGCCCAGGTGCGCGAGGCGCGGCGGCACGTGGACCGCGCTGCGCGCGTCCCGGTCGAGCTGGCCAAGGCCCTGGCTGCGGCCACCAGCTCGGGCCTGACCGCCTGGCAGGAGGCCCGCAAGAAGGCCGACTTCAAGCTTTTCCGCGATCCCCTCGCCACTCTGATCCGGTTGCGCCGCGAGCAGGCCGCCGCCATCGATTCCACGCGGGCGCCCTACGACGTGCTCATGGACGAGTTCGAGCCGGGCGCCACGGAAGAGGAACTGGCCCCTCTATTCGAAAAACTCCGCGCGGCGCTGGCTCCGCTGGTGCGGGGGGTCGCGGAGTGCGGCCGCGAGGTGGACGAGAAACCCGCCCTGGGGCACTATCCGTCCGAAAAACAGCTCGCCTTCGGCCGCATGGCCGCGGAACGGATGGGCTTCGATTTCGAGGCCGGGCGCATCGACCGCAGCACGCACCCCTTCTGCACCGGCTTCGGGCCCGGCGACGTGCGCATCACCTGGCGTTTCCAGGAGGACGATTTCCGCCCCGCGCTGTTCGGGATCATGCACGAGGCCGGCCACGGCCTCTACGAGCAGGGCCTGAACCCCGCCTGGGAGGGGACGCCAATCGGTCCGGCGGTCTCCCTGGGCGTGCACGAATCGCAGTCGCGGCTCTGGGAGAACCTGGTCGGCCGCAGCCGCGCCTTCTGGACCTGGGCGCTGCCGCGCTTCGTGGAGACCTTCCCGGCCAAGAAGGGGATCACGGTCGACGCCCTGTGGCCGGCGCTGCACGCGGTGCGGCCCTCCTTCATTCGCGTCGAGGCCGACGAAGTCACCTACAACCTGCATGTCGCGGCCCGTTTCGGAATCGAAAGCGCGCTCTTCCGCGGCGAACTCGAGGTGGACGATCTGCCCTCCGCCTGGGACGACGCCTACGAGGAGCTGCTCGGCATCCGCCCGCGCGACATGGCCGAGGGGGTCCTGCAGGACATCCACTGGGCGATGGGGATGTTCGGCTACTTCCCCACCTACACCCTGGGGAACCTGATCAACGCCCAGCTCTTCGAGACCGCCCGCGCCCAACTGGGCGGCGTCGAGGAGATGGTGGCGAAGGGGGAGCTGGCGCCCCTTCGCGAGTGGCTGCGCAAAAAGATCCACCGTTTCGGCTCGCGCTACCCCGCCACGGAGCTGGTCGAACGCGCCACGGGCGCCCCGCTCTCCCCCGAGCCCTTCCTGGCCTACGTCACGCGCACCACCGAAGAGGCCTACGGCATCACCCTGGCCGGAGTCTGACCCGGGGAGGGCCTTGAGCGGGTCTTCCCGGAGCGGATCGTGCCCGGACTCCCGCGCCGCTAACCTTTCCGCTCCGCATCCCCTCCGGGAGCGGCAGGAAACAGATGGTGAAGCACCGCATCGGATGGATGCCCGGCGACGGGGTGGGGGTTGAGGTGATGGGCGCGGCGCGGACCGTGCTCGACGCGGCCGGTTTCGAGGCCGAGTACGTTCCGCTCGACATCGGCTGGGAATTCTGGTGCCGGGAGGGGGACCCGCTGCCGGCGCGCACCCTGGAGGGGCTGAAGCAGGTCGAGGCGGTCCTCTTCGGCGCCATCACGAGCAAGCCCAAGGAGGAGGCCCAGGGCGAGCTGGCGCCCGGGCTGCGCGGCAAGGGGCTGGTCTATCGCAGCCCGATCGTGCGCATGCGCCAGCTCTTCGATCTCTACGTGAACCTGCGGCCCTGCAAGGCCTTCGCGGGGAATCCGCTCAACTATCGCGAGGGGATCGACCTGGTGGTCTTCCGCGAGAACACCGAGGGGCTCTACAGCGGGGTGGAGTTCCACCCGGTGGACGGCAGGATTCGCGAGGCGCTTCTCGAACACCCCGCCTACGCGCGCTTCGCCGGAGTCCCGCCTGCGGAGATCGCCCTGACCTGCCGGGTAATCACCGCCCTGGGCGCTCGCCGGATCGTCCAGGCCGCCTTCGAGTACGCCCGCGACCACGGCCGCGCGGACGTGACCGTGGTCGAGAAGCCCAACGTGCTGCGCGAGACGAGCGGGCTCTTCGTGCGCACGGCGCGCGAGGTGGCCGCGCGCTTCCCCGGCATCCGCCTGCGCGAGGCCAACATCGACGCCATGGCCATGTGGCTGGTGAAGAATCCCGCCGATTACGGCGTGATCGTCACCAGCAACCTCTTCGGCGACGTGATCAGCGACCTCTGCGCCCAGCTCGTGGGCGGGCTCGGGTTCGCCGCGGCGGGGAACATTGGCGAGGGGGTGGCGGTCTTCGAGCCGACCCACGGAAGCGCCCCCAAGTACGCCGGAATGGACAAGGTCAATCCGCTGGCCTGCATCCTGGCCGCGCGCCTGATGCTCGACCACCTGGGCGAGACCGAGGCGGCTGCGCGCATCGAGGAGGCCGTCGCCGCGGTCGTCCGCGAGGGGCGGGTGCGCACCTACGATCTGGGCGGCACGGCCACCACCACCGAGATGGGCCGGGCGGTCGCCGATCGTCTCGTCTCCCAAGCGGTCTGAACCGGCTGCCTCGCCTCCCTCATCCTGCATGCACCCCGCCCTGGAACAGCTTCCCCTCTGGGTCGAACGGCTCGCCTGGTCCGACCTGCCCCGCGCGGTCGTGCGCCAGACCGGCCGCCTCCTCTTCGACGCTCTCGGCTGCGCCTTCGCCGGCTGGCGCACGCCCGACTGGGGCATGCAGCGGGAGGTCGCCGCGGAGGAGGGCGGGCGGCGGGTCTGTCGTCTCCTGGGAGCCGGGGACAAGGTGGCGCCGCTTCAGGCCGCGCTGCTCAATGCGCTCGCCATCCGTGCGCTCGACTACAACGACATCTACTGGAAGCAGGATCCCTGCCACCCCTCCGACATCATGCCGGGGCCCATGGCGGCCGCTGAATTGAGCGGCGCGGGGGGGCGCTCGATGGCGCTCGGCATCGTCGTCGGTTACGAGATCGAGCAGCGGCTCTGCGAGGCCAGCCAGCCCGGCATCCGCGAACTCGGCTGGCACCACGCCACCCTGACCGCCTTCGCGGCGGCCTTCGCGGCCGGGAAGACGCTGGGCCTCGATGCGGGGGGGCTGCGGAACGCGGCCGGGATCGCGGGTTCGGTCTCGGCCACCCTGGGCGCGGTGACCGCGGGGCACCTCACGATGATGAAGAACACCGCGGATCCGATGGCCACCCGCGCGGGGCTCGAGGCGGCCCTTCTGGCCCGCAAGGGCTACTCCGGGCCGGCCAACGCGCTCGAGGGCAAGGAATCGCTCTCCGCGGTGATGGCCAGCGAGTGGGACTGGAGCGTGTTCGAGGATCTCGGCCGCGACTGGCGGATCCTTCAGTGCGGCATGAAGTTCTTTCCCACCGAGGCGCTCACCCATGCCCCGATTTCCTGCACGCAGGCGGTCTGCCGCGAGAACGGCCTGACCTTCGAGGGGATCCGCGAGATCCGCATCCGCACGCTCTCCAAGGCGGCCGACATCTTGAGCGATCCTTCCAAGTACCGGCCCGAAACGCGCGAGACGGCCGACCACAGCCTGCCGTACTGCATCACCGCGGCGCTCTTGCACGGGCGGGTCACCCCCGATCTGTTCGAGAATGAGGCCCTTTCCGATTCGCGCGTGCGGGAGCACATCGACAAGATCCGCGTGGTGGCCGAGCCGGCCTTCGAGGCGGCCTTCCCCAGGGTCCAGCGCTGCCACGTGCGCGTGACGGCCGTGGACGGCCGCGTCTTCGAGAAGCAGATCGACTATCCCAAGGGCGATCCCCGCGATCCCCTCACCGACGAGGAGATCCGCACCAAGTTCGACGCCCTGGCGCAGGGGTTTTCTCTCGAACGCCGCGACCGGATCGCCAGGGCGGTGCGCCGCCTCGGCGCCTTCAAGAAGGCCGCGGGCTTCCTGCGCCTCTGCGCGGCGGACGAGGCCTGACGGGGAGGCGGGGCCAGGCGGGCCGCCAGACTCCAGCAGTGGCCGAAGGGATCGATCAACTGGCCGTAGCGGTCGCCCCAGGAGCAGTCCTTCAAGGGCATCTCCACCTTGCAGCCGGCTTTCACGGCGCGTTGGAAGGCGGCCTCCACGTCCCCGGTGTAGATGTGCAGGACGACGGTGGTGCCGGACTGGGAGTCGGGGGACCCCACCGGCCCGCCATCGGGGTATTCGTCCGCCAGCATGAAGACCGAATCGCCGATGCGGAGATCGGCGTGCAGGAGGCTCTTTCCGCCGGGCGCCAGGGCCTTGTCGAGCACCTCCGCCCCGAAGGCCTGCTGGTAGAACTCGAGTGCTTCCGTGCCGCGGCGGACCACCAGGTGCGGGGTCAGGGTGCGGAAGCCTGAAGGGATGGGGTCGATGGGGGCGGTCATGGGGTTTCCTCTGGGTGGGGCAGGGGTTCTACCTGGGCTGCTAGCCTATCCCCCCTCCCCTCGGGCGGCCGCCCATGCTCCAACTCACGCCCCTCCTTTCCCTGCTGGTCCTGCTCGGCGCGTGCGAGCCCGAGACGGTTCCGCTTCAGGACGAGCGCCTCGTCTCGCGCCTGCTCTCCGAGGAGAAGCCGCGCCCCTGGAAGGCCTGCGTCACCGTGACGCGCGACAGCCCGAGCCGTGACGTCCTCTACTTCCTGCACGGAGGCAACGGGGAGGCCGCGAGCTGGATCCG
Source organism: uncultured Planctomycetales bacterium (assembly GCA_964591365.1). Taxonomy (GTDB): domain Bacteria; phylum Planctomycetota; class UBA1135; order UBA1135; family UBA1135; genus CAZQAP01. Next base: position 29,543 of record CAZQAP010000005.1, read on the forward strand.
TCCCGAGGGCTGGGCGCCGCTCGTGCGCCGCACCTGGGAACGGGAAGGGAGGCAGGCTCCGGTGGTCGTGACCGTCTCCTTCGGGCCGCACTGGCTGCTCGTGCCCCAGGGAGAGGATCCTCGCTCGGGGCTGCTCGAGTTCTTCCTCGACCACGTCATGCCGGCGGTCGAGTCCACGCTCGAGGCGCCGCCTCGAAAACGCCTTCTCCTGGGAAGCTCCATGGGGGGCTTCAACGCCGTGATGCTGCTCCTCAAGCGGCCGGAAATCTTTTCGCGCGCGGCGATCCTCTGCCCGGCCGTCCCGGTCCTCTCCCCCTTCGCGCCCGCCGAACGGGTGGCCGCCTTCGCCCGCGAAAACGGGGTGCCCGGATCGGACGTGGAGCACTTCCTGGGTCTTCTTCGCGAGGTCTTTCCCGACGAGGCGAGCTGGGAAACGGTGGATCCTCTGCGTCGTGCCAGGACCGGGTTCGGGCCCGCCACCCCGCCGCTCTACGTCTCGTGCGGCCGGGAGGACGAGATGGGCTTCTTTCCCGCGGCGCGCGGCCTCGCAGAAGCCGCCCGGGAAAACGGGGTGCCCGTAGTCTGGGCGCCCCTTCCTGGCCGGCACTGCTCCATCGATCCGGAGGGCGTGGCGCGCTTCCTCCTCTCCGGGGAGGCCGGGCCGTCCGAAGAAAAACCGGTCAGCTCTTCTCTCCCCCGGTGACCTGACGGAAGATCCCGGCCATGTCGGCCAGCCGCTCGCGGCCGATCAGGATCACGGGAAGGTGGGCGTGGGCGGCCTGTTCCTTGGCCGCGTGCGTGAAGGTCGACTGGGTCACGACCGAGGCGATCGGGCAGCCGTGGTAGTCGCAGCCGGCCAGCGCCTGCTGCACCGCGTCATTTCCCACGTGTCCCTGGTAGTTCTTGGCCTGGATGCCGATGCGTAGGCCGTTGCGTTCGGCGATCACGTCGATCCCGAAGTCGCCGCTGTGGCGGATGTTGGTGCAGCGGAAGCCGTGGGCGTCCAGGAAATCCGTGATCCAGCCCTCGAAGTCGAGCCCATTGAGGGCGTCGATCTGCTCCAGGTCGAGCCCCAGAGCCCTCTCGCGGCGTTTGCGGGACCCGGCGGCACGCGAGATCCGGTGCAGCACGACGAGCACGATCCCGCCGCCCAGGATCCAGGGCCAGAAGCGCTGCAGGAACGCGGCCACGAGGAGCAGCAGGATCAGGATCCCGAGAAGACCCGAGTTGGCTTGTTTTCTGCGTCGCCTGCGGCCCATGAAGAAACGTCTCCCGGCTTTTATACTTGCGGGAAAGAATGAAAACCAGGTCTTTCCTTCTCTTTGTCCTTCTGGCCTGCGCGGGCTGTGCCCGGCGGCTCCATCCCAACGAACCGGAAAGGGAACCGATCACTTGGAAAACCCACGTTCAAGATCCCCAAACGATCGTTCCGGAATCCTATTCCTGGACCCGGGGAGCCGGGCTTGGTGCGAAAAAAGAAGACCAGGTCATGGCGAGCTTCCCCTACGGGAGCATCGAGCTGGAGCGGACGATATGTTACGGAACATGCCCCTCGTACGTCGTCACTTTTTTCGAGGATGGACAGGCCGTTTACAACGGGCGGCGCTTCGTACCGCGGATCGGCAGGTTTGTGGGCAGGATCGGTCGTCTTGATTACTCCCGTCTTTGCCTTCTGGTCGACAGAACCGGGTTTCGGAAGATGGAACACCGGTACGCCCTCCTCGGGGTCACCGATCAACCCACAACAATTCTTCGAGTCCGACCTTCGGATTCCTTCGTTCCCATAAGTGTTTCCGATTACGGGAACGCGGGGCCCGTGGAACTGTGGGCCCTGCAGGAGGTTGTGGATGCCGTTGCGGAGTCGATCGACTGGGAGGAAGAATGATCCGGAGGACCGCAGCCGGAGGTCACGGATCGCGCACCCAGGCGGCCAGGTAGGCGATGTAGCACTCCTCGTTCTCGGCGCGGCGCACCTTGCGGAAGATCCCATTCCCCTTGCCGTTCTCGTCCGAGCCCTCCCAGTGGACGTCCACCCGCGCGAAGCCGGCGTCGCGCAGGGCGTCCTTGAGTTCGGTGAGGCTCCAGATGCGCCAGTCGTAGCGGAAGGCGCGCTTCTTCTCGGTTCCGTCGGGGAAGCGGAAATGGATGTAGCGAATCGCGGTGCCGCTGACCGCGTCCATCGGCCGCTGGTCCCAAACGTAGGTGAAGCCCTTCTTGCGGCGCTTCTCCAGGGCCGGGTTCTGGGCGTCGGGCCCGCCGTGGAGGTCGAGAACGAAGACGCCCTCCCTCTTGAGCCCTTCGCGGACCTTGCGGAAGTAGCGCAGAAGCCGGTTGCGCTCCTGGAAGATGCAATAGGAGAAGTTGAAGGCCACGATCATGTCCACCTTGGCGGAGATCCCGCGCATCACGTCGCGCTTCAGGAGCTTGACCCGCGCAGCGGCCTCCCCGAGCGGCTCCAGGTGGTGCTTGCGGGCGTACTCCAGGGTGGGGGCGTCGAGGTCGAGGCCGATGGCGGTGCGGTCGGGCCGGCTCTTGACCCATTCCGCGGCGAACCAGGCGGTGCCGCAGAAATCCTCGCGCACGCTCAAGGGGTGCCGCCCGCGCTCCTTGCGGAAGATCCGGTCGAGAAGGCGGACGTCGAACTCGGGATCCTGTACCGACTCTTCATAGAGCCGGAACTTGTCGGCCGTGCGGGCGGTGAGGCGGGGGCGCGTCGAACCGCCACCTTTCTTGTTCTTCTTCTTCCGGCTGCTCATGGGGCCGCAAACAGTAGGGCGCCGGCACGGAAGGTGCAAGGGGGGAAGGGACTTCCCGCCCGCCGCGATCAGCCTCCGCGGGTGTGCATCTCGAGGTGCGGGTGGCTGCGCAGTTCCCCGGGGCCCGCCAGCGGGCTGCGATTCATCTTTCCAAGGCGTTCCTCGGCGCCCCGGTCTCGGCGCGCTTTCCAGGCCCGGACGAGGAATTCTTTCAGGTCGGCGGGGGATGCCCCTTCGCGCAGCGGGCCGCGCAGGTCGATCCCCACGCGGGCGTAGAGGCAGAGGAGCCAGGTTCCATCCGCAGTGAGGCGGCTGCGGTCGCAGCGCGCACAGAAGGGGGCGGTGGTCGAGGCGATGACGCCGAAGAGCGTTCCGTCCGTCAAGCGGAAGCGTTCTGCCGGGGCCGAGGAATCCTCGAGCACGGGGGTGACCGTGCCGAGCTGTTCCTCGATCCCGGCCAGGATCTCCTCCCGTGGCACCACTTTCTCCCGAGACCAATCCGTGGCCCCGCCCACGTCCATGTACTCGATGAAACGCACCTCGAAGCCCCGTTCCCGCCCGAAGGCGAGCAGCTCGGCGGGCTCGTCCTCGTTGAAGCCCCGCATGACCACCGTGTTGATCTTGTTCCCCTCGAAATCCGCCTCGGCCGCCGACTCGACCCCGCCCAGGGTGCGTTCGAGTTCGTCGCGGCGCGAAAGGGCCTGGAAACGGTCGCGGCGCAGGGTGTCGAGGCTCACGGTCACGCGCTGGAGGCCCGCCCGGCACAGGCCGGCGGCCTGCTCGGCGAGAAGCAGCGCGTTCGTGGTGAGGGCCAGGTCCTCGAGACCCGGTTTGGCGGCCAGCATTGCCACCAGGCGGTGGAGGTCCCGCCGCAGGAGCGGTTCACCACCGGTCAGCCGCACCCTCCGCAGCCCGAGTTCGAGGAACAGATCCACGAGCGTGCTGATCTCCTCGAAGTGAAGCAGGTCCCGGCGGGGCAGCCAGACGTAGTCGTGTTCCGGCATGCAATAGCGGCAGCGCAGATTGCAGCGGTCGGTGACCGAGATCCGCAGGTTGCGCAGGGGGCGGTGGAAGGCGTCTTCGAGAGGCATGAGGAAGGAGCCGGCTCTCCTTTTCCCTTGCGGATCTTCTAGTCTACTTCCCCGCCGGAATAAAGCCCGCCCTTGGATCTCTCCGTGCCGCTCCTCGTCCTGACTCTCCTGGCCGCGCTCCTCTGGGCATCGCCGGGCCATGCGACCCCTCAGGTCGAGGAAGGGATCCCGCAGCGGCTCGCCCGCCAGCGGGCCGGCCGGGTTTCCAACCTGCGCTGTTCCCTCTCTTTCGAGCTCCACCCCGGTATGGAAAGCGTGGAGGGCCGCGTTCTTCTGCGCTTCAATCTCCGGGGGCCGCGGCTCCCCCTGGTGCTCGACTTCGCCGGGGCGCCGCTCGGCAAGATCTCCTGCAACGGCGCGCTATTGGGAGCGGGGCGGGTGCGGATGGAGGGGGATCACTGGATCTTTCCCGCCGCTCTTCTTCGCCCGGGCGCCAACACGATCGAGGCCCGCTTCCGGTCCGCCGTGGCCGCCTCGGGAACCCCCCTGACGGTCTACCGCGGAACGGCCTCCGGGGAAGAGTTCCTCTACACGCTGCTGGTCCCCTCCGACGCTCACCGGCTCTTTCCCTGCTTCGACCAGCCCGACCTCAAGGCCCGTTTCCGGCTGGAACTCGCGCTGCCCGAAGAGTGGGCGGCGGTTTCCAACACCCCACTCGCGGGCGAGGCGCAGGAGGAAGGATCGGGACGCAAGCGGCTGCGCTTCGCGCCCACGCCGCCCTTGAGCACCTACCTGTTCGCCTTCGCCGCCGGGCCGTTCCAGGTTCTGGACGGGCCGGGAAGCCTGCGCATCTTCGTGCGCCCCTCCAAGCGCGCGGAACTCGACGCGGCGACCCTCTTCAACCTCCAGGCCCGCAGCCTTGCGCGCCTGGAGGAGGACTTCGGCATCCCCTTCCCCTTCCCCAAACTCGACGCGGTGCTGGTGCCCGGATTCCCCTACGGCGGCATGGAGCACGCGGGCTGCATCTTCTATCGCGAGAGCGCCCTGGCCTTCGATCATGTGCCCACCGAGCGGGAACGGATCCGCCGCAGCACGCTGGTCTACCACGAGGTCGCCCACCAGTGGTTCGGGGATCTGGTGACCATGAAGTGGTTCGACGACCTCTGGCTCAAGGAGGGCTTCGCCACCTTCACGGCCTACCATCTGCTTGATGCCCTCGAGCCGGAACGGAAGGCCTGGCTGCGCTTCGGGCAGTTCGTGGAGCCCGCCGCCCTGCGGGTGGATGCCACGGCCGGCACCACGCCCATCTACCAGGAACTTTCTAACCTGAACGAGGCCAAGTCGAACTACGGCCCCATCGTCTACAACAAGGCGCCCGCGGTCCTGCGCGCCCTGGAGAGCGATCTGGGCGGGGAAGCCTTCCGCCGCGGACTGCACGCGTTCCTCGAATGCCATGCCTGGGGGAATGCGCGCTGGGGCGACCTGATGAAGGCCCTGGAGCGGGCGAGCGGCCGCGATCTTTCCGCCTGGTCGCGGCGCTGGATCCTCGCCCGCGGCCTTCCGCGCGTGAGAGCGGAGTGGGCGCTCGACGAAGGGGGCCGCATCGCCTCCTTCCGCCTGCGCCAGGAGAGCAGTCTCGGAGACGGAGGGCTCTGGCCCCTCTCCCTGGAAGTCCTGACCGTCTTCCCCGACGGTTCGCGGGAGATCGTTTCGGCGCAGGGTTCCGGGGCGGAGATTCCCGTTGCAGCGCTTCGGGGCAAGCCGCGGCCGGCCTGGGTGCTGCCCAATCCCCAGGGCAAGGCCTACGGGCTCTTTCTTCTGGACGGGCCCAGCGCTGGGGCCCTGCTCACGGCCGTGGTGGAGGAGGAGGGTCCCCTCGTCCGGGCGGCCGCTTTCCGCGCCCTTCTCGAGACCGTGCGCGCGGGCGAACTCGATCCGGCGCGCTTCGCCGGAACCGCTCTCGAACTCGTGCGCCGCGAACGCGATCCCGCCACCCACGCCGGGGAGCTGGGCGCCCTGGCCGGCGTGCTCGAACACTACCTGACGAAGGAACGCGCGGCGCCGCTCTGGGCGGAGACCTCCGCCTTGCTCCTGGGGCAGCTTCGCGCCGGGGAACTTGCGGGCATGGAACTGGCCACCTTCCGCGAGCTGGTCCGCTTCCCCGGGGACGACGCGGTCCTGGAACTCTGCCGCTGCCTCCTCGACGGCAAGGCATCCCTGCCGGGCCTGGAGCTGGGAGCCCAGGATCGCTTCCTTGCCGTGGCGGCCCTCTTCGCAGCCGGAGCCCCGGATGCCGCCTCGCGGCTGGAGGCACTTGAGAAGGCGGGCGGCGACGTGGGCCGCTACGCCTTCCAGGCGCGGGCGGCCGAGGCGGACCCGGCCTCCAAGGCGCGCGCCTTCGCGAGCTTCCTCGATCCGGGCGGACCCCCCGAACAGTGGGTCCAGGAGAGCCTCCCCTTCTTCCACTGGCCCGGGCAGGAAGCCTTGACGCTCCCCTTCCTCGCCCGCGCGCTGGAGAAGGTGGAGTGGGTCAAACGCCAGCGCAAGATCTTCTTCATGCCGGCCTGGATCGAGGCCTTCGTCAACGGGCACGGTTCGCGGGAGGCGCTGGAGGTGGTGGAGGCCTTCCTGGCGCGGAATCTCGATCTCGACGCCGACATCCGTCGCAAGATCCTCCAATCCCTCGACGAGCTGCGCCGCTCGGTGCGGCTGAAGGAAAAATGGTAGGCGGGCCTTCCTCCTCCGCCTCCGGCTCTTTCGGCGAAAACGACCTGGCGCTCGTCATGACCGGCGGGGGCGCGCGCGCCGCCTACCAGGTGGGCCTTCTGCGCTGGCTGGGCCGCCACTGTCCCGATCTTCGCGTCCCCATCCTCACGGGGGTCTCGGCCGGCGCCATCAACGCCGTCCATCTGGCCTGCCGGCCGGGTTCCTTCCAGGAGCGGACGGAGGAACTCGTCGCCCTTTGGGCCGGACTTCACCTCGAAAAGGTCTTCCGGGTCGACTCCCTCTCGCTTCTGGGCAACTTCCTGCGCTGGGGGACCCGGCTCGCGGCAGGAGGCAAGCGGGGAGGGCCGCGGATTCGGGGCCTGGTGGACACCTCGCCCCTGCACAAGACCCTGGAAAAGGAACTGCGTCTTTCCGCGGAAGAATGTTTGCCGGGGATCGGAGAAAAGCTGGAACGGGGCACGCTCCAGGCCGTCGCCGTCACGGCCACGAGCTACAGCACGGGCCAGTCGGTGACCT
>CAZQAP010000005.1:36672-40402 GCA_964591365.1 uncultured Planctomycetales bacterium
CTCCAGGCCGTCGCCGTCACGGCCACGAGCTACAGCACGGGCCAGTCGGTGACCTGGGTGGAGGGGCGCAGCATCGGGGAATGGGAACGCGCGCACCGCAAGAGCAAAAGAGTGCGGCTGTGCGTGAACCACGTGATGGCTTCGGCGGCGCTTCCGATGGTCTTTCCCGCCGTGGAAGTGGGGGGCACGTGGTATGGCGACGGAGGGATGCGTCTTTCCGCGCCGCTCTCCCCGGCGGTGCACCTCGGGGCGCAACGGATCCTGGCCATCTCGACCCGCTACGCGCGCACCCGCGGCGAGGCGGACCAGCCGGTCGTGGCGGGCTATCCGCCCCCTGCCACTGTGGCTGGCGTGCTTCTCAACGCCATCTTTCTCGACCTGCTCGACGCGGATGCGCTGCGGCTGGAAAGGATCAACCAGCTCGTTGCAAAGGTCCCGCCCGAGAACCGCGGCGATTTGCGGCCCGTGCGGCTTCTGGTCCTGCGCCCCTCGCGCGACTTGGGGAAACTCGCCAACGAGTTCGAAAGCGATCTCCCCTTCGCCTTCCGCACGCTCACCCGCGGACTGGGCACCCGCGAGACGCATTCGAACGACCTCTTGAGCCTGCTCATGTTCCAGCCCGACTACCTGCAGGCGCTGCTCGAACTCGGCGAGGCCGACGCCGAGAAGGAGGCCGGCCGCCTGCACGCTTTTCTGGATCCGGAGTAAGGCGTCAACTTTTCTTTGGGCGCAGCCCGAGCTTGCGAAGGATCAGGCGGTCGAGAAGCCGGGCGGGAATCCACTTCTCCAGGATCGGAAAGAGGAAGCGGTTGGTCCCCACCAAATAGTGTGTGTGCGGCCGGCGGGCCGTGAGAGCGTGGAAGATGATTCGCGCGATCTTTTCCGGCGGAACGCCCTGCTCGCCCTCCTCGGCGCTCATGCGTTCCATGGCCCGGTAGAGGTCCATGTAGAGTTCGCGGTCGGCCTCCGAGAGCGAATAGGCCAATTCGGCCGCTTTTTCGTGCGCGCGGTCCCAGATGGGGGTCTTGACCGGGCCCGGCTCGATCAGGGAGACGGGCAGGTTCCAGAGGGCCAGTTCGCGGCGGAAGGTGTCGGTCATGCCCCGCAGGGCGAACTTGGAGATGTTGTAGGCGCCGATGAGCGGGAAGGCGATGCGTCCGCTGTCCGAGCCGACGTTGACCAGGCGGCCGTGGCCGATCCGCAGGTAGGGGAGCAGGATCCCGGTCACCTGGAAGACTCCAAAGAGGTTCACTTCGAGCTGCTCGCGAAGAGCGGCCAGCGGCAGCGTCTCGAGCGGGCCGGGAATCACCAGGCCGGCGTTGTTGACCAGGCCGCACAGGCCGTTTTCGGAGAATCGGGCTTCAGCTTCCTCACGCAGGCTTTCCAGCGAGCCAGGATCGGTGACGTCGAGAAGAAGGGGGTGGAGGTTCCCTGCGGCCTCGGCGAGCAGGGCGGCGGCGTCCTCTTCCCGGCGCACTGTGGGGAAGACCGTGAATCCTTGTCGGGCCAGGCAGAGGGTGGTGGCCCGTCCGATGCCGGAAGAAGCGCCGGTGACGAGGATCGGGCCGGCGTTCCTCCGACCGCTCTCCGCTCCCCGGCCCAACCTGGCCTGGGTCATCTACTTCCAGAGGACGCCGGGAACCCGGGCCACGGGGAGCCCGGGGCCCGGGTCGAGGACGGTGATCGGGAAGCGGGGATCCTCTTCGTTTTCTTCCGGGGGAGGGAGCGGACCGAGGCGAACGCCCAGGGCCTGGTCTTCGCCCACGGGAAAGCGGCTTTCCGAGAGGAGACGCTTGCGCCCGGGGACCCCCAGCCGAAGCTGGTAGGTGCCGGGGGGGACGATGGGGAAGAGGATCGGCCGGCCCTCCTGAAAGCGGTCCGCGGCGGCGACCTCCAGCCGTTCCCGCCGCGAAGCCGGGGTCGAGGAGGAGAGGGCGGGGCGCACGTCGACCCGCATGAGCTGGACGCGCACGCCCTTGGCGGGGGGAGCGGCCCCCGCATCCCAGGAAACTTCCACCAGGCTTCCGCGCCGCACGCGGATGGTCGCCGAGCGGGGCCGGCCCACCTCCAGTTCGACCGCTTGTTCCGCCGCTGCCAGAACGCGGCCGACCGGCCCGCAGGAAAGAAGGCGCCGGCCGGCGGGAAGCGGGGGCGAGACGAAGCGCCCCTCGCGGTCGGAGCGCGCCATGGCGAGCCCGTCCGCCTGACCGGGAAGGCGGGGGTGCTGCTCGCCCGGTTTCAGGAACCAGACCTGGGTGCCGATCACCGGCTGGCCGAAGAGGTCGGTGACGTGCCCGCGCACGAGCGCCGCCGGTTTCAGCGCCAGCTCGACCTGCGGTGTGTCGCCGCGGGCGAGGGTGAGGGTTTTCGCGGCGGGAAAGAAGCCCTCGGCCTCGGCCTGGATGGACCAGGGGCCCGGCGGAAGGTTCTCCCAGCGGCCGCTCCCCTGCGCCTGGAACTCCCGGTCGAAAGGGCCGCGGACGACGAGCGACGTGGCGGGAAGTTCACCCCCCCCAAGGGGGGAGACGTTTACCTCGAGGGAGGGATACGGAAGTTCCAGCCGGTCGGTGATCGCGTCGGAATCCGGGGGGGCGGGGACCGGCGGGGGGAGCGGTTTGGGGGAGGTTTCTGCCAGGGTCTCGGCCGAGGCCACCTCCTCCTCCAGGCCCCACTCCCCGTAGATGGAGAGGGCCACAAGCACGGCCCCCAGGATGAGGAGGAAGCGCACCGTGTGGCGGGATCGGGGGGGGCGAGGGGGGACCATGCCGGGAGGATCGGACACTTTATCCTCCCGCGCCCTATCCTCTCCCCATGGCCCGCACCCCCGAAGAATTCCGCCGTGAGCGCGAGCGCCTCAACGAACGGGTGCTGGAGACCGGCAGCCAGGTCACCAAGCGCTTCTTCAACCTCGACGGCGCCGCCTACCGCGAGGGGGCGGTCCCCGCGCGCACCAAGGAACTCCTGGGGCTGGCCGCCAGCACCGTGCTGCGCTGCGACGATTGCATCCAGTACCACCTGATCCAGTGCGCCGCGGCCGGTTTCACCCGCGCCGAACTGGTCGAGGTGCTCGACGTCGCCCTGGTGGTGGGGGGCTCGATCACGATCCCCCACATCCGCCGCGCCCATGACTTTCTCGACCGGCTCGAGGCCGCCGCCGGGGGGTGAGCGGGTTCAATCCGCTGCGGGGGGCCGCCGCTCGCGCTTCTTCTCCCCCTGCCGCCGCTTGGAATCGAGCCGCTCGCGCTCCGCGCTGCGCGGCGGACGGGTGGGTTTGCGCGGTTTCGGACGATGCCGGCGCTGCTCCAACCGCTTCACCAGCCGGTCCATGGCCAGTTCGCGGTTCTGGATCTGGCTGCGGCGCTCGGTGGCGGCGACCGTGATCCCGCTCGGGGGGTGGAAGATCCGCACCCCGGTTTCGACCTTGTTGCGGTGCTGCCCGCCGGGCCCGCCGGCGCGGAAAAAGAAGACGCGCACCTCCTTCAGGAGCTTTTCGCGGTCGATGGGGGGCGGGTCGGGCAAAGGGGGGCCGGGAGAGAAGGGTTTGGAAGGCTGACGATCCTGTCCTAGGATACTCCGCCTTTTTCCCCGCCAAGCCCCCTGAATCCATGGTTCGAAGCATCGTCATCGTCGGTTCCGGGCCGGCCGGTTACACGGCCGCCCTCTACGCCGCACGCGCCAATCTGAAGCCGCTCCTCTACGAGGGGATGCAGCCGGGCGGGCAGCTTACCAT
>CAZQAP010000006.1:0-40219 GCA_964591365.1 uncultured Planctomycetales bacterium
GCCTTCCTCCTGCTGCTCCCCTCCTTCGTCCAGGCCCAGACCGCGCCCCTCTTCGCCGAACGTCCGGGGAGTCTGGAATTCTCCGGCCGCTTCAGCCGGCCGCTCTCCAGGCCCGGGGCCGCACGCTGCGCCAAGCGCAAGCCGCGCACGCCCGCGCCGCCGCCCTTCTGGGGCCCTACCGCATCCGCCTGCTCGAAGAGGCCGACCTCCACGTGGTCCGGGTTCCCCGGGGCATGGATGAAGAGGCCTTCGCGCGGCGGCTTCTGGCAACCGGCGTCTTCGAATTCGTGGAGCCGGACTGGATCTGCCATCCCCGGAACGTGCCCAACGACCCCGAATACTACCTTCAGTGGCACCACCAGGTCATGCAGTCCGAGGCCGCCTGGGATTTCGTCGTGGGGGACCCCTGTGCGATCGCCGCCTTCGTGGATACCGGCGTCGATCTGAACAACGGCGACCTCGCCGCCTCCCTGGTGCCCGGCTACAACTCGGTGGACGATCTCCCGCAGTCCCAGGGCGGCCAGGTGGACGACGTCGAGACCGGAGGGCACGGGACCAGCGTGGCCGGCTGCATCGGCGCGATCGGCAACAACGGCGTCCACGTCGCCGGAGTGGCCTGGAACATCGGGCTCATGCCCATCCGCACCACCAACTGGTTCAACGGCCAGGCCTATCTGAGCGACATCCTGGCCGGAGCGCTTTGGGCGGTGGAGAACGGAGCGCGGACCGTCAGCGTGAGCTACACCGGCGTCCAAAGCAGTTCCGTCAAGACCACCGGAAGCGTCGTTCGCGGCCTGGGAGGGCTGCTCATCTGGGCGGCCGGCAACGACGGGAACGACCTGGGGAACTTCGACTGGGCCGACGTGGTCGTGGTGGGGGCCACCGATTCCGGCGACGTGCGCTGGAGTTCCTCCAACTACGGCAAGCCGATCGACGTGACCGCGCCCGGCGTCAACATCTGGACCACCAAGAAGGGGGGCGGCATCATCGCCCGGACGGGGACCAGCTTCGCCGCGCCGCTGGTCAACGGCGTGGCTGCCATGATCTGGGCCATGAACCCCGCTTTGAGCCCGGACGAGGTGAAGGGGATCCTCTATGCGAGCTGCGACGACCTCGGGCCCGCCGGAGAGGACGACGAATACGGCCACGGCCGGGTCAACCTCTTCCAGGCCGTCACGGCCGCCCGGGACGCCTATCCGATCCAGGAGACCTTCACCGACAGCAGCCTGGTCCAGCCGCGCGACGTGGCGGTCTATGCTCCTTGCGGACCCGCCGGCGGACGGAAGGCCGTCCCCTGGATTTTCGTCGCCGACCCCGGTTCCCATGGCCTCTACCAGTTCGATCGAAACGGCCAGCTCTTCAAGAAGTACGACGCCGCCGACGGTCCGCAATTCGACTTCTCCTCGGGACCCTTCGCCCTGGCGGTGAACGATCTTCCGGGCCACGCCAACCAGGGACAGGTCTACGTGGGGACGCTGCCGGTGAGGGTCTACGAGATCCAGACCGACACCGGAACGCCCTTCCAGGACCTCTTCCGGCTGAAGCACATCTTCGATTTCTACGGCGAGCCGATTCCCTACGACGTCCGCGGCCTGGCCGTGGATCACGAAGGCAACGTCTACCTGGGAAGGAGCAGCGTGGTCGAAGCCCACAAGTACTCCTGGACGGATTTCGCGATCCCCAATCCGAGCGCCTCCGCCGTCCAGACCTACAACCTGATGGGCGCCCACGTCCTTGACCTGGGAGCGAGCCGCTCCGGGGATCTCTGGGTCACCTCGGACAACGGCTTTCTCATGCGCTACGACAACGGGGGGAGCCTGCTGGATCTGATCCAGCCCTTCGTTCCCGTCTGCGGCGTGCCGGCCCCCTTCGGGGTCGACGTCCACGATCTGCACGAGAACCCCTGGGTTTCCATCACCACCGGCAACACCGCCTGCGCCTGGGGCGTGGAGCGCCTGCAGGAGGCCGACCTGACCGTGGTCGATTCCCATCCCGCGCTGGGGCTCCCCCGCGATCCCCGCGGCATGGAAGTCAAGCGCTTCTGGAGCTGGGCGCCGGGCTCCCTCCACCAGAAGAAGACCCTCTGCACGGAGAAGGTCTTCGTCACCGACACCGGGTTCGGCTTCTGGGCACCGGAAGTGCGGGTCTTCAGCCGGGAGACCCTCTCGGCCCGGCGCCCCTCCGACTGCGTGGCCTGGTGGCGCTTCGAGGGCCAGACCCGTTCCACGGCCTTCCAGGTCCACGACCAGATGGAGCTGAACGATGGGCTCTTCAACGGCACCGGCGAACCGGCGCTGGAGACCGGGGTGGTCCGCTGCTCGATGAGCTTCGAGGGGAACGACGACACCTTCCTCGTGCCGCACAACGCGACCCTCGACTTCGGCACCGGCAACATGAGCATCGAGGGATGGCTGTGGGCGGCCGCTTCCGCCTCGACGGGCACCATCCTCGAGAAGCGTTTCGGGCCCGCTTCCCCAGGCTATCGGCTCTTTCTCCTCGGCGGACGGCTGGGTCTCCATCTGAACGCGGGCGGAGCCAATTGGGAGGATTTCGTTCCCCAGGTTCCCTGCAATTCCCCGGCCGACGGGCGCTGGCACCACTTCGCCGTCACCCTCAAGCGCAAGGACTTGACGGCGGGCGAGTTCGCTTCGGCGCGGATGTACCTCGACGGGGATCTGGTGGGCATCGACGAAACGCCCATCCTGGGCAGCCTCGACTCGCCCGCCGGCCTGGTGGTGGGCCGCCTTTCCGGCGGGGGCGGGGAGTTCCAGGGCTGCCTGGACGAACTGAGCCTCTACCGGCGGGCCCTCACCCAGAAAGAGGTCTGGGCGATCTTCCGGGCCGGCTGTGGCGGGAAGAACCTGCCCGGCATGGCCTTGCATGCGGAATGACCGTCCCCCGGCGGGACAGGTTCATTCCCCGGGGCGGTAGACCTGGAGATCGGTGGCCTGGACGCGCAGGCTTCCCTCCAGGTGGTAGCCGGAGGGCAGGCCGGACCCGTCGCCTGAGATGAGCAGGGCGTCGAAGCGGGCACCCGCCCGGATGGCGCGGCGCAGGTCGGCGACCTTGGGGAACCAGGTGATCCTTCGTCCGAGGGGATCGAGCAGGCGCGGGGTTTCGAGCCGCGCGACTCCGAGGGTGGTCCCCGGCCCAAGCAGCCTGCGCAAAGGCTCTACGGCCGGCGCCGCGGAATGGCCTGCGGCCTCCCAATGGGGCACGTAGACCCCGGTGAAGAGACCGCGGACGGGAAGGATCAGGAGGACCAGGGCGGCCGCCGGAAAGCGCCGGGCCAGGCGGAATCCCGCCGCACCCAGGAGGGCCGTGCCCCCCAGGGCCAGAATCCCCCCGAGGCCGATCTCGCCGGCGACGAATGGGAACACCCCGGCGGCGAGCAGGAGCAGGAGGGCGCAGAAGATCCGCACGAAGAAGACGCTGCGCGCCAGCAGTTCGAGCCGCAGGACCCCGGCCAGAACGAGAAGAGGCAGACAGGGCAGAAGGTAGCGGGTGGCCTTTTCGGCGGAGAAGCAGAGGAGGAGGAAGGCGAGCGCCACCGTCCAGGTCAGATAACGGTCGAGCCCGGCCCTTCCGGCCGCGCGCAGGCGGAAGAGGGCGGCGATCGAGAAGGGGAGTGCCGCAATCAGGAGAGAAAAGGGGAAGAGGAGCAGTTCGCGGGCGGCCTCCCCATCCCAGCCCGAGACGATCTTGTGGCCCTGCAACAGGGCCCCTTCCGCGGGACCCTGCGCCAGGATCCAGAGCGGCCAGGCCAGGCCCACCCCAAGGAAGGGAAGCGCCGCCGCAATCGCAGTCTTTTTCCGGGCGGGCCGCCCGGACAACCAGGCCCCTGCAACCGCTGCTGCCAGGAAGGGGAGCACGGCGGGCCCCTTGGTCGCGGCGGCAAGCCCCATCACCAGGCCGGAAACCGCGGCCCAGGAGACGGGGCGGCGGCACGCTGCGTGGGCCCGCCACCAGCCCAAGACCCCCGCAACGACGAAGAACGAGAAGAGCGGATCGATCTCGGCGTTGGCTCCGTTCTTCACGGTGTTGAGCGTCAGGAGATAGCCGAGACCCGCAAGCCATCCCGCGCGCATGCCGCCCGCGGCTCGTCCCGCCATTCCAAGGAGCACCACGATTCCCGCCAGGGCGGCGACGCTGACCAGTCTCGCCTCCGCCGGGCCGCGCTTTCCGGTGAGGGAGAAGGTTGCCGCCAGAGCCCAGTAGGCCAGGGGAGGTTTGGTCAGGATCGTGCGCCCATAGAAGGTGGGGGTCATCCAGTCGCCCGAATCGAGCATCTCGCCCGCAATGCGTGCGCGGAAGTCTTCCGTGCCGACGAACTCCTGCCGGCCGAGGGCCGGCAGGTAGGCCAGCAGGGTCAGGAGAAACAGGGCCGCGGCCTGGAGGACCGGGCGGTTCGAAAACGGGCTTCCGCTCCGCGGCCCTGCCACTCAGACTGCCTTCAAAGCGTTTTCAAGATCCCGGCGGATGTCGGCAGCGTCCTCGATCCCCACCGCCAGGCGCACGCCCCCGGCGCCGATCCCGCAGGTGCGCGCCACTTCCTTGGGCAGGCTCGAGTGAGTCATGCCCCCGGGACGCTCGATCAGGGTGCGGATCTGGCCCAGGGAGACGGCCAGGGTGATCACATAGGCGCGCTTGCCGATGAAGTCGACCAGCTTGTCGGCCGCCTGGGCTGCGGCCCGGCCGCGCCCCTTCAATTCGAAGTAGATCAGCGTTCCGGGCGCGAAACGCCCCTGGAAGTCGCGCATCTGGCGGCGGGCGATCTCGTACCCCTTGCTCGAAGGGTGCCCGGGATACTGGACCCGGGCGATCTTGGGGTGTTCTGCGAGAAAACCAGCCAGTTCCGTGGCGGTCTCCTCGGCCCGGCGGGTGCGCAGAGAAAGGGTGGGCAAACCGTAGCTCAAGATGCGCCACGAAGGGATGGGGGACAAAGGAGCGCCGAAGTCCTTGCGGAAGAGGAGCAGGGCGCCCTCCTCCTTTTTTCCTGCCGCGACGTAGCCGCCCATGTCCGTGCCGAAGCCGCCGATCCCCTTGGTGAGGGAGCCGCAGACCACGTCCGCTCCCAGTTCGAGCGGACGCTGGCAGGCGGGGGTGGCGAAGGTGTTGTCCACAACGAGCCGGATGCGCTCACCGGGGGAGCGCGTCCGGTTTGCCTTCCGGACCGCGGCGGAGACGGCTTCCAGATCGAGGATCTGCATGGTGGGGTTTGCGGGCGATTCGCAGTAGACGATGCGGGTGCGCGCACGGAAACGAAGGCGCGCAAGATCTCCGGCCAGATCGTGGTAGCGCACTTTCATTCCCAGCCGCGGAAGCCAGGTGGTGAGCAGCGAATAGGTGCAGCCGTAAAGGGTGGGGTGGGCCACGATCTCTTCACCGGCCTGGAGGGGAGTGGTCAGGGCCGCTGCGATGGCGGCCATGCCGCTCCCGAAGCAGACGCTCATTTCAGCCCCCTCGGCGGCGGCCAGGCGTTCTTCCAGCATGGCGCGCACCGGCTCATCGAGGCGCTCGTAGATGAAGATGTGCGACTTGCTGTATTCGGTGGCTTCCGGATCGGCGAAGCCGCAGAAGCCCGATTCCCCCCGGTCGTGGCTCTCCAGCCGGAAGGTGCTGGACGAGGAGATCGGCGGGACCACGTGATGGGAGAAATCCCAGTGCTTCGTCTTCCGGCGCCCGTGGATCAGGAAGGAATCGCGCGAATAGCGTCCGGGATCCACCGGGTGGACCTTCTTGCCTCTGGCGGCGGTCTTCCTGGGGCGGCGCGAAACGGGGCTGGAGGTGGAGGCCATGCCGGAATTGTAGGATTGCTGCTCTCCGTGGGATGAACGCCCTTGGGGAAAAGCGTCTTGCGGATCGCCATCGTCTACCCCGATCTGTCACGCAAAGGCGGTGCCGAAAACGTCGTGATCTGGTCGGCGTCCGGCCTTCGTTCTCGCGGGCATGAGGTTGCGCTCTTCACCGGGGCCTTCGAGGCCGGGCTCTGGCCGGAAGGCGCCGCGCTTGCGGAAACCGTGCGGCCGCTCGGAGGGGATTTTTCCGCCTTCGACGTGGTGCATCCCCACAACCGGGATGCCCTCCTTGCAACGCGGAGATGCCGCCGGCCGCGTCTGTGGTTCTGCCACGAACCCTGGCGGCGCCTGCACCTCACAGCCACCGACGCGGAGCTGCTTGCGGCCGTCTCCCGCCCGGAGGTCGAACCGGGCCATCCAGCGGTGGAGCAGGTGCGCCGCTGGCGGAAGCGCCAGACCCGCTGGCCCTGGCGGCGGTCGGCCCACGCCTGGGCGGTGGCCAGGGAACGGCGCGAGGTCTCCCGGCTGGAAGGGGTGCTGGTCCAGTCGCGCTACAACGCGCACAGCTTCGAAAAGGCCTTCCGGCGGAGGCCGGAGGCGCTCGATTTGGGAGTGCCCTTCCCCGCGGCCGGGGAACCGGCCGCCGTGCGCCGTGGCATTGCGGTGGTCGCCGGCGGAAACCCGAAGAAAAACCTCCATGGCATCCTGGCGGCGGCCCGGGAACTGGAACGCTGCGGTGCCCTGGCAGAGGTGCCGTTCGAGGTCTGGGGTGCGGGTTCCGACGCCCCCCTCTTCCAGGATCTCGTGCGCGCCTGGGGCCTGGGAGGGCGGGTGCGCCTGCACGGTTTCCTCCCCGACCCCCGGGCGCGGCAACTCCTTCGGGCGGCCCGGCTGTGCCTCTTTCTTCCGCTTTGCGAGCCCTTCGGGCTGGCGGCGGTGGAGGCCCTCCTGCTCGAAACCCCCCTGCTGGCCTCCGATCACGGCGGACCGGCCGAGATCGTCCAGCGCACCGGAGGAGGCTGGACGGTCGATCCTCTCCAGCCGGCCACCGTCGCCGCGGCCCTGAAACGGCTGCTCGAAAACGACGCTGCCCTGCGGAGGCGGGCCATGCGGGGCGCGATCCACGCCCGTTCCCTCTTCGGCATGGACGGCTTCCTTGCCGGGCTCGAACGGCGGCTGGAAGCCTGCGCCGGCTGATGGGAAAGACCGCCGTCCGGCCCGCCCCCTCCGGCCCTCCGCAAGCGGACGTCTCTTCACCCCTTACCGTCCTGAAGGGCATCGGCCCGCGCCGGGCGGCCCTTTTGGAGGCCGCCTTCGGCGTTCGCACGGTGGGGGAGCTTCTTCGCATTCCGCCCCGGCGCTACCAGCCCCCGCCCCGCGATGCCACCGCGGACGGTCTCCAGGATGGGGAGCGGGTGCGGATTGCCGTGGCCGTGCGCGGTGTCACCCTCTGGCGGCGGGGACGGCGGAGCCTCCTGCGCGTGCGCCTCGAAGATGAGGCCGGCCGTCTGGAAGCCCTGTTCTTCAACCAACCGTGGATGAAGACGAACTTTCCCGCCGGCCGGAAGGTCGTTCTGGAGGGGCGGGTGTCCCTGAAGAAGGGCCCCGTGCTTCTCTCTCCGCGCGTGGTGGATGCGGGCAGGAAGGCCGGGCGCGGGCTGGTCCCGGTCTATCCCTGTCCCGAGGGGGTTTCCCCCGGGCTGCTTCCCCGCGCGTTGGAAGCCGCGTTCGCGCTCCACCTGGAGATCCCCGAACTCCTGCCGCCCGCCCTGTTGCGGTTGGCCGGTGTTCCCGAGCTTTCCAAGGCCCTCCACGATCTTCACCACCCTCCGGACGCGGCGTCCTCCCGGGATGCCGCCCGGCGCCTGGCCTGGGGGGAGGTCCTGGCTCTGGAAGCCCGCCGCCGCCGGCGCCGGTTTCCGGCCTCCCCGCTGCGGGCCCGTGACCAGCACATCTGGAAACGCATCCGGGCCCGCATCCCCTTCGAGTTCACCCCCGACCAGGAACATGCCCTGGCCTGCCTGCGGGCCGATCTGCACAGCGGGAAGCCCATGCGGCGCCTGCTCCACGGGGAGGTGGGCAGCGGCAAGACCGCCGTGGCCTTCGCGCTCTCTCTGGCGGTGGCGGCCGAAGGCGGCCAGGCGGCGCTTCTGGCGCCCACCGAGATCCTGGCCCGCCAGCACCTGCGGACCTTCCGGCACTGGCTGCGGGGCTCGCAGCTGAAGGTGGATGGACTCCTGGGAGACGACGCCGCGGCCGAACGGCGCGAAGTCTTGAAGCGGCTTTCCCGCGGCGAGACCCGCGTTGCGATCGGCACTCACGCTCTTTTCGGGCCTGCGGTCCGCTTCGCCGACCTCGCCCTGGTGGTCTTCGACGAACAGCACCGCTTCGGGGTGCGCCAAAAGGGAACCCTGGTGGCCAAGGGGCGCAGCCCGCACGTCCTCACCATGACCGCCACCCCGATTCCGCGCACTCTGGCCTGGGCGCGCTACGGTGCGCTCCAGCCCTTGGAGCTGCGCGCGCGTCCCGGCGGGGCGGGGAGGGTGCGCACGTGTGTGGCGTCCATGCAAGAGTGGCCGCGCCTCGCGCGCCAGGCGGGTGCGGCGTTCCGGCAGGGGGAGCGCGCCTTCGTGGTGGTGCCGCGCATCGACGGCCCCGATGGTCTGCTTGTCCGCGCACGGGCCCTGCTCCGCGGCCCGTGGAAGGGGATCCCGGCCGGGCTGGTCTGCGGGCGTCTCCCCGGTGCCGAGGTGCAGGCCGTTGTGGAGGCTTTCGCCCGCCGTGAGCTGCGCATCCTTTTCGGCACCACGGTGGTCGAAGTCGGCCTCGATGTCCCCGCCGTCCCGCGGATGTTCGTGCTGGATGCCCACCGGCTGGGGCTCGCCAGCCTGCACCAGC
Source organism: uncultured Planctomycetales bacterium (assembly GCA_964591365.1). Classification (GTDB taxonomy): domain Bacteria; phylum Planctomycetota; class UBA1135; order UBA1135; family UBA1135; genus CAZQAP01. The sequence goes on from CAZQAP010000006.1 coordinate 8,697, forward strand.
TCCGCGGCCGCCTGGCGCGCGGTCCGGAGGCCGGCGAAGGGGAGTGCTGGCTGCTCGGACAGGGGGAGGGACTCGCCCGCCTGCGGCTTCTGGAGAGCTGCACGGACGGGTTCGCGGTGGCCGCCGCCGACCTGCGGGAGCGCGGGCCGGGCGCCCTGCGCGGACTGCGCCAGCACGGCCGGACCGGCTTCTCCTTCTTCGACCCGGTCCGGGACCAGGACCTCGTCGAGGCCCTCTCCAGCGCCCAGGTCGGGCGTTTCCTCGCCCCGCCAGGCGACTAGGGAGGGAGAAGCGGCCATCGGATACCCTGGTGGGGCAGCTTGCCCGCCCCGCCCCCGTTTCCCCCGGCTGCCGCTGCGCCCCCCCCTGTGCCCCGCCTCCCGCTCGTCTGCCTGACCCTGCTCGTTCTTCCGGGCCCCCCGCTTCGCGCCCGGCAGGCCGGGACTCCCGCTCCTTCCCCGCAGGGGAGGCACCACGGGCGGCTGACTCTTCCCGCTCCTCCCCAAGCGCCTCTGGCCGCGCCCCAGTCCCCCTCCGCGGAGAAGAAGAAGGAGGCCCAGGCGCCGGCCCCCATGTGGGGGGCACCCCCCTACGACCGCATCGTGGCGGCCTTCATCCGGTTCGAAGCCCTCGAAAAGCCCACGGAAACCGAGTACCGCGCGGCCCTCGACGAACTGCGGAGCTATGGGTTGCGCACCCGGGAGACAGCCCGGAAGGGGCTCGACTCCCCCCGGGCCCCGACCGTCCGCCTGGCGGCCCGGCTGCTCGAGTTCGTGGGCAAAGTCGAGGATGCCCCCGGCCTGGTCGAAGCGGCTTCCGGCGTGGGCGACCCCGAAACTGCCGGGGACTGTCTCGAAACCGCGCTGCGCCTCAACGGCGGCTGGCTGCCTGCCGACGCCGTCCGTCTCCTCCAGCATCCCACCCGCAACGTGCGGGGCCTGGCGGAATCGCGGCTTGCGCGCATGCCGCGCCCGGAACACGTGCGGCCGTTGTTGCAGCTCGTCCGCTACGGGCGGGATGCCGACACGCGGATTCGGGCCGCGCGGCTGCTTGCCGACCAACCCGGGGAAGAGGGGGTCCGCCCCGCCCTGCGCTCGGCCCTCATGGACGAGTCGATGGAGGTCGCCTTTGCCGCCGCGGAAGGGCTGGCCGGCGCGGGGCGGCCCGAGGAAACGGCTTTCCTGAAAAAGGAGATCCTGGCGGCTGCCCCGGGCCCCGAACTGGGCTACCTCCTCTGGGCGCTCCTCGTCCAGCAGGGTTTTTCCGATCGGCTCCTCATCACCGAGGACCTGGAGCCGGGTCTCAAAGCCGCTCTGGCCGAACCCGATCCCTTTCTCAGCGGCACTGCCGCCGCCTGCCTGGCCGAGTTCGGGTTCCGATCCCCGCGGGCGGGAGGGTTCGAATACCTCGACGAAGAGGTTCCCTTTGCATTGGTCCGCGCCGTGGGCGGGGTGACCTACTTTCCGCATTTCTCCCGTCTGGCACCCCTGGCGGAAAAGAGTCTTTCCCGGATCAGCGGCGAGGAGTTCGACGAGAAACAGCCCGGGCTCTGGGTGGACTGGTTTGCGCAGAACCATGGCCATTTTCGGGCGGTCCGGGCGGCTCTTTCCGTTTCTCCCGGCGATCTTGCCCGCTTGCAGGTCTCCTGGCGGAGCGGGGAGGGGGGGTGGCGCAGGATGGGAGGGAAGGAAGCCGGGCTGGAGGAAGCTTCAGGTTCCCTGCGGGTTCTCGGGCCCCGCAACGGAAAGGAACTCTTCGCCCTGCTGGAAGCCGACCAACTGCTCGATTCGTCGGTCCTTCCGGGAACCTACGGGCCGTTCGGCGATCCGGTCTCCAGCGAAATCGAAATCCACGTCGGCCGCCGGCGCAAGCGGTTCCTTTTCCGCGGCGGATCGAATCTTCCCTGGCTGAATCCGTTGCTGGAAAGACTGGAGGCCTTGTGGCAGACCACCCAATGGGAGCTTCTTGCGCCGGAGGGACAGGAACCCGCCCGCTCGAAGTTCGTGCTCGACCATCTCGACCGCTGGGATGCCGCCACGAAAGCGGAGCGGGAAGCTCTGATGGTCTCCATGACGCGCGGCAACCTGGCCCCCATGGACGACGAGTCCCTGCGTTCCTGGTCGGCAACCCTGGCGGCCTATCCGGGCCTCGAGGGTCGCTGGGACCTCGATCTCGCGCGGGAATTCCTGGAGGAGCTTCCCGCCCGGGCCGCCCATCCTGAAGTCGCCGAAACGGTTCTCCGGGCCGGTCTGCGGGAGCCCGATTCCGCACTGACCCCTGCTCTGCTCCAGGCGGCCGAGCCGTTGAAGGAACCGTTGCGTTCAGATCTGCTCCTCGAAGGGCTTTCCCGGCTTGGAGCCGCGGTCTGCAGCGATTGCCTGAAGGATCCTCACCTGGCGGTGCGCGTGGCTGCGGCCCGCGCCCTGGGCCGCGCGGGATCCAAGGGACGCAGCGCGCTTCTGACGGCCCTGAAGGATTCCAACCCGCTGGTGGTCCGCATGGCCGTGCGTTCCCTGGGGGAGCAGGAGGATCCTTCCGTGCTCCCCAGCCTCCTCCCGCTGGCCGGACCCACCTTGTCCAAGGACGTCCGCCGGGAAGCCCTTTGGGCCCTGGGGGAGATCGGTGATCCCCAGGGGCTGGCGGTGGTCCTGTCTGCTTCGCGCGATCCGGATTCCGCCATCCGGCTGGCCGCCATTCGGGCCCTGGGCAAGCTGTCCGGGCAGGACGTGGGCCCCGCTTTCCAGGAACTCTTCCCCGTCTATGCCGGTACTCCCCTGGAGGTCAGCTTTCTGCGGTCCCTTTCCGGGCGCGGTGCGGAGGCCGCGCGCCAGGTCCTCCGGCCGCACCTGCTCTCCCAGGACAAGCTGGTCGTCCGGCGGGCCGCCTTGCGGCTCGGGGCCCTTGGGGATCCCGCCGCTTCCCCGGAACTGATCTCCTTGTTGCCGGATACGCCCCATGACGAAGAACTCCTCGACGCCCTGGTCTACTGCTTGTGCGTCGATTTCCGGCAGATGCCCGATCCCGCGGGCAACTACGCCGCCTGGTGGCGCCAGCATGGCGGCGAGGATCCTCGCCTCTGGTTCAATCGGGAGGCCGTCGATCTCGGCTGGGTGATTCCGGAGGGATTCCTGGACGACGATCCCGCTTCGCGGGCCGCCAGCGTCGAGGCGCTGCTCAAGGTCCTCGAAGAAGGGCCTGCCCACCTGCATCCCGCCGCCGCATACCATCTGCAGCGCCTCACTGGAGTGGATGGACCTGCAATCCAGGGGCGCACCCCCAAGGCTGTGGTTCGCAACCTCGCCGCCTCCTGGCATCAATGGCTCAACGATCGCGGCTGACTCTTTTTTTGGTCATCCTTTTGAGCCTGACCGCCGCGGGGATTCTCCTGCAGCGCGGCTGCGACGGGGTCCTTGCGGTGGAAGAGTGGGCCCCCTCCATCCGCAACGCTGCGAGGGAAGCCGGGCTCCGGGATTCCTTTCTGCTGGCCGGGCTCGTTTATGCCGAAAGCCGCGGCCGCCCGGCTGCCGTTTCTTCCCTGGGGGCGGTGGGGCTTTGCCAGCTCATGCCCGCAACCGCTGCGGAGGTGGCCCGCCGCCACCGGGTGGAGGGCTCCCTTTCCGATCCCCGCACCAACCTCCGCCTGGGCGCCCTCTACCTGAGGGAGCTGCTCGATCGCTGGGGGGGCCGGATCGAACTGGCCCTTCTCTCCTACCGCCTGGGGCCCCGGCGTGTGCAGGACGAAATCGATTCCGCCGGAGGAGCCGATCTCTGGCTGGCCCGGCTTCAGGCGCGGAAGCCCTCCCCGTGGGACTACGTCCTCCAGGTCTTCCGTTTCCGGGATCGCTTCCGGGAGCGCGGGCAGGCCGGTGTTGCCTGGCGGGCTTCTCCGCCCCCTCCCGGATCGGAGCCGCCCCCCTGGTAGACTGGTCCGGCATGCCGCGGCCTCTCGAAAAGATGATCGTGGTCTGCCAGAACGAACGCCCTCCGGAACGGGAGTCGTGCACTCCCGGCGGAGGCGCAGCCTTTCTGGACGCCCTGCAGCGGGAACTCAAGCAACGCCGCCTCAAGCACCGCTTTCGTGCGGTGGGCAGCACCTGTCTGGGAGCTTGCGAGGGCGGGCCGCACTGCGTCGTCTGGCCGGACAACGTCTGGTACGCGGGTTTTTCCGCTGCCGACGCCTGCGAGATCGTGGAGCAGCACCTGCTGGGCGGCCGGCCGGTGGAGCGCCTTCGGGCGGCCTGGCCCCCCGCCAGGGGGGAGGCTTCGTGATGGTGCGCATCCGCCGGGAACCCGACGGACGGGAGATCGAGGTTCCCGCTTCCGGCACGCTTCTGGACGCCGCCCTGGATCATGGCATGCCGCTCCCCTTCGGGTGCCAGAGTTCGAAGTGCGGCCTCTGCGCGGTGGAGGTCCTCGCGGGGACGGAGAACGGATTGCTCCCTCCCAGTCCGCTGGAGGCGGGCACCCTGGAAGCGATGGGTCTGGGGCCTGGGATCCGGCTGGCCTGCCAGGGGCGATTGGCGGGCGACCTGGTGCTCCAGCCTCTGCATGCCGAGCTTGCCGGAGAAGATGGAGGCCCGGAAACCGAAGACGGGTCGTAGAATGAGGGTTCAGAGGAGGAACCGTCCATGGCGCGTGTAGGAGTCTGTCTTTCCGGTTGCGGAGTCTTCGATGGAACGGAGATCCATGAGGCTGTGCTGGTCCTTCTGGCCCTGGATCGGGCCGGAGCGGAAGCCGATTGCTTCGCCCCCGACGTGGAGCAGATGCACGTGGTCGACCATAAGACGGGCAGGCCTGCGGAGGGGGAGAGCCGCAACGTCCTGGTGGAATCGGCCCGCATCGCCCGCGGGAAGATCCGGCCCGCTTCGGAGGTGCGCGCAAAGGAGATCGATGCCCTGATCTTTCCGGGGGGGTTTGGTGCGGCCAAGAACCTCTGTGATTTCGCCGCCCGAGGACCCGGCTGCGCAGCCGAACCGCAGGTTGCCCGCATCCTCGGAGAAATGCTGGAAGCCGGCAAGCCGGTCGGAGCCATCTGCATCAGTCCCGCCGTCGTCGCCGCGGTGGTGAAGGCCGCAGGCGGGCGTGTGGAGCTCACCATCGGGAACGACCAGGAAACCGCGGCCGCCCTCGAGAAAATGGGGGTCAAGCACGTGGCCTGTCCGGTGGGTGATATCCATATCGACGAAGGTCGCAACGTGGTTTCCACGCCGGCCTACATGCTGGCGGGTTCGATCCGGGAGGCGGCCGAAGGCATCGAGAAGCTGGTGCGGACCGTTCTGGAACGCTGCCGCGCGGGGGTGACCCCGGCCGGTTGAACCTCTCCTTCCTGGACACGCATTGAAAAAGGAACCGTTCCCGGCCTCCCCCGCAACTCTGGGCATGCGTTGCGGGCTTGTGCTGGCCCTCTTCGAGATCGGGCTGGCCCTGCCGGTGCGTTTCCCGGCTCTGGAGGAACCGCTGCGCCGGGCGCTCTTCTTCCTTCTGCCCCTGGGGGTTTATCTCCTTCTGGGGGCCGCCGCCGGAGCGCTGGCAGGCTGGCTCGGCCGCCGGATTCCCCGTTTTAGGAGCTTGTTGCTTCTTCTTCCCGGAATCGTCGCGGCTGGAGTGATGGTCCTCGACGTCGTTCGCAACCTGGGGCCAGGAGGGCATCTCGACCGCACCGCGCTCCCCGCCATGGCGGGGGGGGGGCTTGGGGTGGCACTGGCCATCCTTGCCGCCCCGCGCCGAAAGGGGGCTGCCAAGGCGTTTCGGGCGGCGGGCGGCGTCGTCATTCTCCTGGCCGCCGGGGGAGTCTCTGTATGGATGGGCACCGAACGGGATCCATCCCTGGGGGTTCCCGCTTCTCCCACCGCCGATCCCTCACGGCCGAGCGTGGTTCTGCTCACATGGGACACCGTGCGGGCCGACGTTCTTCCCCTCTATGGCGGCCGGGGGCTGGAGATGCCCAACCTCGAGAAGCTGGCGGCTCAGAGCGTGGTCTTCGAGAACATGTTCGCGGTGGCTCCCATCACCGGCCCCACGCATGCCTCCCTCCTCTCGGGGGTGGTGCCACCTTCCCACGGCCTGCGTTCCAACGGAACGACCGGGATCGACCCCTCCGTCCCCGGCATCGCCCAGTCATTTCGTGACGCCGGCTACGACACAGCCGCCTTCGTTTCCGGCTATCCGGTCAAGGGGAAGTTCGGATTCCGGCGCGGATTCAGGATCTACGACGACCGGCTTTACCGCGACCGCCTGGAAGGGCTGGCGGAAATGGGGCCGATGGAGTTCACCTTCCTGCGGGTGGTGGCCCTTTGGTTCAAACAGAATGCCACCGCCGCCATCCCGGGCTCGATGGTCATTCCGCGGGTGGCCAGGTATTTGGAGGATGCCAGGCGGCCCTTCTTCCTCTGGGTTCATCTGTTCGACGCCCACGGCCCGCATACCCCTGAAGAACCCTTCCGCAGCCGCTGCCTGGAACTTGCCGAGGATGCCTGGCCGCCGCCCGCCGACCCCGAGAACTGCGGCCGGCAGATGACGCTCTACCGGGGCGAGCTCATGGAACTGGATTCCATGCTGGGGGATCTCCTCGGAATGCTGGAAAAGCAGGACCCCCATCTTTCCCGGACCGCGTTCTACCTCACGGCCGATCACGGGCACTGCTTCGGCGAGGGCGGGCTGATCAACACCCACATACCCAGCCTTTTCGATGCCACTCAGCACATTCCCGCCGTGCTGCATCTTCCCGGGGGCAAGGGAGCCGGCAAACGCGTCTCCGCCATGGTCGACCAGATCGACGTGGCGGCGACCCTTGGGGATCTTGCGGAGCTTCCGCGCCTGCCGGGGAACCAAGGGCAGAGCCTGCTTCCCCTTGCTCTCGGGAAACCTCCCGGCCCGCGTGCGTGGTACCAGGACGGTTTCTACATGGAGGCCTACCAGGACCGCCTTCACCGCAAGGACCATGACGACCGTAAGATCGGCCTGCGCACTCCGGAATGGAAATTCTGGAAGTTTGTGGGATCCGACGAGGTGAAGCTCTTTCACGTGCCCGAGGGAGAGGAAAAGGACTACTCCGGGGAACGACCCGATCTGGTGGCCCGGTTCGAGGGGATTCTCTCGCGTTATGAGGAACGCATGCCCCGGAGGATCCACCGCCAGGAACTCACTCCGGGGGACAAGGATTCCCTCGCCCAGCTCGGTTACATCCAGGGGGAAGAGGACGATGCTGCCGAAAAAAAGCCCTGATCCTTCGGCTCCGGCCTTCGGCATGCGCTGCGGACTGGCCCTGGCCCTCTTTCAGATCGGATTGGTTCTTCCCACGCACTTGAGGGAGGTGCAGGATCTTCCCGTCGTCGCTCTGCTGTTCCTCCTCCCCCTGACCTTCTACGGCCTGGCGGGATGGGCCCTCGGGGTTGCCGGCTGGATGGCCGGTTTCGCCCACCGCAGCTTGCGCCGCGCCGTTCCCGTCCTGGGTCTGCTCGCCATCGCGGGGTTCGAGGCGCCCGCTTTCCTTCCCGACCTCCCCATGTCCTGGTTCCTGGCCTTTCCCCTGTTCGGGCTGGGGCTCTTTCTCGCCTTCGGGGCGCCCTTCTCCCGCCGGGGCGGCGAGAAGATCGTTTCCCGGGCGGCCTGGCCCTTGGTTCTTTGCGGAGCGGTTTTCACCGGAGCCTGGCTCCTGACGGAAAGGGATCCCGTCCGGCGGCCGGAGCCTCCCCTTCCTCCAGGGGGCCGGCATGCCAACGTGGTCCTTGTGACCTGGGATGCCGTTCGAGCCGACGTGCTTCCGCTCTATGGCGGGCGGGGTCTGGAAACGCCGGTGCTGGACGATTTCGCCTCGCACGGTGCCGTCTTCGATTCGATGACGGCGGTGACGCCGCTTACCGGCCCCGGTCACGCCACCCTCCTGACGGGGCTGGTGCCCCTGTCCCATGGTCTGCGCTCCAATATCACCTCCCGGATGGCACCCGATGTGACCACTCTGGCTTCGGTGTTGCAGGAATCCGGCTTCGATACCGCGGCTTTCGTGGCGGCGAAACCTCTCGATTCCCGCTACGGTTTTTCCCGTGGATTCCGGATCTACGACGACCGCATGCCCCGGGAACGGGTCCGCAAGATGCTTCCATTGATCCCCGGAAAGAGGAACCTGATCCGCCTGCTGCTGCTTCGCTTCCAGCCGCTCCCGGAGACCGGGCTTGCACGGGTCCCGGGCGAAGTTGTGCTCGACCGCGCCCGGGAATTCCTCTCTGGAACCCGAAACCCCTTCTTCCTCTGGGTGCATTTTTTCGACGCGCATGCCCCATGCCGGCCTGCCCCCCGTTTCGCTTCACGGGCCCGGGAACTCGCAGGAGAGGCTTCCCCGCCCCCCGCCGACCCGGCCTGCTGTCAGGACGACATGACCGCCTACCGGGGCGGGATGATGCAGCTCGATGAACTGCTTGGGGGCCTGCTCCAGAGCCTTGAAGGAACAGACCCCGGCCTTGAACACACGGCGGTCTTCTTGACTTCCGATCATGGAGAGACCTTCGGTGAGGCGCAGGAAGGAGGCGGGCGTCTGGCCAGCCTGCTCGAGGCCACCCAGCACATTCCCGCCGTTCTCCATCTCCCCGGGAACGCAGGTGCCGGAGGGAGGTTCTCCGAGCCGGTCTGCCAGGTCGACGTGCTTCCCACCCTTTGCGAGGCCGCAGGAGTCCAGCCGCCTTCCGCGCAGCAAGGAGTGAGCCTGATGGGCCTGGCCGTGGGGGATTCTCCTCTTCCGGAGCGGACCTTTTTCAGGGAAGGATTCCTGTTGGAAGCATTTCAAAGGCATTTCCGTCTGCCGGGGCCGGGAGGCGTTCCGCAGGATGACCGCAAGATCGGCCTGCGGACTCCGGCATGGAAGTTCTGGGAGTGGGTGCATCCCCGCGAAGGCCACGAGCAGCGGCTTTTCGAAATGGCGCGCGGGGAAAAGGAAGACCTCTCTGCGGAGAAACCGGATCAGCTTGAACGGATGAAGAAGCTTCTCGAGCAGACCCTGGCCACGCTTCCCCGGGCGGCCGATACAACCCTGCCCTTCACTCCGGGCGACCTGCGGATCCTCGACCAGCTTGGCTACGCGGGAAGGGGGCGAAAAGGATCGTGAATCCTGCTTCCCCCGCCCCCGTTTCCGCAACGCCCGTTGTTCGCCGCAGTGCCGGCTCTTTCGGAGTGCGCTGCGGCCTGGCCGTCGGGATCTTCGAGATCCTTCAGGATCTGCCCCTGCCCCGGGCCGTGCGCGGCACCCCGCTTCTTCTCCCGATCTTCTTCCTGGTTCCGCTGGCCTTCAATGGGATGCTGGGGCTCCTTCTCGGCTGGAGCGGAGCCTGGCTGCAGGGCCGGGTGGGGGCTTTGCGCGGGGCGCGGGCCGGACTGCCCGCCGCCGGCGCTCTGGGCGCCCTGGCCTGGATGGTTCTTCGCAACCGGCCCGAGATCCGGGAGAACCTGCTCCCTTCGATCGGCGCCTTGACGGCCGGGCTGGTGCTCGTCTCGTTGCGCGGACTCGGCACGGTGCGTGCCGGGCGGGCGGTGGTGGGGTTCTTCCTGCTTCTTTTCGCCGCGGCAGCCGGGTTTTCCCTGCGGTGGCTGGAAACCGCAAAGGCGCCTTACCAGGGGGAGGGCCCGGCCCGGTCCGCTCCGGCGGGTGCGAACAACGTTGTGCTCATCACCTGGGACACGGTGCGTGCCGATGTCCTGCCGCTTTATGGGGGCACAGGGCTGGAGACGCCCCATCTCGACGCCTTTGCGGCGCGCAGCGTGGTATTCGACCAGATGACCGCCGAGGCCTCCATCACGGCTCCCAGTCATGCGACGCTGCTCACCGGGGTTGTGCCGCCTTCCCATGGACTGCACGACAATGCAATCCAGGCGATCTCCCCGGAAGTCCCCAGGGTTCCGGAAGCTTTCCGGGATGCAGGCTGGGACACCGCCGCCTTCGTGGCCAGCGAGGTCCTTTGGCGCAAGGCGGGTTTCGAGAAAGGTTTCCGCCTCTACGACGACCGCCTCCAGAACGATCACTTCCGGCTCTTTGTGAAGACCTTCTCCCGGCATTTCAGCCTGCTGCGCTTCTGGTTCTTCCGCAAGTTCCGCGGCCTGGACGAATCGGAGCCCCAGATTCCGGGGAGCAAGGTGCTCGAGCGTGCCGAGGGATTCCTGGACAAGGAGGATCGGCCTTTCTTCTTGTGGGTCCATTTCTACGATGCCCACCGTCCCTACGATCCGAAGGAGCCCTACTTGTCGCGTGCGCAGGGCCTGGCCGCCGGGGCGCAGCCGGCAGCGGCCGATCCCGATCGTCTGGGGGAATCCATGACCCGCTACCGGGCCGAGATCATGGAGCTGGATGACCTCCTGGGGCGGTTCCTCGGGGATCTCGAGGCACGGGATCCGGGCCTTGCCCATACGGCGATCCTGCTCACCGCCGATCACGGGGAATGTTTCGGCGAGCATGGGCTGGAAAAGCATTCCCCCAGCCTTCTCGAGGCCACCCAGCATGTCCCCTGCATCCTGCATCTGCCCGGCGACCAGGCCGCCGGCCGGCGCTTTCCCGATCTGGTCGCCCACGTCGACGTGGAACCCACGCTGCTGGCCCTGGCGGGGCTCGAATCGCTTCCGGGTTCGCAGGGGGTCAGTCTGCTCGATCCCGCCCGGGGGACGGGACCGGTGCCCGCGCGGACCTTCTTCCGCCGGGGTTTCTACATGGAGGCTTTTGCTCGCAACCTCGTCGAGTACGACAAGGAGGGGGCCAAAATCCGCGACGACCGCAAGGTGGGTTTGCGCACTCCGGAGTGGAAGTATTTCGCCTGGACCGCGGAAAAGAATCCCCGGGTCCGTCTCTATGCGATGGATCGAGGAGAAAGCACGGATCTTTCCGGAGACCGTCCGGAAGAATTGAAGGAGTTGAAGATGATCCTGGCGCAGGAGCGCCGCATGATTCCGGTGGTGGAGCCCGTCCCGGTCGAGATCACGGCCGAGGAGTGGAAGGCCTTCGCCGAACTCGGCTACCTCGGGGGGACGGAAGATGAGGAGCATCCCTAGGCTCGCTCTCTTCGGGGCCCTTGGGCTTCTCGCCGGCGCCTGCGGCCGGGCTTCCGCGCCGGGCGGCTCTGGGGACTCCTCCCGCCCCAACGTGGTCCTGGTCACCCTGGACACGGTGCGGGCCGACCTCCTGCCGGTTTATGGCGGCACGGGGATCGAGACCCCGCATCTTGACGCCTTCTCGGCCGACAGCGTGGTCTTCGACCGGATGACCGCCCTGGCTCCCGTGACGGGGCCGAGCCACGCCACGCTCCTCACCGGCCTGGCGCCCCCCTCCCACGGGCTGCGCTCCAACGGAGCCTCGGCAATCGATCCCCGGGCTCCGCGCCTGGCCCAGGCCTTCACGGATGCGGGCTGGAGCACGGGAGCGGTGGTGGCCGCGCGGCCGGTGAGTTCCGTCTACGGTTTCGAGCACGGTTTCCAGTTCTTCCACGACGCCTACCCGGTACGGGTCAAGGGCCCCGAGGTGGTGAAGCGGGCGCAGGGCCTTCTCGCAAAGCTTTCAGATCCCTTCTTCCTGTGGGTCCACTTCTTCGATGCCCACAAGCCTTACAAGCCCCGGGAGCCGTTCCTTTCGAAAGCCCGTGCGCTGGCGACAGGCGCCCGGCCGGCGGCCGCCGATCCGGTCCATTGCGGCGAGGATCTCACCCTCTACCGTGGCGAGATCATGGGGGTGGACCAGGATTTCGGGGACCTCATGAAGATTCTCGAGGCCCGCGATCCCGGACTGACCCACACGGTGGTGTTCGTCACCTCCGATCACGGCCATTGCTTCGGAGAAGGGGGGTTCCTCAACGAACACCAGCCGAGCCTGCTGCAAGCGACCCAGCACGTTGTGGGGATGCTTCGTCTTCCTGGAAGTGCCCACGCCGGGATGCGGATCGGAGAGCCGGTTTCCCACGTCGATGTCGCTCCCACCCTTTGCGAAGCGGCGGGGCTGGTGCCGCTCCCCGGCGCCCAGGGCAGGAGCCTGCTCCCGCTTGTGCGGAGAGAGCCCTGGGATGCCGGAGGGTTCTTCAGGGACGGGGTCTACATGGAGGCCTTCGAGAACCAGCTTCGCACGAAGCTTGCCGATGGGACTTTCGAAGACCACCGGAAGAGGGGGTTTCTTGCCGGGCGCTGGAAGTACTGGGAATGGGTGGATCATCCGGGGGGTCCGTTCCTTTACGATCTGGACCAGGGCGAGGAGAAGAACCTGGCCCCCGAGATGCCGGATAAGGTCAAACAAATGAAACGCATTCTGGAAAGACTCGAACAGAAGCTGCCCCCCGGTCGTCCCGGAGCGGTGGAGATGACGCCTCAGGAAAGACAGGCCCTGGAGGAACTTGGTTACGTCCAGGGAGAGGAACCGGAAAAAGAACAGTGATGGCCTTCCTGCTGCTCTTCGTTCTGCCCCTGTTCCAGGAAGGCGTCGCGGTCTTCCATGGCTACCCCGAGGCCGACGCTCTGGAATACGATATTTCCCTGATCCTGCACCCCGAGACAGGACGGCTGGAGGGGACCATCCTCTACACCTTCCGGGCGATGGGGGACCTGGAAGCGGTGCGGCTCGATTCCCTGGCGGGGAAGGATTGGCAGGTGAGCTTCTCCTCGGCCGAGGGGAAGCCGCTTCGTGCGGATCGGGAGGGGGATCTCCTTCGGGTCCGGCTTCCCGGGAAGGTGCCCGCGGGGGAGAAGGTTCACTTCCAGGCGCGCATCCAGGGCTCTCCCCCCGACGGGCTCTACTTCTTCAAGACCCGCTATGGGAAACCGTGCGTCTTCACCGACCACTTCCCCATCCGGGCGCGTGGCTGGCTCCCCTCGGAAGATGCCCCCGAAGACCGGGCCCGGTTCCGCCTGACCCTGACCTACCCGCAGGGCTTGGACGCGATCGGTTCGGGAAAGGAGGTGACGGAGAAGGCAACGGATGCCGGAGCAGGGTCTGTGGCCGAAGGGATGGATTCACGCACCTTCGCCACCGAGGCGCCACTTCCGACCTATTTGCTGGCCTTCGCCGTCTCGCCCTTCGCAGAGCTGAAAGAGGACGGTGATCCACGGTTGATCCCGCACCGGGTCTATCGCCAGGATCTCCCCCGCGCCCATCGCGGGCTGGTCCATCATGCGGAATGGCTGCACATCATGGAGAAGACCTTCGGGCCTTATTCCTATGCGCGCTACTGCATCGTGCAGGTCCCCACCCGCTGGGGGGGCATGGAGAACGCCGGAAACACCTTCGTGATGGAGCCCATCTTCGACCGCGACCGTTTCGGCATCCCCGTGCTGGCCCACGAATTCGCCCACCAATGGTTCGGAGACGCAGTCGGCTATCGGAACTGGGATGAGATCTGGCTTTCCGAGGGTTTCGCGTCCTATCTGGGGCCCTGGCTCGATTCCCAGACCGGCGGCCCCGCCCTGGAGTCCAGCATGGACCAACTCCGTTCGCAGTGGCTTCATTCCCTGGAAGGGCGCACCCTCCCGGTCCGTTGGAGGAAGTTCTCCAAACCGGTTGAGGTTCTGAACAGCAACGCCTACCCGAAGGGCGCCTGGGTGCTCCACATGCTGCGCCAAGAAGTCGGGGACAAGGCCTTCTTCGAGGGGCTCCGGGCCTACTACCAGGAAAACCGCAACCATGTGGTCACCTCCGTCAAGCTTCAAGGGGCCATGGAACGGGCGTCTGGCCAGCCGCTCGGCTGGTTCTTCCGGCAATGGCTCGACCGCCCCGGTTGTCCGGAACTCGCCTTCGAGTGGAAACCCGACAGTGTGATCGTCACCCAAGCCGGGAAGGAAAGACCTTTTCGTTTTCCCCTGACGATCGGGTGGACGGACGCGCACGGCAAGGCCCGCGAAAAGACCGTAAGAATCGAGGAGTCGGTGACCACCATTCCGCTGGACGACGGGCCCATCCGGACCCCCCAGATCGATCCGCACGTCGCCCTTCTCTACCGCCCGGCGGAGTAGGGGACCAGTTCCGTCCTGGTCGTCACCGTCCAGGAATTCCCCTCTTCCGTCAGGATCCCGCGGAGGTGTTCGTAGCCCTGCAGCCGGTTATCTGGCAGAGGAACCGCGATCTCTGCGTAGAAGAGCCCCGAACCCCAGCGTTCCGACCGGGCCTCCCCGAGTTCGTGCTCCTGGCCTGGACCTCCCGCCTGGAGGGTGAGTCGGAAGGGGACCGGGTGGAGCACACGGAAGACAGCCTCGATCGACGGATCCCCTGACGGGGCATCCCTGCGCTTCAAACCGAGGAAACGCACCCGGACGGTGCCCTGCTCGCCGAGAACCCCATAAGGAGGGGCCTCGCCTCGCTTCCAGAAGACCGCCAGATAGGGAAGCCGGCTTTCGTCGATGTCCCCGACCTTGTTACCGGCATGGGATTCGTCCCCAAGGGCCCGCGGATCCACGAAATCCCCGGGAAGGAGATGGATCGGGACCGTCACGACGGGATCCTGATAGGCCCCCAGGACGCGGTCCGCATCCGTGGTCCATTCAGGGTGGGAAAGGGGGGCGCAGGCGGTTGTGGCGAGGAGGACAATTTGAAGCTGGTTCACTTTAGTGGTCAAGGAGGGGTTGGAAGAAAGGATAGCGGACCCGGGTCACCTCCCGCCAGCTCCACCTTCTCCCCGTGACCCTCTGGATCATCGCCGGGGTCGTCCGCGGGGCCTTCACCGTCACCCCCCGCAGGTAGTTCCGGTACACGATCCAGATCCAGAGGTGCAGGCCCAGCCGCTCCCGAAGCTTCGATACCCCCCACGAACGGCGCACCAGCCGCGAGATCCCGTCCCGCAGCATCGCCAGCGTGTGGTTGATCGGGAAGAGCGGGTTGGCATGCGTGCGCGGGGCTTTGCCGCTCACCCGCAAGTGCAGCACCCGGCGCCCCGCAAAGACCCGCCGCACACTGCCGACGTAGCTCGCCTTGCGATCGGAGAGGAAGGTGATGTGCCCATGAAGTGCGGCCGCCCGGAGCGCCTGCAAGGTCTTCTCGACGGCTTGACGCGAACCGCTCCGCCTGCGCCCGAGCCGGGCTTCGCGCATCTTCTTCTGGCGCTCCTTGCGGGGTGAAAGCCGCCCCCGTGCGGGGAGAGGGGCGGTTTCGGCATGGAGCACGAAATAGCTGCCCGCTTCCATGAGGACCGGCACCGTCACCGGCTGGAGCCGGCGGTCGGTCTCGAAGGTCTCGAGTTCATCGAGCTGGAACTCCCCGTGAAGCCCCGGGCCCCGGGCCGCCTCCGTCAGGAGGAATCGCTGGAATTCACGGCAGTGGTCCCCGAGCAGGCGCAGCCGCCGGTCCAGGGTGGTCCGGGTCGTGCCAAGGATGCGGGCCGACTGGCGCAGGGTGACCTTGGAGACGAGCAGCGGCAGGAACCGAAGATGGAGGCGCGGCCGGTGGAGACGGTAGTCGAGCCGGAAGGACTGGGTGGAGAAGCGGCGGCCGCAGCGCAAACAGAGGAAACGCTGGACCCGGCGGCCGTCGCAGCGGCGGGTATAGAAGCCGTTCCGGACCCAGGGGAAGCGGCGGCCGCGCCCGTGGGCCGGGCAAGCGGGATGGGGACAGCAGGGCGGACGAAAATGCATGGCGGACTCCTCCGCGGCGAGGCCGGGGGTTAGGATGGTTGTCGATCCCCTGAAAAGACGACTCCCGAGGGCCCGGGTTACCTGTTCTACCCCGATTCATGACCATCCAAGTCAGCCAGATTCTTTGTATTGCTCCCAAGCCCGCCGAATATTCGCCAACTTCAAAAACCATCGACGCACACCATCCCGATCCCGAACCTTGAAGAGCACCGCCCCTTCCTTCTGAAACAGGGGTTTGGGATCGAGAAGATCGCGCGGAAGCCCGGCTGCGTTGTAGGCTTGTTTTTCCTGGTAAGCCACTCTGTTTCCCACGTAGAGGTGGGTGGGTCGCGCTTCCTCCTGGAGTCTGCGGATCTCGTCCAGGAAAAATGGGGAGGTGTGGATCACCACGGCCGGTTTTTGGGCGAGGGCGGGAATCCAGAGTCCTGCATCCCCGTAGTTGTTGAGGATCATGACGTCGGCTGGGAGGTGCTCCTTCATCCAGGCGAATGCGGCAACGTCGGCGGAGCTGACGCCTTGCTTCTCCCGGCCCTCCAGGAAATAGTGGTTCAGGAATCCGAGGGTGCCCAGTGCCAGGACCACGGCTCCCAGGGGAAGAAGGAATTGGCGGGGATGTCCGCGGGAGGGCCCGTCGAGACGATTCTGGACGGCGAGGGCAAACAACGCCGCAGCCGGGACGAGCAGTGCCTGCATGACCCGGTCGGGATAGAGGCCGTAGGAGAGTGGCAGCCACCAGAGTTGCGTGTTGAGGACCAGAAGGAAAAGGATGCCGCACAGGGCCAGGGGAAGGCTGGCCCTCCTTTCCCTGCGGACCAGGAGGAACAGGCCGGAAAGGGCGAAGAGTCCCAGCGCACCCTTGCCACCGAAAGCAAAGAGGAAGGCTGGAAGCCCGGCCCAGCCGCCCGGCCAAACGTGTTCCGTCTGCCAGGTATGCGCCCAGCGGATTTCCGCCGGGGAGACCTCGACCAGATCGAGATGGATCAGATAGGGGATCAGGAGAAGGACGGTGCCCGCGAGGAGGGTCAAGGCGTTGCGGACGAGATGGCGGCGGGCCTCGGGGGGCAGGCGGAAAAGGGCGATCCCTCCCAGGGGCAGGGCCGTGTAGGCCAGGATCACCGCCGGAAGGGAGTGGGCCAGGGGGCAGGCCGCAAGAATCAGGCCGGTGGTGAAGATCTCCCCGAACGTCCAGCGCCTGCCGGCCTCCAGCAAACGGGCCCCGGCCAGGATCGCCAGAGCCAGAGAAAGAATGCTCGGGTTGGTCCCCGATGTGAACATTTCCTGAGGATGAGGGGCCCCGAATGCGAGGAGGAGCATGCCCAGGAAGGAGGCCCGGCAGCCCGCGAAACGCCTCAGGAAGACGAAAACCGCGAGGCCGAGGAGGCCATAGGTCCAGCAGGAGACGAACAGACCGGCCTGAAGCGGGCCGCACCCGCCGACGGTTTCGGCCAGAGCCATAAGACAGTGGAAGCCTGGTGCATAGGCGGCAACCCCCCCAAACGGAAGGATGGGCGCAAAGGAGTCCGGCACGCCGTGCTGGTTCACCGTCAGGGCGGCCAGATAGGTGTGCATGGACATGTCCGCACCGGGTGCACAAAGCTGGCTCCAGGCTGGAATCAGGCGCAACAAAACGGTCCCTAGAAGACCGGCCCCGAGGAGCAGCTCCTTCCTTTGAAGTTTTTCTTCACCTTCTGCAACGGGAATCAGTATCTGGAGGATGGCTGCTGCCAAAACCCCCCAGAGAACCCCGTAGGTGACTGGGACGAAGGGGGCCGAGAAAAGTTTCAGGAACCAGAAGAGGACCAGCCAGAAAGCGGTCGAGGCTCCCAGGGCAAACGCCAGCCTCTGCCCGAAATCTTCGCCCTTTCGCTGGGCCGGCCGGTTGGCCCAGAGGATTCCCGGGGCGAGGACGAAGAAGAGAGGGCGAACCAGCAGGGCCGCCCCGGCAAATGCCAGGAGAAGAAGAAGCCGCCTGGACCGCATGTCAGCGGATCCGACGGCGGTCCACCGAGAACTTCCCGGGTCCGGCGGCCCCGAGAAGCAGCAATCCGCCCACGAGCCCGGCGTTCTTGAAGAACGCGATTCCCATCTCGGGATCAGCCCAGAAGGGATGGAAGAGGATGGTGGTGGGAACCATGAAGAGGAGCAGGGCCAGGACTCCCAGCCGGCTCCGGAAACCGAGCAGCAGGGAGATCCCGCCGGCCAGAAGGGCCAGAAGCGCCAGGGCCGCGGCCACCTGGGGAAGAGGCAGCCCTTTGCCTGCCACCATGGAAGTAAATGCCGCGAAGGCCATGAGGTGATGGGTGCCAGCCATGAGGAAAACGGCGCTGAGGCAGGCCCTTCCGAGCAGGAGGAGGAGGTCGTTCATGTCCAGTGGGGGCGGTGGACGGAGGATCAAGCTAGCAGCCCCTCCCCTCCGGGACTAGAATCCCGGCTGATCCCCGGTTCCGATGGCATCCCAAAGCGACCTTCTGGAACGGCTCCGGCAGCAGGTTCCCGAATTCGAGCTGATCGGCGACCCCGATCTTCGGGGACGTTGTGAACGGACCTGGCTGCGGGCTCTGGAGCTGGGGGGGCTCACTCCCGAGGATCTCGACCGCATTCCCAACAGTCTGCTCACCGCCCGTCCAGTGGGTTTCGGACAGAGCAAGCGCGCGGTGGCCCGGATGTGCGCGGCCATGTGCGATGTTCTCGGGGAAGCTTATGGCGACCGGATCCAGCTCGACCGGGACGTTCTCCTGGCTGGCGCCCTTCTGGCCGACGTGGGGAAGTTCCTGGAATACGTCGAGAAGGAAGGCAAGTGGGAGAAGAGCGCGAAGGGGCGCTACCTGCGCCATCCCTTCTCCGGCGTGGCCCTGGCGCACGCGGAAGGGGTGCCCGACGCGGTGCTTCACGTCATCGCCACCCACTCCAAGGAGGGCGATCCCTTCCCCCGGTCTCCGGAATCGATCGTCTTCCACCATGCCGACTTCACCGACTTCGAGCTGCTCGGCTGAAGCGGAGGAAGGTCCGCGGCCCGCAGGCCTTCTGCGGGCCTGCGATCTCTGCGGGGCTCCTCCGCACGCCCGGCACCCAACCTGGCCCGAAGCTCCTCGCGGGTGCGCCTCGTCGGGTTATGCCACCTGCGACTCCTGCGGCCTAGTGTTCGCCAACCCCCCTCCCGGAGCAGGGGAGCTCGCCGCCCTTCATCGGGACCAGTACGCCGGGAAGAACGAACCGGAGCGGCTGGGGCGCCTCGACCCCGAAAAGGCCTGGAAGCGCCAGTTCTCCTCCGGATTCCAGCGCTGGGCCCGGAATCTGCTCGGGAGACTGGCCTCCCTCGGCGCGCTCTCCCGGCCCCGTCTTCTGGAGGTCGGCTGTGCCTGCGGAGGGGTGCTCCAGGCCGCCGGGGAACTCGGCTACCCGGCCGTCGGCGTGGAGATCTCGCGCGCGGCGGCGGCCCGCGGCATCGAGGAGAAAGCCCTCGATATCCGCATCGGCACCCTGGCGGAGATGGAATTCGAACCGCGCTCCTTCCAGATCGTCCTTCTCCTGGACGTGCTGGAGCACGTGGCCTCACCCCGCTCACTTCTTGACGAGTGCGCGCGCCTGCTCGCCCCAGGCGGGATCCTCTGCATCCAGACCGTCAATCTCGCCTCGCTCACCGCCGCCCGGGCCGGCTGGCGGTTCTATCTCGCCGACACCGGGGCCGGCCACGCCGTCCTGTTCACTCCCGGGCATCTCCGCGGCTTTCTCCAAGCGGCCGGTTTTGAACTCCTCTCCCTGGAGACCCGCGGCTTCCGCATCGTGCAGCGCGAACGGGACCGCCGGACCCTCGGCTGGAAAAGGCCGTTCCTTCGGCTGGCCGAGAACCTGGGGCACGAATGGGGGAAGCGGACCGGCCGCGGCCATTTCCTTCTGGCGATCGCCCGGTGCGGCAGAAAGGCTGCTACGATTTCCCCGTGACGGAAGTCCCGGAAACCGGTCGCCCGAGACGTTCGGAGTGGCTTGGCGCCCTGGTCATCTTCCTCGGCCTGACCGTGGCCATGAACTGGCCCATGGCGGCCAACCTGCGCGGCTTTTACACCTCTCCCCAGGTGGGGGATTTCTGCCATGGTTACTGGAACTACTGGCGGACCGCCCACGAACTCTTCCAGGGCGAAGGCCTCTTCCACACCCGCACCCTGTTCCATCCCGATGGAATCAGCATGATGTGGACGGGCTACGAAATGCTGCCCATGCTGGTCAGCGCCCCGGTGACCTTGTTGTTCGGGCCAGCGGTCTCCTTCAACCTGATGTTCCTGGTCACTTTCGTGGTCGCCGGGCTGGGTGCCTGGCTCCTTGGGCGCTATCTGACGGGCTCCCACCTGGCCGGCATCGGGTCCGGGATCGCCTACGCCTTCACCCCGCTTCACTTCCTCGCTTACAAGAACGAGTTCGACATCCACGTCGAGTGGCTCCCGTTCCTCTTCTGGTCGCTTCTCCGTCTCCGGGATCACGGAAAGCTGCGGGACGCGGTTCTGGCCGGCGTCTGGCTCGGCTTCACCGCCTTGAGCAGCATGTACTACGCGGTCTACACTGCGCTGGCGCTGGCCGCTTTCGCGCTCTGGTGTTTTTTTGCGGCCACCAGCCGCCCGGTTTCCCGGCGGACCTGGGTGCGCGGCATCCTGGTCTGCATCGGCGTGGCGGGGCTGGTGGCCGCCATCCGAATCGTTCCGATGGTGCTCGACGCCCTGGGCACCGTCCAGATGGGGCGCTACGCCGCGAAATCGGGGGATCTTGCGGGACTCAAGGTGCGCGTGGGCGGGGACGCAACCCGTGAGCTGCTCGGCTGGCCGGCTCTCTTTGGATACGTCGTCACCCTGGGTGCAGTGCTGGGAAGCCTGGGCCGCGGGCGGCGGGGGACAGGTTTCTGGTGGTTTCTGGCGGGGGTCTTCTTCCTCACGGCCCTGGGGCCTTCCCTGGTGGTGGCGGGCCGGGATCTTGCCGGAGTTCCCATGCCGGCACGCCTCCTGCAGAAAATCCCTCTTCTTACCGAGCTGCGGGGTTTCCACCGCGCCCGCATCCTGGTCCTTCTGGCGCTGGCAGTCTTGTTCGCGCGCTTCCTGGCTTCGCTTTCCCGGCGGTCGTCTCCCGTCTGGAGTGGGGCGCTTCTGATCCTCGCGCTGGTGGAGTTCTGGCCCCCCCCGGCCCAGGCCGTCGACTATTCCGCACCCCCCTTCTACGACCAGCTGCGCCAGGAGCCCGGGAACCGGGCCGTGCTTGTGATCCCCTTCGACGGCGAAGTCGATGCCAACGTGATGCTGTTTCCCATGTTCCTCCAGACTCATCACGAAAAACCGCTGATCGCCGGTTACTACTCCCGTCTTGATCCGGCCCAGCGCCGGAAGCTTCTCGAGTCCCCCTTCCTTGCCAGTTTGATGGCCCGCGACCCAAGCCATCCCACCCATCCCTTTCCCCTCCCCGACGAGGAGACCCGGGCTCGGGATCGGCGCGAACTTCGCGAATGGGGGGTGGGCACGGTGATCTTGAACACCCAGTACCTGGCTTCCGAGCCGCCCGCCGGGGAACCGGAAACCTCGTCCCGGCCGAAGGAGCCGATCGCCTTCCGGCCGGCAACCTGGTTCCTTCCATTCTGGTGGGGTCCGATGGTCCGGGACCGCACCCACCCTCCGATGCGCGGGGCGGCGCCCGACCGGCCGATCCCCGCCAAGCAGAGATGGATGGATCCGTCGGTGGAACCCTACCTCGAAGCGGTGCTCGGGAAACCGGAGCGGACCCTTGAGGATGGCAGTCTCGTCTGGCGGGTCAGGTAGCCCCTCGCCCTGCGCCGGGAATCACGGAAGAAACTGGACGCTGACGGCCACGGAACTCCGTTTCGCTGTGGAATCGGGATTCCAGGCCAAGGCGGCCCAGTTCAACTTCCGGCCGATGACCTTGGCTGGCAGGGCCTTGGGCGCAGCCGAAAGGGTGACCGTTGCCTTCCCCGAGGAATCGAGGATTCCCGTGGCTCCGCTGAAAAGGGAGGCTGGAAGGTTCCCGGCCAGGGAAAGCTGAAAGACCTTGTCGTCCGAGAGGGGCACCTCCACGCTGCCGATGGGAGTGGGGCCGGTGCCGCTGATCGAGCCCAGGAAGGTGTAGGCAAGACCTCCATCCTCGGCAGGAAAGTCGAGGTGGAAATGGATGCTGCCCCCCGTGGAGGCGGAAAGGGATTCCCCATCGGCGGTCAGGTGGGGATGGAAGGCGTAGACCCAGGCGGCCCCCCGCTCAACTCCATCCGGGGATTTGAAGCGGAAGATGCTCGCGACCATATCGTCCAGGCCGTCTCCGTCGAGGTCGTCCAAGGAGGCTGAATGACCGAAATGGGAATCCCGGAAAAACCCGATCCATTCCCGGAGAAGACCGTTGGTCCTGCCCGAAACGATGAAAAGGGCGCCGACGTCCCTGCCACCGAGACCCCGGACCGTGAGCCGTTCGGCGGAGATCAGCACATCGGGATGACCGTCTCCGTTGAAGTCCCCCCCGCCGGTCAAAGGAGAGACCCCTTCGACCCCGAAATCCCGATTGCCGCTCAAGGAGAAGAGGACGGATTGATCCGACCCCGAGAGCAAAAAAGCGGTGCCGTTGTCGATGAACCCGAGGGTGTCGCGAAACGGGGCCCCGACCAGGAAATCCGGGGTTCCATCCAGATCGGTGTCTCCCACCGCTCCCACCGCGGTTCCGAATCCATCCCCCGTTTTCAATCCGTGGATTTCGAGGAGAAGACTGAAATCCGCGCCCGAATAGATCCGAACCGCTCCCGCCCCGGTCTTTCCGTTCGGGCTCGCGCCGGGGACCCCGATCAAAAGGTCGGAAACGGCGTCACCGTTCATGTCCCCGGGGCAAGCGATGGCCGAGATGGATTCCCCGGCGGCCAGGCCGTCGATTTGGGCGATAAGAGCCCCATCGACACCCGAAAAAAAGAAAACCGAGCCCGCATCGGTCAATCCCCCCGGATCGGCCCCCGGCGAAACCACGGCATAATCTTCAACGAGATCTCCATCCAAGTCGGGGAGGGAAGCGAGGGAAATGCCGAAAAGGTCCCCCGGAGCTGTGCCATCCTGGCGGCGCAGGAGGCTTCCATCCTTTCCCGAAAAGAGCCAGACCGATCCACTCTCGCCAAGGTCTCCCAGTCCGGAAACCAGGAAGTCGGGCACCGAATCGGCGTTGAGGTCGCCCGCCATGACGAGGGAGTAGGCGCCGAGAAAATTGCTGCCATGGGACCCGTCGATCTGGTAGACCAGGGAGGCATCGGCGCCGGAATAGACGAATACGGATCCCGCGTTCTTCCGGCCACCGGCGTTGTTTTTCGGGGCAGTGACCGCCCATTCCTTCCGCCCATCGCCGTCCAGGTCACCCACCTCGCCCAACACCAATCCGAACTGGCTTCGATCGCTGGGACCTTGCACCATGTGGACCTGGATCCAGGATCCACCGGCTTCGCCGGGCCCCACGATCAACTGGGATGGGGGGACTGGGGCAGCGGGAAAAGAGGCAAGGAGCAGAAGCGGGACAAGAATCATGGCGGCAGGTCGGTTCTGGTTCGGGAAGAGCAGGCGGGATTCCGGCCTCCAGGAAGGCCCTGGATACCCACCCGAGAGGGGGTCGGTGTCATCATACCCCGGATCTTCCGACTCTTGCACGAAAGAGCACGCGGTGGCCGGTTCCCCCACAAAACGTCCCTCCCTGGCGGTCCTGGGCTTGTTCCTGCTCCTGGCTGGGGCCTTGAACCCCTCCCTGGCCCTGCACCCCGGCCGATTCTTCGTTCCGCCCGGCGGGGATTTCGCCCACGAGTACTGGAACTTCTGGTGGACGGCGCAGGCCCTGTCCCATGGCCAGGATCCCCTGCACACCACCCTGATCTTCCACCCCGGGGGGGTCAGCCTGCTCTGGCGCGCCATTCCCATCCTCGTAACCGCGGCCGCCGCCCCGCTGGTCTGGGCTTGCGGGACCGCGGTCGCCTACAACCTGTCCTACCTCGTCACCTTCGTTCTGGCGGGATGGTGTGCGTATCTCCTGGGCCGCTACGTCACCCGCTCGGAACTCGGCGGCATCGCCGCGGGCGCGGCTTTCGCCTTCGCACCCCCGCACTTCCTGCTCTATTCTTCCCAGACCTACGCCCATTACTACTGGCTCCCCCTGGTCGTTCTGGCGTTCCTGCGGCTGCGGGACACCGGACGCCTGCGCCACGGAATCCTCGCGGGAGTCTGGACGGGGGGGAGCCTGCTCACCAGTCCGTACTTCGCGGTCTACTCCGCCCTGACCGCCCTGCTCCTGGGTGCCGGCTACCTGGTCTTTCCGCGCGGCCGAAAGGCCTCCACGGCAGCCTGGCTGCGCGGGCTGGCCGCCTGGGCGGCCACCGCGCTGGCAGTCTCCTCTCCTCTTGTGGTGCCGATGGTCCTGGAAGCCCTGCGGGGCGTTCCGGTGGCCGTGGAACCCCGCGGTGCCGCGGACCTGCTGGGGCTCAAGAACCGGCTCGCGGAGGGCGCCCCCTCCGAGCTGATCGGCTGGCCCGCGCTTTTCGGCTACGTTCTCGTTCTGGGAGCACTCCTCGGGGCCATTAGGGGCCAGGGTGGCCGAGCCCGGATCTGGGTGGGTTTGGCGGCCTTCTTCCTGTTCCTGGCCATGGGAACCACCTTGACCCTGGCCGGGCATCCTTTCCCCGCCGTGCCCACTCCCGCCGATCTTCTGGGACGGCTCCCGCTCTTCTCCTCCATGCGGGGCTACAAGCGCGCGCTCGTGATGGTGCTGCTCTGCCTCTCGCTGCTGTTTGCGCGCTTCGTGGCCCGGCTGGCTGCGTCCAGGGGCCGCAAGGGGCGCGGGCTGGCCTGGGGCCTTGTGGCTCTGCTTCTGCTGGAGTTCCGTCCCCCCCCCTTGACCCCGGTCCCCGATCCGGTGCCTCCCTTCTACCGCGAACTGGCCGCCTCTCCGCGGGAGGGCGCCGTGTTGGTGATCCCGTTCGACAACGCGGTTGATTCCCGCGGCATGCTGAGGCCGATGTTCATGCAGACGGTGCACGGGAAGCCCTTGATCGGAGGACACGCCTCGCGGCCCGACCCTGCCCTGCGGGAGCGGATGAAGGCTTCCCCCTTCTTGAGCCGGTTTCTGGCAGAGGATCCGGAAAGACCCCTGCATCCCTTCCCGGTCCCCGGCCCCGGCACCGCAGCCGCATTGCGGGAAGATCTGATCTCCCTGGGGGTGCGGACGGTGATCCTTCAGCGGGAATACCTGAATGACGGCAACCCTTCGGAATCCACTTCCTCTCGGGAGGACAAGGGGCCGCTCCTCGAGGCCGGCATCTTCCTTCCTCCGCTTTGGTGGGGGCGGGCGGCCGGGATCCTCCGCGGGCTGGAACATCGCGATCCCCTGCGTTTGTCCCGGCCGCCCGCGCGGCGCTCCCTCGACCCGAGCGTGATCCCCTTCCTGCAGGCGGTTCTCGGGGAACCCTCCCGCACGCTTGCGGACGGCGCCCTGGCCTGGGTGCTCTGATAGACTGGAATCCTTCGGCTCCGCCGGGAAACGGATCGTGTCCACCCCCGCAACTCCGTCTCGTCCGCTCCGATTCGGGGTTCGCTGCGGGCTGGCTCTGGGCCTGTTCGAAATCGGCCTCGCCGTGCCGGCTCGCTTTGGCGGCGCCCATGAACCTCTGCGGCAGGCTCTCTTCTTCCTGCTGCCCCTGGGAGCCTGGTCCCTGCTCGGACTGCTCCTCGGAGCGGCCGGCAACCTGGCCGGAAGACTGCATCCCTTCTTCCGTCTCGGGCTCCCTGGCTTTCTGGCCCTGGCCCTGGGGGTCGCCGACGGTTTCCTGAATCCCGGTGAACTGCAACGCGGCTGGTTTCTCGCGATTCCTCTCTTCCTGGCCGGGCTCTGGATCGTCCTGGGTCCCTGGTTCCGGCTGCCGTGGCGGGATTCCCTGCTGGCGGGGGCCGGTCTGGGGGCCGCGGTCCTGGCGGCCGCGGGCAGCCTGGTGTGGCTGGGGGGCGAACGCGATCCGGCTTCGGGAATCGCTCCGCACGTCACCGCTTCCCCCGACCACCCCACGGTGGTGCTGGTGACCTGGGACACGACCCGGCGGGACGTGCTGCCCCTCTACGGCGGAACCGGGCTCGAAACTCCCAGCCTGCTGGATTTCGCCTCCCGGAGCGTGGTCTTCGACCATATGACCTCGGTGGCGCCCATCACCGGGCCGAGCCACGCGACCCTCCTCACCGGAGTGATCCCGCCCACCCACGGGCTGCGCACCCACGGGACAACCCGGATCGCCGACCGGGTGCCGCGGCTTGCGGAAAGCTTCCGTGACGCCGGCTACGACACGGCTGCTTTCGTAGCCGCGCGGCCCCTTCTGGCCCGCAACGGGTTTTCCAAGGGATTCCGTTTCTTCGACGACCGTCTTCGCGGGGAGAGGGTCAAGGCTCTTTTGGAAATCTTTCCCAAGAAATGGAATCTCCTCAAGGCCGTTGTCCTTCATTTCCGCGGGCCCATCGAGGACACCTCCCTGAAGGTCCCCGGCCCGGAGATCCTGGAACGGGTGGCGAAGTACCTGCCCACCGTCCCGGGCCCGGCCTTCCTCTTCGTCCATTTCTTCGATGCCCACATTCCCTACGATCCGCCCTCCGGCCTCCTGGAAAGGGCCGAACGGGAAGCGGCCGGCGCCACGCCGCCCGCCGCCGACCCGTCGGGAGGCGCCCGATTCCTGACTCTCTACCGCGCCGAACTCATGGAACTGGACGGTTATTTCGGGCAGTTGATCCATCTCCTGGAAGAACGGGATCCCGGACTCGAGAACACCGTGGTCTTCATGCTGGCCGATCATGGCCACTGTTTCGGGGAGGGTGGATACCTCAACACGCATACCCCCAGCCTTTACGAGGCCACCCAGGCCATTCCGGCCGTCCTCCACCTTCCCGGCGACCGCGATTCCGGCCGGCGGGTCGCCGACACCGTCAACCAGGTCGACGTGGCGGCCACCGTCTGCGACCTGGCCGGGGTCGCCCCTCCCGCCGGTCAGCAGGGCATCAGCCTTCTTCCCGCCGCCGAGGGAAAGCCGCTCCCCAAGCGGAAATTCTTTCGCGACGGCTTCTACATGGAAGCCTGGCATTTCGATCTCCAGAACCAGCCCCGTGGGGGGGGGGCCGAAGGCCTGGACGATCGCAAGCAGGGCCTGCGGACTCCCCAGTGGAAGTACTGGAAGTGGGAGAACGGTCCCGAGCGTCTTTTCCGCCTCGACCAGGGGGAAGAGGAGGACCTGGCGGGCCGTTTTCCCGAGGTCCTGAAATCGATGCGCCTGGCCCTTCAGAAGGCCTGGAACTCGGTGCCGCATGCCAGCGAAGATGAGGCTGCCCGGGACATGGAATCCGGCGAGCGGGCGGAACTGCAGCAGCTCGGCTACCTGGACGGGAATGCGGAGGAGCCGGCCGCCGCCCCGGCGGGGGGGCCCAAAGCCCCCGGAAAACCTCAAGCCCAGGAGTGAAAGCGCCCCTCGCGGGCCTGGAGCATGGTCCCGATGGTGCTGGCGGCGTTGATCAGTCCCACGTGCGTGTAGGCCTGGGGAAAATTCCCCAGAAGCATGCCCGAGCGGTCATCGATGTCTTCGCTGAGCAGGCCGAGGGGATTGGCGTGGGCCATGACGGCCTGGAAGGTTTCGATGGCCTCGTCGAGGTGTCCTGCGAGCGCCAGGGCTTCGATCCACCAGAAGGAACAGATGGTGAAGGTGTTGGTGGGGGCGCCGAAATCGTCGTTGTGGACATAACGCATGACGCCTCCGTTCTGCCGGACGAGGATCTTGCGATAGGCGTCCAGGGTGGAGAGGAATCGTTCGTCCTTGGGCTGGATCAATCCAAGCGCCGGAAGCAGCAGGTTGGAGGCGTCGGCATGTTCCCCGTCCAGCACCTGGGTGAACATTCCCAGCCTGGTGTTGAAGGCGCGGTCGAGGATCTGCTCGCGGAGCTTGCGGGCCTCCCCCTCCCAGAGCCTGGCTTTTTCTTTTTCCCCGAAGAAATCCGCAAGGGTCGCGCCGTGCTGGAGGGCCGCCCAGCACATGGCCTTGGAAAAGGTGTGGTGCCGCCCATTCCCGCGGAATTCCCAGATTCCGAGGTCGGGCTTCTCGGCGAGTTCGCGGGCCTCCTGTACGAGCCGTTCCACCAGGGGAAACCACTGCTTGGGATGGTGAAGCTCCACGCGGTCGTCCATCAGCAGGGTTCGCAGGCACAGGACCAGCTCGCCCATCAGGTCATGCTGCTGCTGCCGGTTGGCCGCGTTGCCGATGCGGACCGGTTTCGTGCCGTGGAAGCCCGCCAAGTGGGGGAGTTCCTCCTCGTGGAGGTCGCGTTCCCCGCCGATTCCGTATAGCGGCTGAAGGGGCCCCGCCAGGGCGACGTCCCGCAGGAAGAGGATGAAATTCCGGCCCTCCTGGAAGTGGGCCACCCGGCGCAGCGCCTCGATGGTGAAGACGGAATCCCGCAGCCAGCAGAAGCGGTAATCCCAGGTTCGGGGCTCGTCCAGTGCCTCGGGAATGCTGGTGGTGGAGGCCGCGATGATGGCTCCAGTCTCCTCGTAGACGTGGAGCTTGAGGCACAGGGCCGAGCGGATCACTTCCCGGTTCGCGAAGCCGTGCAGGGCCATGGCTTGGGACCACTGGCGCCATCCGGCGATGGTCAGGTCGAGGTCGCGGCGGATCTCGTCCAGGTGTGGCCTCTCGGAAACCGTTCCATAACAGAGGCCGAAATAGCGGGGCCGGTCGAGGACGAAGGGCCTCCGGTTGATGATGAACGGTGCCGGGACGTTGCTGAACAGGCTGACGGGATCGCTGCACCCGGCCAGCTCCAGGCCGAGGACGTTGGGAACGAGCTGCGGGCGCACCGTGCCGTAGCCCGGCCGCGGGTCGAACTCCATCGTGAGCCGCGGCTGGCCTTGCACGGGGATCAGGAAACGGTAGATCCGCAGGGGGGTGCGGGCCACCAAGCCGGCCGGAATCCGGGGGGCGAAATCGAAGACGTCCCAGACGTCTTCCCCGTCTTGGAAGCGGGTGAGCAGCACGTTGGTGTTGCGCACGTATTTCATCTGCCCGCGGACGGGGCGGTCCCCGGAGAGGAACCGCCAGGTCCCCCCGTTCTCCTCGTCCAGGATGCGGGCGAAGATCGAAGGAGAATCGAAGCGCGGCAGACAGAGCCAGTCGATTCCGCTGTCGGGATTGACGAGAGCGATCAGGCTCCCGTTCCCGATGGCTCCGTGGTCGAGGCGCATCTCACGGGGGGGCATGGGCCGGGATTCTCCGCGTACCCGCGGGGGATTACAACCGCGAAAACCCGGACCCGGCCCCCGAGTGGCGCGGCAGCAGCTTCACCCAGCGGCCCAGGAGTTCCCGCAGACGGGCGGGATCCTCGAGGCGGTAACGGGCCTCGCTGGGGCGGTTCCCCACGAGCAGGGTGAGGGCGCAGGAGGGGAGGATTCGGAAGACGTCCTCGTCGGTGACGTCGTCCCCGGCCATCATGATGAAATCTTCGGGAGACCGGCCCTCCAGCAGAGTGCGGACCGCCCGCCCTTTGTCCATGCCCGCCGGGCGGACCTCCAGGACAAGGTTTCCCCGCATCACCTCGAGTGGGGTCCCGGCAAGGGTCTCGGTGAGGTGCAGAAAGAGTTCGCGAGCCTGCCAGACGCTCAAGGTGGGGTCGGCCCCGCGGTAGTGCCAGGCCAGGCCGTTGGGTTTTTCCTCGATCCGGCTTCCAGGGACGCGGTCCGTGAATCTCCGCATGGCGTCCAGGACCATCGGACGCCATTCCCGGCCGTCGGATTTGAGCAGGGAATGGAAGCGGGAATCTCCCGCCGAGCGCAGCATGGCGCCGTGTTCGGCAACCAGGCCCGCGCCGGTGGCGCCCAGCCATTCATCCAGAACCCCGGCCGGCCGGCCGCTGATGATCCATAAATCCACTCCGGGGGCCCGTGCCAGGCCGCCCAGAAGCTGCAGGATCTGGCTCGTGGGGCCGGCCTGCTCGAAGCTCTCCACGAATTCCCGCAGGGTGCCGTCGTAGTCGAGAAAAACAGTCCGATTGGAGGCCGTCTTCCAGCGCCCGGTCCACTTGTCCAGGTCGGAGCCCGCCAGGGGACGAGGGGGGGGGCGGTGGCCCCCTTCACGGATGCTGGAGATGCAGTTCCGGGCCCAGACGTGGACGTTGTTGCGCCGAACCCGCTCGCGCATGGGGCCCATTCGGCGGGCTTGTTCTTCCGGGCTCATGGCCAGCGCCCGCTTGAGGGCATTGCTGATGTCGGTGCGGTCGTAGGGGTTCACGCGCAGGGCCTCCCCGAGTTCCCAGGCTGCGCCGGTGAATTCCCCCAGAACCAGCACTCCGTCATCCTTTTCCCGGCAGATGGTGTATTCCTTGGCAACGAGGTTCAATCCATCCCGCAACGGGGTGACCAGGGCGACATCAGCGACCTTGTAGAGCGCGGTGAGGGTTTCAGGAGAGACGCTGCGGAAAAGGTAATGCAGCGGAAGGCGTCCCGGTCTTCCGAATTCCCCGTTGATCTTGCCTGCGATCCGGTCGACTTCGTCTTTCAGGTTGCGGTACTCCTCGACCTCCACACGGGAGGGGACCGCGACCTGGATCATCATGACGTTTTCCGCCCGGGAAGGTTCTTCGGCCAGGAATTCCCGGAAGGCGAGCAGTCTTTCGGGGATTCCCTTGGTGTAGTCGAGGCGGTCGACTCCGAGAATCACCTTGCGGCCCGCGGCGGTTTCCAGGAGCTGCCGGGCTTCCTTTTCAACTCCGTCCAGGCGGGACCGTCTCTCCCATTCATCAGGGTCGATTCCGAGGGGTTCGGAAAGAAGACGGATGCGCCGCTCCTGGTGGGTGACCATGGTCTGCTGGGATTCAAGGCCGAGGACGCGGAGGAGCGCGCTGCGGAAGTGTCGGACATAGTCCAGGGTATGGAACCCGATCGTGTCCGCACCGAGCAATCCATGCAGGACCCGGGCCCTGGGAGGGAAGAGCCGGTAGATTTCCGAAGAAGGGAAGGGAATGTGCAGGAAGAAACCAATGTGGAGGTCGGGCCGTGCCTCGCGGAGCATTCCTGGGACCAGCATGAGGTGGAAATCCTGGACGAAGACAAGATCATCTTTCCGGGCGTGCTGGAGGATGATGTTTGCGAACTTCCTGTTCACTGTCTCGTAGGCGTGCCAGGCTTTGCGGGTGAAACTGACTTGGTCCGTGAAATAGTGGAACAAGGGCCAGATACAGCGGTTGGAGCTGATGGTGTAATAATTACGGTGCTCCTCAGGGGTGAGGGGGACTCCGATCATCCCATTGGCTTCCAGGGCGGAGACGATTTCCGGGTCGAGCCTGCCGCTGGGAGAGGGGGTTCCGGGCCAGCCGATCCACAGGCCGCCGCTTTCCTTGTGCGGGCGGCTCAACCCCGTGGCCAGCCCTCCGGTCGAAACCTCGACGTTCAGGCCTCCTTCCTGGCGTTTCAGTGTGACAGGAAGGCGGTTGCTTACCAGGATCAGCCGCTCCCCTGGCTTGAGGAGCGGGGCCTCGTGAAGTGTGTTGCGGGAGAGTGGAGATTCCGCCGGCATCCGCTCCCTTTATAACCTCTCTGGCCCTCCATTCTCCACTCGGGGGGTTCCTGGCATCCGGAATCGGGGTTTCCGGGCTTGGTGCCCGTCGTCCGCGTGCTTCCTTGGGGGCTGGTGCAGCGGGCTACGGGGGCCGGTTCATTTCTTGTTTTTTCGGGGCTTTCGGAATCCGTCTGGAGGGTCGGAGAGGTCTACCCGGTGCCGGGGAACAATGGGAGACGAGGATCTACGAAGAAAGAAGAACGATTAACCGCGGAGACGCGGAGTACGCGGAGAAGAAAAAGACAAGAAGAGGACCGGTATTCCGCCTTCGCGAGGCTGTCAGGAATTTTGTGTAAGGGTCATTCCGGGGTAGGCTCCCCACCCA
>CAZQAP010000007.1:0-5133 GCA_964591365.1 uncultured Planctomycetales bacterium
TCGTGTACCAGATGAGCATGAACTGGCAGAACCAGATGTAGACCCAGAAGATCGAAAAACAGAAGAGAAGCTCTCCGAGATCGTGAAGATGGTCTTCGGTGACCACATCCCGGAGAGGGCCCCGGCGGAGCATGACCACCAGGACGGTTGCAGCCGCCAGCCCCGCGGTCCCGATTCCCGCGAGCTGGTAGAGACCGAAGATGGTTGAGAACCAGTGGGGGTCGAGGGAAAGGACCCAGTCGAAGCTGGCCAGGGACCAGGTGATGGCGAAAACTGCGATGAACAGGGCGGAGCCCCGCAGGATCCGGCCATGGGAACCGGAGCGTGCCCGGGCCGCCAGGGCTTTGGCCAGGACGAACCAGATGACGAAAAAGAGGACCATGCGGACCGAAAAAGCGCCCCGGTTGAGCCAGACCGCCTTGTGCTGCAGGATCGGGTCCTCGGCCACCGTCCCCGGATCGGCCCATGGGTAGAGGGTCGGGACTCCCCAGAGCAGGACCAGCCCGAGGAATGCAGCCGCCGGAATGGCTGTTCCCATGGCTTCCGGAATCCGGAGAAGGGCCCGCGCCCAGCGGCCTCCGGAAAGATTCAGGAAAGCGAGGAAGAGCGGGCCGGCTACGGCGAGGCCGGCAAGATAGTAGAAACCCATCAAGAAGCCCGACCAGGTCCGTCTCGGTTCCAGAAAGAGTCCCGCGAGGAAGACCAGCGCTCCCGCCAGGGCCAGATTCCGCAGGATGTGGAGCACCCTGGCGGGGGCCGTCCAGGTGAATTGCAACGGGTCGCGGTTCATTCCGCTTCCTCCTGAAGCGTGCGAACGTAGAGGATCACCTTCCAGCGTTCTTCCGGCGAGAGCTGGGGAGCGTAGGAGGCCATGTTGCCCTGGCCGCGGGTGAGGATGTGGAACATCTGGCCGTCCTCCATGAGCACGGCCCGCGTGTTCAGGAGGGAGGGCGGGGGAACCATCCCTTTCTGGATCACGGGGCCATGGCCCTCCCCCGAAGGATCGTGGCAGACGACGCAGTAGGTCCGGAAGATCTGCTCGCCCTCCTGGATCCGTTCCTGGTCGTCTTCCTCGTAGGGGCTTTCAAGTTCTTCCCCGGCCCGCTCGGCCTCATCGGGGCCATCTCCGTAGGGAAAGGGCTGCCAGTCCCGGGGGATCACGCCCGCGACCAGGGGCTGCTCGGTCATCCCATGAGGAAGCCCGGGGCCGGCCGAAAAAGATTCATTGGCCTTGGAGTAGACCATCTCCGGAAAGATCTCCCAGTTCCTTTGACTCAGGTCGCGCCGGGAAACCGCA
Source organism: uncultured Planctomycetales bacterium (assembly GCA_964591365.1). Taxonomy (GTDB): domain Bacteria; phylum Planctomycetota; class UBA1135; order UBA1135; family UBA1135; genus CAZQAP01. Next base: position 1,298 of record CAZQAP010000007.1, read on the forward strand.
GCCAGGACCAGCAGGGCGAAGTTGACCGCCAGGACGGCCAGAAGGAATTTTCGCAACCCGGTCATCCTGCCGGAACCTCCTCGTGGAATTCCACGGCCCCGTGGCGGCGCCAGAGGGAGGCCATTTCTCCCTCGGGGAGCCGTGCATCTTTTTCTATGGCAACCAGGACGTAACGGTCATCGGTCACGCGGTCGAACCAGGGCTCGCACTTCCTGCCTGGAGCCAGGCGGGAACGGAGAAAGAAGCCCAGCGCGGTTGCAAGGCCCGCGAAGAGGATCAGCATCTCGAACCCGACGGGAACGAAGGCCGGCAGCGAATCCAAGGGTTTGCCGCCCACGTTCAGCGGCCAGTCCTGTGCGGAGACCCAGAACTCGAACCACAAGGCGAGGGAGGCGCCCAGGACTCCCCCCGCCAGGGTGGCGCGGGGAAGGCGGGAGCGCGGGATGCCCACCAGCTCGTCGATCCCATGGATCGGGTGCGGAGAGTAGGCGTCCAGGAGCGGAATCGACCGCTCATGGCATTCCCTTGCCGCCGCGAGAAGCGAGGCCGCATCCTCGAAAACCCCGATGTGGAGCCTGGGCCTCATGTCTCCCTCCCGGCCTTCTCGATCGAGGTCTTGGGATGGGTGGAGACGATCACCGCCTTGATCTCGCTGACCGCGATCATGGGCAGGAAGCGGCAGAAGAGCAGGAACAGGGTCAGGAAGAGGCCGAAACTTCCCACCAGGGCGCCGATTTCGATCCAGGTCGGCATGTATCCTGACCAGGAAGACGGCAGATAGTCCCGCTCCAGCGAGGAGACGATGATCACGAACCGTTCGAACCACATCCCCACGTTCACCAGAAGGGAGATCACGAAGACCAAGCCCATGGAGTTGCGGATCTTGCGGAACCACAACATCTGCGGGGTGAGCACGTTGCAGAAGACCATGATCCCGTAGGCCCAGCCCATGGGGCCGAAGAGACGATTCATGAAGGCGTATTCCTCGGTGGTGTTGCCCGAATACCAGGCCGTGAACAGCTCGGTGAGATAGGCCATGCCGACGATGCTGCTCGTGAACACCAGGACTTTGCACATCGCCCCGACGTGCCTTTTGGTGATGTAGTCCTGGAAGTTCATCACCTTCCGGGCCACAAGCATCAGGGTGAGCACCATGGCGAACCCCGAGAAGATCGCGCCGATCACGAAATAGGGCGGGAAGACCGTGGTGTGCCACCCGGGAACGATTCCGGTGGCGAAGTCCATGCTGACGACGCTGTGGACGGATACAACCAGAGGGGTCGCCAGCGCTGCCAGGAGAACCCCCGCAATCTCGTAGCGGGCCCAGGTCCGCGCGGAACCGTTCCACCCGAAGCTGAGGACGTGGAAGATCTTCCGCCGAAGTCCCCTGGCGCGGTCCCGCAGGGTGCCGAGGTCGGGAATCAATCCCAGGTACCAGAAGACCAGGGAGATGGTGAAGTAGGTCCCCACCGCGAAGACGTCCCAGAGGAGCGCCGAGCGGAAGTTGACCCACAGGGAGCCGCGGGTGTTCGGGTAGGGGAACACCCAGTAGAAGAGCCATGGACGGCCCATGTGGATGAGCGGGAACAGGCCCGCGCAGGTGACCGCGAAGATGGTCATGGCCTCCGCCGACCGGTTCACCGAGGTGCGCCATTTCTGCCGGAAGAGGAGCAGGACCGCCGAGATGAGGGTGCCCGCGTGGCCGATGCCGATCCAGAAGACGAAGTTGGTGATGTCGAAGGCCCAGCCGACGGTGCGGTTCAGGCCCCACGTCCCGATTCCGGTCAGGATCTGATAGGTGACCGAGATGATTCCGATCAGGAGCGCGGTCCCGGAAATCGAGATGCCCAGCCACCAAAGCGCGTTCGGCTTGCGCTCCAGCGGGCCGCAGACGTCCTCGGAAACCCGCGCGGGAGTCTTGTTCCCGCCGATCAGGGGCGGGGTGGCGGGAAGAACGGCGGCGTCAGCTTCCACGGCCTTCCTCCTCGTCGCCGGCGTTGCGCACGACCGCCTGGTAATGGACGGAGGGCCGGACGTTCAGCTCCCCGAGCACCGCATAGGAGCGCGGCAGCGCGGTCTTGCGCGAAACGACGCTGGCGGGATCGTTCATGTCGCCGAAATGGATGGCGGAGGTCGGGCAGGACTGCTGGCAGGCCGTCCGGATCTCTCCATCCTGGATGTCCCGGCCCTGCCGCCGGGCTTCGAAGCGGGCCTCCTGGATACGCTGGATGCACAGGGAGCATTTTTCCATCACCCCCCGGCTTCGGATGGTGACGTCCGGATTCAGGACCATGTTCTGCAGGCGGTCCTCGTGGGCGTAGTCGAACCAATTGAAGCGCCGCACCTTGTAGGGGCAGTTGTTGGCGCAGAACCGGGTCCCCACGCAGCGGTTGTAGATCTGCTGGTTGAGTCCTTCCCGGCTGTGGACCGTGGCCAGGACCGGACAGACCGTTTCGCAGGGAGCGTTGTCGCAGTGCTGGCACATCATGGGCTGGTGCACCGTGTGGACGTTCCCGCCCTTGCCCGAGTAGTAGCGGTCGATCCGGATCCAGGACATCTCCCGGTGGCGCTTGACCTCGTCCTTGCCGACCACGGGAACATTGTTCTCGGCCTGGCAGCCGATGACGCAGGCCGAGCACCCGGTGCAGGCGGAGAGGTCCACCACCATCCCCCAGTGATGCCCCTTGTACGGGTGGTCGTCCTTCCAGAGAGAAGGCTCCTTTTCTCCGCCCTCCTCGGGAACGGCCTCCGTGGGCCGCGAAGAATATGCAGCTAAGGTGGTCTCCCGGACGGCTTCCCGGACTTCCCCGCCCGCCGGGGCGAGGTGCTTGGGAACGTGAAGCGAATGGTAGTCCTGGGTGCAGGCCAGATCCGCGCGGAGCCCGGTCTTCTCCACCTTGACGAAACTCCCTTCGCAGCGAAGTGTGCCGTTCTCCCATCGCAGGAAGGGGGCGGCATTCCTTCCCACGGTCGAGCCGGCCGCAAGCGTGTCCTTTCCTTCCCACCACTGCGGGCCGATCTTGGCGAAGCGGTCGGTCCCCTTGCGTCCGTATCCCAGGGCCACCGCGACAACCCGGTCGTGCTGGCCCGGCTGGAGGAACGCCGGCAGTTCGAGGGAGTTCTTTCCGTCCTCCGACACCAGGCGGACCACGTCGCCCTGGCGGACGTCCAGGGAGCGGGCCGTCTCGACGGAAAAGCAGACGTAGTTGTCCCAGACCGTCTTGGTCACCGGATCGGGAAGCTCCTGGAGCCAGGGGTTGTGCGCGTGGGATCCGTCGCGGATCCCAACCTTGGGATAGAGGACGAGGGCGAATCCGTTCTTTGCTCCGGCGGACCGCACCGCGACCGGCTTGACTGCGGATGCCTGGAATTGAAGCGGCTGCGGGCCTCCCTCCGGCTTCCGTTCGACGAAACCCGCCTGGAGGGCCCGGTCGAAGAACAGGCCGAAGGGATCCTCTGCCCCCATTTCCGGGTAGATCGTCTTCTCCCAGTGCTCGCGCAGGATCTGCAGGTCCTCGCGGGAACCCCCGGCCCAGGCTCCCAGGGACGCGCGCAGCGTGCGGGCTTCCCGGAGGGCGGGGATGGCCGGCTGGGTGAGGGTGAAGGTTCCAGGGAAGGGCTCCCCGTCGTTCCATGATTCCAGGAAATGAGGTTCCGGACAGACGAAACCTGCCAGCGAGGAGGTCTCATCCTCCATCGGCGAGCAGCTCACCACCAGCCGGGTCTTGCTGAGCGATTCCGCGAACCCGTCCGCGTCCGGAAGGTCGAATCCGGGGTTGACGCCCTGGATGATGAGCGCATCCACCTTGCCGGCGGCCAGCTCGTCGCGCAGGGCC
>CAZQAP010000007.1:5233-30913 GCA_964591365.1 uncultured Planctomycetales bacterium
GCCCTGGATGATGAGCGCATCCACCTTGCCGGCGGCCAGCTCGTCGCGCAGGGCCCTCAGGGCTCCGTCGTCTCCCTGCCGCTGCCAGGAAGGCCGCTCCAGATCGAGGGTGGCGCCGTAGTTTCCGAGCAGATCGTTGGCATGATTGACCAGAACCTGGACGGAAAGATCATTGCTTCCGGAAACCACCAGGGCTTTTCCGCGGTGCGCCCAGAGTTCGTCTGCAAGGCTTTCGAGTTCGTCTGCAAGGGGGCCGTCGATTCCATCCCCTGAGAGAAGCGAAGGAGCGCCTTTCCTCTTTTCCAGGAGGGCGCAAAGGGTGGAAACGGCCGCCGGGGTCTCCCAGGGTGCGAGCCGCACCCTGCGGTCCGCCCGGCTTCCCGTCAGGGACATGCGGGCCTCGAAGTGCCAGTGCCGGGACATCCGCGGGGGATTCCCTTCGGGGATCCGGCCCTGTGCGTAGGCCCGGGAAAATTCCACCGGCGAGATCCAGGTCCCCAGAAAATCGGCTCCGAAAGCGGCGATCACCTCAGCGGAATCGAAACGGTAGCGCGGAAGCACGCGAATGCCGTGCGTTCGCTGGTGGGCGTCCAGGATCGCGGAGACGGAAAGCGGGTCGTACATCACGTGCTTTCCGTCGGGGAAGCCCTTCAGGAACCCGGCCACGGCCGCAAGCGTGCTGGGACTGTGGATCGTTCCGGTCAGGACCCGGACCGTTTTGCATTCCTTGAGGATGGCACGGATGGAAGCATCGGCCTCCTTCCAGGAAAGGGGTTTTCCGTCCTGCCGGGGTCCGTCGAGCCGGTGGGAATCGTAGAGCGAGAGAAGCGAAGCCTGGCCCACCGCGCAGAGACCGCCGCGGGAGACGGGGTGTTCGGGATTCCCTTCTAGCTTGACCGGCCGGCCGTCCCTCCCCTTGGCCAGCACCCCGCAGGCCGCCGGGCAGCCCGCGCAGGTGGTCGCCAGCCAGTAGGCCCGCCCCGGAACGATCTCTTCGGGGGGCACCAGGTAGGGGATCGCCTTCTGGACGGGCCCCCGGGAACACCCGGCGGTGGCCGCCGCCGCAAGACTGAACCCGGCCAAGCGCAGGAAGGAACGCCGCGAACCACTCAGCTCCTCCAGCGGGAAAACGGGATGGCCTTCGGCCACTTCATCGAGCGGCGATCTCCAGTACTTCTTTTCGAGGGTTTCGCTCATCTCAGGATTTCAGTAATGGCAGGCGGAACAATCCGTGGAGACGTGGTCCTTCTTCCTTCCTTCTCCGGCAACCGAGACAGCCCCGGAAGACGAAGGATCGGCGGGCAGTGAGCGATGGCAGCGCAGACACCACCCCATCGAAAGATCTGTGAACTGCCGGATCCGCTCCATCCCTTGGACGGGACCGTGGCAGGTCTCGCAAGCGACCCCGCGATTGACGTGGACGCGGTGGTCGAAGTAGACGAAGTCGGGGAGGTTGTAGACCCGGACCCACTCGATCGGCGCGGGGGTTTTCGAGGGATCGGGTTCCTGGTTCTCGTCCAGCCCGAGATGTTCATAGAGTTTCTCCAGCTCGGGAGAAACCAGTTTTTCCGGTTCGCGGCCCTCCTTCTCCGCCTTGAGTTTTTCTTCCAGGACCGCATCGTGTCCCGCGTTCACGATGCGGTGGCAGTTCATGCAGATCCCCGCAGGCGGGATTCCCGCATGCCGGCTCGTCTTGGCGCCGAAGTGGCAGTAGAGGCACTGGATCTGGAGCTCCCCCGAATGGAGCCGGTGGGAGAAGGCGATCGGCTGCTCCGGCTCGTAGCCGATGTTGTTCCCCGGAAGATGGAGGTTCGACGCCATGAGGATCGACGCTCCTCCGAGTGCGGCGGCCGAAAGGACGAAGAGGAGGGTGTTGCGCGGGTCCATTTCAGCAGGGGATCTCGGCGTTTTTGCGGGCGTAGAACCACCAGTTCACGAGCAGGCAGCTCGCGTAGTAGGCGGCGAAACCGTAGAGGGCGTACTCGGGAGTCCCCTTCTGGATCTGGCCCCCGAAGACGCGCGGAATGATGAAGGCTCCGTAGGCTGCAACCGCCGAGGTCCAGCCGAGCACCGGCCCCGCTTTCTGGGGCTCGAAGATGATCGGGATCATGCGGAAGGTCGAGCCGTTTCCGATCCCGGTGGCGAGGAAGAGGACCAGGAAGAGGAAGAGGAACGGCAGGAACCAGGTCTCGGGCTCGGAAGAGGCGCCCGCCTCCTTGACCGACCAGGCCACGCCCAGGGCGGCGGCGATCATGACCAGGGTGTCCCAGTGGGTGACCCGGGCGCCGCCGAGCTTGTCCGCCAGCCATCCTCCGAAGGGGCGCGACAGGGAGCCCACCAGGGGACCGAGCCAGGCGTAGGCCAGGGGATTGGGCGCGTGCGGATTGATGGAGCCGTCGGGAAGGCTGCCGAAAACATCCTGGATCAGCTTGGGGAAGGCCGCCGAGAACCCGATGAACGAACCGAAGGTCATGGTGTAGAGCCAGGTCATGACCCAGTTGTGCTTTTCGCGAAAGATGGCGAACTGGCCTTTCAGGTTGACGCGCACGGCCTTCGGGGACAGATAGCGGATCAGGGCCACGGTCAGGGCGATCGTGATCGGAAGAACGAACCACATGTTCCAACCGAGGCCGAGGAGGAGATAGAGGCCCGCCGCCGACCCGGCGAATCCAAGGACCAGGAGCCAAAGCATCTTCCCGATGGCCTTGGTGGAGGAACCGACGTGGTGCAGGGGCAGGTTGTTCATTCCGAACCAGGCCAGGATGGTCAGAACGCCCAGGATGGGCACCCAGACCAGGCCGCAGTTCTGGATCCAGATCGTGCTGCCGCCGAGCGCGGCGGGGAGCGTTTGGCCTTCCCCTCCCAGGCCGCCGAAGAGGCCGAAGGTCATGACCGCCGGCAGCAGGATCTGCATGACGCTCACGCCGACGTTGCCCAGGCCCGCATTGAGGCCCAGGGACAGCCCCTGCATCCGCTTCGGAAAGAAGAAGCTGATGTTGGACATCGAAGACGCGAAGGCTCCGCCGCCGATGCCCGAGAGGGCCGCGAGGATCACGAAGGTGTCGTAGCTGGTGGAAGGATCCCTCAGCGCGAGTCCGACGCCCAGGGCGGGGAGGATGAGCAGCCCGGTCGTGACCGCGATGACGTTGCGCCCTCCCGAAAGGGCGATGAAGAATGAGTTGGGGATCCGCAGGGTGGCTCCCGCAAGGCCTGCGACGGCGGACAGGGTGTAGAGCTGGGGCTTCGTGAAGGGGAAGCCGAGGTTCTGCATCTGGACCGTGATGACCGACCAGTAGAGCCAGACCGCGAAGGCGCACAGAAGACAGGGGATCGAGATCCACAGATTGCGCAGCGCGACCCGTTTGCCCCCCGCTTTCCAGAATTCGGGGAGTTCGGGCGTCCAGGAGTCCAGGCGGTTCATGAATCGCGCTCCGCGGGAAACGGAGGAAGATGTTCGATGTCATGCAGAAGGCCGGGCGCCTCCTTCTTCATGATTCCCCGCACCACGAGGTGCATCCAGACCAGGCAGACCCCCGCAAGAACGAGGAAGAACATCCAATTGGTGGTCCAGATCCCGGTCCACTGGAGCAGGTAGCCGAAGATGATCGGCCCGAAGAAACCTCCCAGGCCCCCCAGGACTCCGACGATGCCGCCCACCACGCCCACGTCCTTGGGAAAGTAGTCCGGGATGTGCTTGTAGACCGCGGCCATGCCGACCCCCATCGCCATGGCGAGCAGGAAGACCAAGCCGGAGAAGATCCAGACGTTGGCCTGGAAGTAGATGTGGGTGACTCCCCGGGCCAGGAGTTCCTTCTTGCTGACTTGCTGCCCTTCCCGGACCACGGGCTCCTGCCAGAACTCGAAATGCGGAAGGATGAGCGTATGGGGATCGTTCGTCAGTCCCACGCTGTTCTCGGGCCGATCCCGCAGAGGGAACGACTTCCCGGCCAGTTCGATCCTTCCGGCCGAAACGCTCGTGACCGTTCCCGAAATAGGGGCCATGATGCCCTGTCCGGGCGCCTGGATGTCCATGCGCGGGACGGTGAGCAGCGCGCAGGAGAGGATGCTGGCGCCCAGGATCCAGTACATGACCGCCCGCGCCCCCCAGCGGTCGGACATCCATCCGCCCACCGCGCGGATGATCCCCGAAGGCAGGCTGAAGAGGGAGGCCATCAGCCCCGCGGTGACCACGCTCATGGCGTAGACGTTCACGTAATAGGGGATGAGCCACTGCGACAGGGCCACAAAACCCCCGAAAACGAAGAAGTAGTAGAGGCCGAAGCGCCACACCCGCATGGTCTTCAGGGGCGCGAGCCGCTGGCGAAGCGTCATGGCCTTTTCACTTTCGACCTTGCGGGAGTAGGTGAAGAACCAGAAGACGACCGCCATGACGACCAGAAGGCCCGCGTAGAGCCGCGGCAGGTTCCGCCACCCCTCCAGGCCGGCGTCGCCGGAGGTGAGCCACTTGAGCACGGAAGGCGCCGCCAAGGCGGTCGCGCCGGCTCCCGTGTTGCCCACCCCGAAGACCCCCAGGGCGGTGCCCTGGTGCTCCTTCTTGAACCAGATCGAGGTGTAGGCGATTCCGACCGCGAAGGAGGCCCCCGTGAGCCCGAACCCCAGCCCCGCCAGGAGGAATTCGGAGTAGGTGTGCGCATACGAGACCAGCCACATCGCCACCGCCGAAAGGAGCATCAGAAGGGTGTAGACGATCCTCCCCCCGTACTTGTCGGTCAGGATGCCGACGGGGAGGCGGGTCAGGGATCCGGTCAGGACGGGAATCCCGATGAGCCAGCCGATCTGGACCTTGCTCCATTCGAAAAGACCGTTGTCCACCAGGAAGGTGACCAGCACCCCGTTCATCATCCAGGCCGCGAAGCAGACTGCGAACGCCGCCGTATTGAGCGTGAGTACGGCGAGGGCTTTCCTGCGTTCAGTCATCACGATTGGCCAGAGCTAGCGGGGTTTGCGGATGCGGAAGCGGTCCCAGTTCCAGAGGACCACCTGGGTCTTTCTCCACAGATAGGGGTTGGGAAGAACGAGCACGTGGACCAGGCGGGTGAAGGGGAAGAAGCCGATCAGCAGGAAGGCGTTGATGATGTGCAGCTTCACCATGAAGGGGAGCGGAGCCACGAAGCTCACGTCGGGGTTGAGGCGGACCAGCGACCAGAGCCAGGGGGCGGCGGAGGCGGCGAACCAGGAGGAGCCCCAGCCGAGAAAGACCGCGATGGAGATTCCGGAGAGAACCTGGATGGTGAGCAGGAGATAGACCGCCCAGTCGCTCCAGGTCGTCACCGTTCGCGTGCGCAGATTGTTCCAGCGGCGAATGACGATGTTGAGGAGCCCCACCAGCGTCAGGATGGCGAGGGCGAGTCCTGTGACTTCCAGGAGGAACATGCGGAGAGGGACGCTGTTCCAGGAGAGGAGGGTCTTGGGGATGAGAAAAGCCGCCACGTGCCCGGCCAGGACGAACAGGATGCCGTAGTGGAACGGGACGGAGCCCCAGAAGTGGTGCTTGTTCTCGAGGAACTGGGAGGAGAGGCTCGAGTAGGTGAAGGTCCTCTGCCGGTACCTCTGGATGGTGACCAGGAAGAAGACCCCCATCGAGAGGTAGGGGAAAATCGCGAAGAGGAAGAAGTCGTTCATTCCTGCACTCCTTCAGGAGCCTTGTGCATGGCAAGGACCTCGAGGACGGCATCGAGGACCTTCTCGTAGGGGTTCTCGTTCACAGCCAGGTTGACCGCCATTTTCTTCACTGCGGGAACCACGGATTCGCTCGCCAGGGCGGCCGCCCGGCTCGGTTCCATTCTTCCAAGGGCCCGCAGGACCTGGGTGAGGTGGTCGGGAAGTTCGCTGACCTCGGGGACGCCGGTCTCCCTCAAAAGCTGCCTCATCCGGACCAGGAATTCCCCCCTGTTGTAATTTTCTCCGTAGAGCTGCCAGCCGACTTCCAGGGTGCAGGCCGGATTGATTTCGAAGGTCCGCGTGAAGAACTCCTGGAGGGTCCCGGAATCCGAACCGGCCGCGAATTTCGCGAAGCGGGCCAGAGAATCCACGGCGCCGGGGCAGGCGCCCGCAACCTGGGCGGCCCATTCCTGGACTCCTTCCTCGAATCCTTCGGAAGGGTATTCCAGCAGGCGGGCCAGCGCGTCGTGGACGAAGGCGGGAGGCCGCATTTCAGACCCTCATGGGTGCGGTCCGGAAGCCGAATCCGGACGACTGCTTGTGTTCCTGGGGATCCTCCATCATTTCGATCGCCATTTCTCGCTGGAAGGGCGGGATCACGAAGCGGTCGTCGAAAGTCGCCAGGGCGGTGAGCTTGAAGATGGCGTTGGCTTCTTCCTCGCTGGTGTCGGCCTCGGCCAGCGCAGTTTCGACGAGCCCGCGTTCCAGATCGCCGACGGTGAGCAGGCGCCGGAGCATGCGGACCGCAAGCTGCTTCCGCAGCGCGTAGCGGACCTTGCCCTCGTTGCCGGCGGCGAACAACCTTCCCAGGTAGGCCATGGGGGCGCGGGCCTTCTCGATGTCGGCGAAGAGTCCTTCCTGGTCGCTGCTCAGCACCCCGCCGTTCGTCTGGGACATGACCGGAAGGAGGGGGGGGACGTAGAAGAGCATGGGGAACGTCCGGAACTCAACGTGGAGCGGAAGCGCGATCTTCCACTCCTTGACGAAGCGGTAGACCGGCGATTTGCGGGCCGATTCGATGATCGCGTCGTGGACCCCGTTGCGGCGGGCCTCGGCGACGACCTCGTCGTCCCACGGGTCGAGGATCAGCTCCCGCTGGGCTTCGACGAGCTGGTCGTCGGGCAGGCAGGCCGCCTCGCGCATCTTGTCCGCGTCGTAGAGGACGTTGCCCAGGTAGCGGATCCTGCCCACGCACGAGTGGAAGCAGGCCGGCGCCTGTCCGGTCTCGAGGCGCGGGTAGCAGAGGATGCACTTCTCCGACTTCCCGGTGGACCAGTTGAAGTAGGTCTTCTTGTAGGGGCAGGCGGGGATGCAGGAACGCCAGGCGCGGCAGCGGTTCTGGTTGAGGAGCACGATGCCGTCCTCTCCCCGCTTGTAGAGCGCGCCCGAGGGACAGGAGGCGACGCAGGCGGGATTGAGGCAGTGGTTGCAGATGCGCGGCAGGTAGAAGAAGACCAGCCGTTCGATCGAAGCCATCTGCTCCCTTTGTTCGGGGGAGAGCGCCGCCAGGTTGGGGTCGTTGGCTGCATAGACCTTGGAGCCTCCAAGATCGTCGTCGAAGTTCGGGCCCGCCTTGATGTCGATGTACTCCCCGGTGACCTTGGAGACGGGCATGGCCGTGGGCTGGTCATCGCCTTCGGGTGCGTTGAAGAGGTTCTCGTATTTGTAGGTCCAGGGCTCGTAGTAGTCGTCCATGCTCGGCATGGACGGGTTGTGGAAGATGTTTCCCACGATGCGGGCCTTGCCGGTCGAGCGCAGGGTCAGGTTCTCCCCCTTGGCCAGCCAGCCGCCCTTGTACTTGTCCTGGTCCTCCCAGGCAGTGGGAAAGCCGGTTCCGGGCTTGGTCTCGACGTTGTTCCACCACATGTATTCGGAACCCTTGCGATCGGTCCAGATGTTCTTGCAGGCGATGCTGCAGGTGTGGCAGCCGATGCACTTGTCCAGGTGGAAGACCATGGAAACCTGGGAGCGGACGTCCATTGTTTTTCTCCTTTGCCTACCAGCGAAGTTCGGGGAGTTTGCGGACGAGGACGTGCGTGTCCCGGTTGCAGCCCGTGGGGCCCCAGTAGTTGAATCCGTAGGTGAACTGGCCGTAGCCGCCGACCATGAAATTGGGCTTCAACCGCGTGCGGGTGAGGCTGTTGTGGCCTCCCGCACGGCGGTTGCCCCGCAGGGGCGACCGGGGGATGCCGACGGTCCTCTCGGGGGCGTGATAGAGGATGCAGATCCCGCGCGGAATCCTCGCGCTGACCGCCGCCCGGGTCACCACCACGCCGTGGTCGTTGTGCACCTCGACCCAGTCGTTGTCCGCAATCCCGATGAGGTCGGCATCCTTGTCGTTCATCCAGAACGGTTCGCAGCCGCGGGAAAGCGTGGTCATCCGTTCGTTGTCCCCGTAGGTGGAGTGGATGTGCCATTTCCCGTGCGGGGTCAGGTAGTTGAGCATCAGGCTGGGGCCGGCCTCCTTGCTGAAGGCGAGGTCCGCGTACTGGTCCGGCATGGGCTTCGGTTTGTAGGTCGGAAGGTGTTCGCCGAACTGGATGTAGCCGGGGTGGTCCAGGTAGAAATGCTGGCGTCCGGTCAGGGTCCGCCAGGGGACCAGCCGCTCGCGGTTGTAGGTGTACGAGGCGTAGGTGCGGCCGTCGTCCATCAGGCCGGACCACATGGGGCTGTTGAGCAGCCTGCGGGGCTGGGATTGGAGGTCGCGGTAGGTGGTGCGCACCGACCTCGACTTCTCGGCCAGGTCGGCCAGGGGCAGCCCGACCTTCTCCTCCATGTTCTTGTAGGAGCGCCAGGCCAGCTCGCCGTTGGTCACCGTGGCCAGCTTGAGGACCGCGTCGGCCGCATCGGTTGCATCGGCCAGGGAGGGATAGGTCTTCCCGTTCCACTTCTGGACGTGTCCGCTCTCCACCATCTGGTCGTAGAAATCGTCGATGGCGTAGTGGGTTCCATGAACGCCCAGCCCGTTCTCCCGCGCAAGCCGTCCATAGGAGACGAACTGGTTGTAGAGGTTGGCGTAATCCCGCTCCACGACCTTGAGGGACGGCATGGTCTTTCCGGGAATCGCTTCCGTTTCCCCCCGCGCCCAGTCCAGGATCTTCGGCTGGGAGATCTCCGCAGGGGTGTCGTGGGCCAGCGGCACGGCCACGACGTCCTTCACCGGCTCTGGGAAATGCTTGGCGGCAATCTTGGAAAACGTGCGGGAAATCTCCCTGAAGATGTCCCAGTCGCTCTTGGATTCCCAGCAGGGGGGGACCGCCGCGGACAGCGGATGGATGAAACTGTGCATGTCCGTCGAATTGAGGTCGGCCTTCTCGTACCACGTCGCGGCCGGAAGGACGATGTCGGAATAGAGCGCCGACGAATCCATGCGGAAGTTCAGATCGACCACGAGGTCCATCTTTCCCTTCGGGGCCTTCTCGTGCCAGACCACTTCCTGCACATTCCCGCCGGCCAGATCCTCGGCGATCTTGTTGGTGTGGGTTCCCAGGTAGTGGTCGAGGAAGTATTCGTGCCCCTTGGCGGAGGCCAGGAGCGCGTTGCCTCTCCAGATGAACCAGACCCGCGGCCAGTTCTCCTCTGCGTCGGGGTTCTCGATGCTGAAGTGGAGCTTGCGGCTCTTCAGGTCCTCGACGACCCGCTGAACCACTTCCGCGTCCGTTCCGGCCCCGTCGGCTTCGGCCTCCCGGACCAGGTCGAGCGGGTTGCGGTCGAACTGGGGGTAGAAGGGGAGCCACCCGTTGCGCACCGCCCGCACGTTGGTGTCGATGGTGTGGCCCTGGGCGAGCGAGCCGGCCGGCTGGTCGGAGGGCACGGTGTGGTAGTCGCGGAAGCTGCGCTCGTAGCGCCACTGGTCCGTGTGCACGTAGTGCCAGCTCGGCGCGTTCTGGAGGCGGGAGGCGGGGATCCAGTCCTTCGCGAAGGAGATGTTCCCCCAGGGCTCCATGGGGGCCAGCTTCTCCTGCCCGACATAGTGGGCCAGGCCGCCCCCGTTCACCCCTACGCACCCGCAGAACATGAGGGCGTGGATCGCCGCCCGATACATGAGGTTGGCGTGATACCAGTGGTTGATGCCGGCGCCGATGATGACGGTGCAGCGGCCGCCGGTCTTCTCGGCGGTGACGGCCCATTCGCGCGCGAAGCGGATGAGGTTCTTGCGGTCGATCCCGGTGTACTTCTCCGACCATGCCGGGGTGTAGGGGGCGTTCTCGTCGTCGTAGTCCGCGGGGTACTCCCCGCCCAGGCCCCGGGGAACCCCGTACTGGGCCATGAGCAGGTCGTAAGCCGTGGTGACCGTGACCGACCCTTCGCGGGTCTTGATCTTGCGCACCGGCACGGCCCGCGAGAGGGTGCTGCCGGCGCCGAAGTCGTCCAGGCGAACCTGGATCTCCCCGTCGTTCTTCTCGAGGAAGGTCAGTTCCGCGTCGATGTCGCTGCCGTCGCGGCCGTCCTTGGGGAGCAGGTTCCACTGCCCTTTCTTGCCGGCCCAGCGGTGTCCGACGCTCCCCATGGGCATCTTGGGGCGTCCTTCGCCGCGGTCCCACTGCAGGAATTTCCATTCCCCGTTCTCTTCGTCCGCGTAGGCCTCCAGCCGGTTGGCGCGCAGGAGCTGACCGGCCCGCCAGATGCCGTTCTTCTGCTCCAGTTCCACAAGGTAGGGGGCATCCGTGAAGGCCCGCGTGTAGTCCAGGAAGGCCTTGGTCTGCTGCTCGTGGTGGAATTCCTTGAGGATCACGTGATTGACGGCCATCCACCAGGCGCCGTCCTGGCCCGCGTTGACCGGGATCCATTCGTCCGCGTACTTGGAGACCTGGCTGAAGTCCGGCGAGAAGACCACCATCTTCGACCCGTTCGTGCGCGCTTCGGATGCGAAGTGGACGTCCGGCGTGCGGGTCATGTTCAGGTTGCTGCCCATGACCGCCAGGAACTTGGCGTGGTACCAGTCGGCCGACTCGTTCACGTCGGTCTGCTCGCCCCAGGTTTCCGGGGACGCCGGTGGAAGGTCGCAGTACCAGTCGTAGAAGGACAGGCAGATCCCGCCCATGAGCTGAAGCATGCGGGCACCGGCCCCGTAGCTCAGCATCGACATGGCCGGGATGGGCGAGAACCCCGCGATCCGGTCGGGACCGTGCTTGCGGATCGTATGGACGCAGGAGGCCGCGATCAGCTCCAGCACCGTTTCCCAGTCGATCCGGCGAAAACCCCCCTTGCCGCGCGCGCGCTGGTAGCGGGCCCGTTTCTCGGGGTCGCTCATCAGCCATTGCCAGGCGTCCACCGGATCGTCGTGGACGGCGCGGGCCTGTTTCCAGAGGTCGAGCAGGGCTCCGCGGATGTACGGGTACTTCACCCGCAGGGGGCTGTAGAGGTACCAGGAGTAGGAGATTCCCCGCTGGCAGCCGCGCGGTTCGTAGGGCGGAATCCCGTCCTGGAGCTTGGGATAGTCGAGCCCCTGCATCTCCCAGGTCACGATGCCGTCCTTGACGTAGATCTGCCAGGAGCACGAACCGGTGCAGTTGACGCCGTGGGTGCTGCGCACGATCCGGTCGTGCTGCCAGCGGTTGCGGTAGAACTCTTCCCAGGCCCGGGTCCTGGGTTCCACCGAGTCCTGGATGAAGGGGTTTTTTCCGTTTTTGCTCATCGTTGCGAATCCTTTTCCACCAGCGGCCGGCGGACCGCGCGGAACCGGTTCTTCCAGAGGAAGTCGAAGATCACCAGGATCAGGGCTGCCCCGGCGAAGCCGGCCAGGAGGAACTGCAGGGAGGCCGGTTCCGCCTCATCCTTTCCTCCCTGGGCCACATCCTTGAAAAAAGCCACCATCCCCAGGATCTCCTCGCTGTTCAGGGGCTGCTTGCCGAAGATCGGCTGCATCGTGGCCGAGGGGGGGGCCGCCAGCCAGGCGCCCAGCGCCTTGCGTCCCTCGAGGCGGGCGTAGACGCTGGTCAGGTCGGGGCCCAGATGGCCGCCGCCGAAGCCCCCCAGTCCTTCCACCGTGTGGCAGGAGATGCAGGGGGGTGCTCCGCTTTCCACCGGAACGGATCCAAGGAAGAAGGACCGGCCGCGTTCCACGTCGGCCGCGGTCAGGGGCCGGTCGCTGACCTTGGTGCCCGCGAACTGGGACTTCTCGAGGCCCGATTCGATCTTGATCAGGTCGAGCAGCTTGCCCGCGCGCGCCTTGTCCAGGCCGGGAACGGCCGGCATGTAGACCCCGCGGGCCTCCTTGAAGAGCTTCTGGGCGTAGGGGTCGCCGCTGTCGATGACCACCTTGGGGTCCATCAGGTAGTCCACCAGCCAGTCCCGCTTCTGGCGGTCGAGCACCCCCTTCAGGTCGGGGCCCGCCAGCCGGCCCCCGCCGATGGTGTGGCAGCTCACGCAATTTTTCTTGAAGAACTGGATGGTCTCCTCGGAGGGGGCCTGGGCTTCCGACGGGGAGGGCAGAAAGCTCCAGGCGAGGAGGACTGCGAAGGCGAGGGCGGGCGGGCGGTGCACGAGGGATTGGGGGCCGGGTGTCGCTCCCGGGAAACAAACCGCGTGCCAATCCCCACCCCGGCCCGGGGAATCCTGCCCGGCCCTGGGTGATACGCGTAACCCCTTTCTGTAAAAAGGTTTACGGAGTCCTGGCGGGCCTCTTTCCCCTGCCTTTGCCCCTTCCCCGGGTGCGGGGGGTGCCTCCCTGGCGAGACACTCCAAAGAGAGGCTGTCGTAACCCCTTGTCGGGCCGGGACTTGTGGGTGCGTCCGCAGGAAGGCACTGGGGATCGTCTTCAGGTCCGGCGATAGGCGGAGCGTTCCAGCCCGAGCTGGCGCATGATCTTCTGGAGCGCCGAACGGGTCAGTCCGCAGGCCGTCGCGGCCTGGGAGACGTTTCCCCGGGAAGCCTTCAGGGCACGTTCCACGAAATCCTGCTGGAAGCGCTGGATGGCCGCCTGTTTTCCGGATTCGTAGTCGAGCGCCTTCCCCGGAGGGTCCTCCCCCCCGTGCAGCCCGAGGTGGTGGGGCAGGATGCGGCCTTCTCCGCAGACGATCAGGCTTCTCTGGATGGTGTTCTCCAGTTCGCGGACGTTGCCGGGCCAGGAGTGTTTTTGCAGAGCCTCCAGAGCCGCGGGGGAGAGTTCGGGCACCGGTTCGCCGGGGCCCAGGAAATCCTGCGCCCCCCGGGCCAGGAAATGGAGGGCGAGGGCGGGAATGTCCTCGGGGCGGTCGCGCAGCGCGGGGATGAAGACCTTGACCACCCCCAGGCGGTAGAAGAGATCCTCACGAAAGGTTTCTCTGCGGATCATCTGTTCGAGATCCCGGTTGGTGGCCGCCACTAGGCGGAAATCCACCCGGACGTCCTGCGGGCTGCCGAGCGGACGGACGACCTTCTCCTGGAGGACGCGCAGGAGCTTGCCCTGGAAGGCGGGGCTCATCGAAGCCACCTCGTCCAGGAACACCGTCCCTCCGCACGCTTCCACGAACAGGCCTTTGCGCTCCCGGTCGGCTCCCGTGAAAGCGCCGCGCTTGTGTCCGAAAAGCTCCGACTCCAGCAGGGTGTCGGGAAGGGCGGCGGCATTGACCGCCAGGAAGGGCCGTTCGCGGAGGGAACTCTTCGCATGGATCCGGCGCGCGATCAGCTCCTTGCCCGTGCCGCTCTCACCCTCGATCAGGACCGGAACGGGGCTGGCCGCCACCCGGTCGACCAGCTCCAGGACCTGCCGCATGCGCGGGCTTCGAACGACCATCCTTTCGGCGAGCCACGGCTCGGCCTCTCGCCTGCGGCGGGAGGCGAAAACCTGCCGCCCCAGCCTTCCCACAAGTCCCAGGATCTCGTGATTGTCGAAGGGTTTGGTGAGGAAGTGGGTGGCCCCGTTCTGCAGGCAGGAGACCGCCGTCTGGATGGTGCCGAAGCCGGTCAGGATCACCACCGGGGTCGCCGGCGAGCGTTTCTTCATCTCGAGAAGAAGCTCTGCGCCCGACATTCCCGGCATCATCAGATCGGTGAGGACCAGGTCCGTTCCGGAGTGGTCCACGATTTCCAGAGCCTGCCGGCCTCCGTTTGCAGCGACAACTTCCGCGCCCAGAGAGCCTATGAGTTTCTGGAGCCCCAGGCAGATGTCGGGCTCGTCGTCCACGACCAGCACGCGCAGGCCTTCCAGGGAGGGAACGGGCCCGGCGTTCATGCTTCGAACTTCGGCCTCCGGCCGCGGAAACGGATGCGGAAGGTGGTTCTTCCGGGTTCGGAATGGAGCAGTTCCAGCCCTCCTCCGTGCATTTCCGCGATCCGGCGGGAGGTGGGCAGCCCGAGTCCGGTCCCCTCGCCCCTCGGCTTGGTGGTGAAGAAGGGCCGGAAGATCTCCTCCTCCGAATCGGCCGGGATCCCGGGCCCGGAATCGGTGACGTCCACGAGCAGGAGCTCTCCCTCCCGCCGGGTGGAAATGCGGACGTTTCCTCCGCCTCCATCCATGGCCTGAAAGGCGTTCATGAGCAGGTTGATGAAGATCTGCCGGACCTGGATCTCATCTCCGGTGATGGTGGCGCCGTCCAGGCCCAGGTCCAGCTCGCTCTCGATCCCGTAGCGGCGGCTCACCGGCCTGAGAAAACGGACCACTTCTTCGATGGTCTCATCGAGGTCGATGGCCCCCACTTCGGGCGTGGCCCCCGTGGCATAGTCCAGAAGCTGGCGGATCGTCTGCTTGCAGGTGGCCGTGTTGCGCTGGATCACATCCAGGTGCTCCTTCAAGGGGGAATCCCCGGGAAGCTCCTCCGCCACCATCTGGTTGAACATGCTGATGGCGGCCAGCGGATTGTTCAGTTCGTGCGCCATGATGGCGGCCACCTCGCCCAGGACGGCGAGCCTTTCCTGGTGGATTTCGCGTTCATCCTGGGAGATCCGGTCGGTGACGTTGCGGCCCACCAGCACCTTTCCCGAACGGCCCGAGGAGTCGGGGGGGAGAGGCGTGGCGTGCACCTCGTAGACGGAAGCCCCGAGATCGACCATGCAGGACCGGAAGGTCCCGTCTGCGGAAAAAAGACAGTGGAGGCAGCTCTCGGGCCGCGGCTCCTCCTTGCAGAGGTGATGGCTCAAGACCATGGGATCCTTGCTGCCCAGACGCTCGAGGAAGGGCCGCGCGGCCTCGTTGGAAAAGACCGGTTGGCCGGCCGGATCCAGGACGATGAGGGCATCCTGCATGGAGGAGAGGACCGTGTTGATCCGGTCCCGCTGGGCGCGCAGGTCGCAGGCGGCCTGCTCCATGCCCCGCGTCCGTTCCTCCACCGCTTCCGCCATGTGGTTGAAGGCCCGCGCCAGATCGCCCATCTCGTCCTCACTTTCGATGTCCACCCGCGTCTGGAAGGCCCCCTCCTGGATTCGCAGGGCGGCGTCCCGCAGGCGGACGAGGGGGCGGGCCAGAAAGCGCAGCGGGAAGTAGAGAAGCAGGCCCGCAAAAGCCGCCAAGGCGATTCCCATGGCAAGGAAACGGCTCTTGAGGCCTTCCACGGGGAGAAGCGCACTGCTGGAATGAAGTTTGACGTTGACCGACCAGCCGCTCGACGCGATGGGGAAGCTGCGTTCATAGCTTGAATCGGAG
This sequence comes from uncultured Planctomycetales bacterium, assembly GCA_964591365.1. Lineage (GTDB taxonomy): Bacteria > Planctomycetota > UBA1135 > UBA1135 > UBA1135 > CAZQAP01. The sequence continues at coordinate 20,478 of CAZQAP010000007.1, forward strand.
GCGCCCGGCAGAGGGGTTTCCTTCGCCGCGCCCGGGGCCTCCATCCGCAGGCCGAAACCGGTCCGCGCGATTTCCGAACTTTCCCGCGGGCCGTCGGGCCCGGCGAAGGCGGCGGGAATGAAGAGCCGCTTCCCCTGACGATCGGAGAGACTCAAATCGGCGGCCAGGATCTCGCCTTCCGACTCCGGTGCCGAGCCCCGCAGGGCCCCCGCGATCCAGACTCCCGGGCGCACCCAGGCGATCAGGCGGCCGATCACCCTTTTTTCATGCAGGCCGGACACGGGCGCGGCAATGGCGAAGCTCCCGCCGCCGGGGCCTTCTTCCGGGGGGACGAGCCCGCTGTACCAGTCCCCTTCCGCCCTGACGGCCAGCTCGGCCGCGCGCAGGTTGGCCGGGGAAGGGGGCTCCTGCACCGAGACCATCTGCCGGCCGTCGTCCGAGATCACCGCAAGATCCTGGAAGGCGGAGACGAGCGGCAATTTGTTTTCCAGAAGGTGGCGGCGTAGTTCTTCCTGCAGGCGGCTGCGTTCCTCCGCCGGGGGGCCGGACTCCAAGCGGTCCAGATGGTCCCGGATGTAGCCGTCGGAGGCGAAGTCCTCGACTCTTCGGGTGAGCAGGTGCAGGCGGGCGTCGAGTGCGGACGAATAGGCGCGGCACTGGAAGTCGAGCCGCTGGCGGATCTCGTTCTCCAGCGCGCCGCGGGCATAGTGGGAAACAAGCATCCCGCCGACTCCGAATGCAAGCAGGCACACGGCGAAGAACAGGAGCGCCAGTTTGTACCTGACGGACATCCAGTGCAGCGGGTCGCGCATGGAAATGGATTTCCATTGCACAGGATAGTCCTCCGGCGAGGAAGTTCCAAGCTGAGGGGGGAGGACTCTTCTTGGGCCCCGACTGGACGAGGTGGATTCTTGAGGCGTGGATGGGGAAGAGAAGAAAGAAGAAGGATGAACCGCGGAGACGCGGAGACGCGGAGAAGAAGAAGAGAAAGCCAAGAAAAGGACGGGCAAGGCAATCCGCCTTCGTCGGTCTTCTTCGCTTGTTCTTTTCTTCTCCGCGTCTCCGCGTCTCCGCGGTTTATCTTCTGATTCTTCGGTTTTCGGACCCCCGCAGTAGGCGTTCATGAATCCTCCGGGTTAGATTGTCGGGATGAAACCGGAGCAGGAACACCCCCCCCGGTCCTGGCCGGCCGGCTGGAAGGGGGCCGATGCGGTCTTCTTCGACTGCGACTCCACCCTGGTCGAGATCGAGGGTATCGACGAGCTGGCGCGCCGGCGCGGCACCGACGTCGCGGTTCTTACGGCGGACGCCATGGAGGGCCGCGCGGATCTTTCCTCCGTCTACCGCCGCCGGCTCGAAATCATCCGGCCCACCGCGGCGGATCTGTCCTGGCTTGGGGCCCGCTACGGCGACGCGCTTCTTCCCGGAGTTCCCGAGGTCGTCGCCGTGCTTCGGCAGCTCGGGATCGCGGTCCATGTCGTCTCGGGCGGACTGGAAGAACCGGTCCGCGCACTGTCGGCGCTTCTTGGACTCGACTCAGGCGGCGTGCATGCCGTTCCATTCGAGCCCGGAGCGCCGGATGCGGTGGCGCGCGCCTGCGCCCACCCGCTGGCGGGCCCGGGCGGAAAAGCGGCGGTGATCGAGGAGGCCGGGCGCCGGGCGGGCATCCCGCGTGAACGGCGCATGCTCGTGGGCGACGGGGTTTCCGATCTCGAAGCGTCGGAATCTTGCGGCCTCTTCGCGGGTTTCGGAGGTGTGGTCGCCCGCCCGCGGGTGCGGGCGGAGGCCAGGGTCTGGATCTCGGGCCGGGACCTCGCCCCGGCCGCGCTGCTGGCGGCCGGCCCGGACCGGTTCGGGACATTCGAAAAGGCCGCTCCGCTGCTGTATGAAAAGGGTTGTAGGGCCCTGGCCGACCCCGCCCAGGTCCTCGTCCGCAATCCATGACGCCGCCCCGCACCCCGCCCAAGCTCTTTCTCCCCGGTCCCACCGAGGTCGACCCCGAGATCCTGGCCGAGATGGCCCGCCCGGTGGTCGGGCACCGCACGGAGGAGTGCGCCCGGCTCTGGAAGGCCTGCCGGCAGGGCGTGGGGCAGGTGATGGGCTCCACCGGCGAGATCCTGCTCGTCTCCGGGCCGGCCAGCGCGGTCATGGAGGCCGCCCTGCGCAACTGCGTTCAGAAGAAGAGCCTGCACCTCGTCTGCGGCGCCTTCTCGAAACGCTGGCACACCATCGCCGTGGAGTGCGGTCTCGACGCCGACGCCCTGGAAGTGGAGTGGGGCCGCGGCTTCCGCCCCGAGCAGCTCGACGAGGCCCTTTCCCGCGCGCCCTACGAAGCGGTCACCATCGTGCACAACGAGACCTCCACCGGGGTGACGAATCCGCTGCCCGAGCTTGCCGCGGTGATGAAGGACCACCCCGGAACGCTGCTCCTCGTGGACACGGTCAGTTCGCTGGGCGGCCTCCCGGTGCGCGTCGATTCCTGGGGTCTCGACGTCTGCCTGGCCGGCGTGCAGAAGGCCCTCGCGCTTCCGCCCGGCTTCACCGTCGCCTCGGTTTCGCCGCGCGCCATGGAAAAGGCCCATGGCGTGCCGCACCGCGGCTGGTGGCTCGACTTCGTGCGCCTGGCCGAGTCGAACACCCGCGAGGAGAGCCCCGCGACCCCCTCGACGGCCCACCTGCACGCGCTCGCGCGTCAGCTCGAGCGCATCCTCGCCGAGGGGCTGGAAACCCGCTGGGAGCGCCATCGCCGCATGGCCGGGCGCGTGCGCTCCTGGGCCCTCTCCAAGGGCTGGGGGATCCTGGCGGAGGAGGGCTTCCGCTCCGACACCGTCACCTGCGTGGCGCGCGGCGGCGGCCCCGATTTCGGACCCGCCCTCGAACGGCTGAAGAAAGAAGGCTTCCTGGTCTCGCCGGGCTACGGCAAGCTGCGCGGCGCCACCTTCCGCTTCGGGCACATGGGCGACCACACCCTGGAGGGGGTGGACGAGGTGCTGCGCCATTTCGACGCCGCCCTGGAAGCCGCCGGGGTGCGCTCGTGAAGGTGCTCCTCGCCGACCGGGTGGCGCCGGGCTGCTCGCGCATCTTGCGGGAGGCCGGCCTCGAGGTGGCCGACCGGCCGGGCCTCGAGCCGGGAAGGCTGCGCGAGGCACTGGCCGGCGCGGCGGGGCTGATCGTGCGCAGCGCCACGCGCGTGGACGCCGATCTTCTGGGCGCGGCGCACGATCTGAAGGTGATCGGCCGGGCGGGGACGGGCGTGGACAACATCGACGTCGAGGCGGCCACCCTGCGCGGAGTTGTGGTCATGAACGCGCCCGGCGAGAACACCATCTCGGCCGCCGAGCACACCCTCGCCATGCTGCTGGCGCTCTGCCGCAACGTCTCCGCGGCCGACGCGAGCCTGCGGCGCGGGGAGTGGCAGCGGTCGGGCTTCGTCGGCGTGGAACTCTACGGCAAGACCCTGGGGGTGATCGGCCTGGGGCGCATCGGCCGCGCGGTGGCCGAACGCGCGCGCGCCTTCGGCCTGGAGATCCTGGCCCACGACCCCTTTCTTCCCGCCGAGGCCGCGGCCGGCCTGGGGATCGAGCTGCTGCCCCTCGACGCCCTCTTCGAGCGCTCGGACTTCCTCACGCTCCACGTCCCTCTGGCCGAGGGGACCCGCCACCTGATCGGCGCCGAGGCATTCGGGCGCTGCAAGCCGGGCGTGCGCATCGTCAACTGTGCGCGCGGGGGGCTCGTGGACGAAGCGGCCCTTCTTCGCGCCCTGGATTCCGGCCGGGTGGCCGGCGCGGCGCTCGACGTCTACGAGACGGAGCCGCTGCCCGCCAACCACGCGTTGCGTTCGCACGCCAAGGTGGTCCTGACCCCCCATCTCGGGGCCACCACCGTCGAGGCGCAGGACAAGGTCGCCGCGCGCATCGCGGAGCAGGTGGCCGATTTCCTGAAGACCGGCTCGGTCCGCAACGCGGTCAACATGCCCTCGCTGGAGCCTGCGGCGGCTTCGCGGTTGCAGCCCTACCAGAAGCTGGCCGAAGCGGTCGGCCTGCTCCAGGCGCGGCTTCTGCGGGGCAACTTCCAGGAACTCGGGATCGCCCTTTCCGGCGACGTGATCGACCTTCCGCTGCGGGCGATCTCCTCGGCGGTCCTGAAGGGGTTTCTCGGCGGCGTCTTGAGCCAGCCGGTCAACCTGGTCAACGCCGAGGCGCTGGCCCGCTCCCACGGCTTCTCCTTCACCGAGAGCCGCAGCAACGAGCCGACCGACTATGCCAGTCTGATCACCCTCACCCTGCGCTCCAGCGAGGGCGAACGGGTCATCGCCGGGGCCCTGTTCGGGAACCGCTTCCCGCGCATCGTGCGCATCGACCGCTTCGTGGTCGACGCCAAACCGAAGGGCGAGATGCTGCTGGTCTCCAACGACGACGTGCCGGGCATGCTGGCGCGCATCTCGGCCGCCATCGCCGGGGGCGGCGTCAACATCGCCAGCCTTTCGCTGGGGCGCGACCGCGGGACCGGGAAGGCGCTGGCGGTCTTCAACCTCGACGCGCCGCTTGCAAGCGACAGTCTGGAAGCCGTGCGCGGCCTTCCGGGAGTGGACGGCGTCCTGGCCGTCCGGCTTCCGCGCTAGCCTTTCCGTGGACGTGCTCCGCTTTGCGGAAGAGAAGCTGGGACCGGCGACCTGCGCGCTTCTTTCCGAGCCTGAAGGCCGCGCCTTCGTGCGCGAGAAGATCGGGGCCGGCGCGGAACCCGCCGACGCAGTGCTGGCCTTCGCCCACCGCCAGGCCGCGGCGCACCCCCGCGTGGCCGACGAGTTCACGGCCTTCTTCCTGGCCGATCTCCTGCGGCTCGGACGGGGCCGGCTCTCCGCGGGCCTGCGGCGATTCCTCGACACCGGCGACCTGGTGCAGTCGGTGTTCGGGGATCTCTGGCCCGAACTCGCCGGGCTCGAGTTCCGCACGCGCGCGCAGTTCCTCTCGCTCCTCGCGGGGCGCCTGCGCTGGAAGATCGCCGACCGCGATCGCGCCTTTCGCGGGCCCCGGCGCCGGGAGGACCGTCGCGAGGCCCTGCCGCCGGAGGATGCGGTCGAGGCCGGCCCCGGAGGGTCTCCGGCCTCACTCGCGGCCTCGGCCGAGGAGCGCGAGCGGTTGATCCTGGTCCTTCTGCGGCTGCCTCCGCGCGACCGGCGGCTCTTGACCCTCTTCCTCAAGGGGGAGCCGGTTGAAGCCATCGCCCGGGAGGAGGGCCTGGCTCTCGACGCCGCCCGCAAGGCCCTCCAGCGCGCCATCCGCCGCGCCCGGGCGCTGGTTCCCTGATCCATCGGGCCCGGGTTTGGCGGAATCCCCCTTTTCCGGCTACCATGCCGGCATGGTTGAATCTCTACATTCTCGCATCAGGGTGCCTTTTCACTTCCTCGCAGGGGCCCTCTTCCTTCTGACCGCCGCTTCTTCGCTGCCCGCCCGCCAGGAATGCGGGGGGAGGTGGGAGAGGTTGTCGCATCTCACCGATGGGACGATGCCGGACTTTTTCGGCTACACGGTGGCCTCCGTGGGTGACGTGGATGGCGATGGAGTTCCCGACGCACTGATCGGGGCTCCTTACTTCGAGCCGGGATCGTCCTCCCAATCCGGCGCGGCCTTCCTCTACTCGGGAGCCGGAGGGCAGTTCCTCCGGCGCCTCGACGGGCAGCCGGCCTCCCATTTCGGATCGGCGATGGGAGCCGTGGGCGACCTGGACGGCGATGGGGTCTCCGACTTCCTGGTCGGCGCACCGAGAACCAACGCGGCCGGGGTGGGGGCCGCCGGTTCCTTCTCCCTCTTCTCGGGCGCCACGCAGTCGCTCCTCTTCCAGTCCAACGGCGTGGCCGACGCCGAGTCGTGGGGCGCCGCCGTGGGCGGGATCGGCGATTTCGATCGCGACGGAGTTCCCGACTTCTTCGTCAGCGCGCCCGGCCTCACCCTGAACGGGGTGCGGGGTTCCGGCGGAGTCTGGGTCTTCTCGGGAGCGCGGCGGACCATCTTGCGGCTCTATCCTGGCCCGGCGGAGTTCGCACGCTTCGGCGAGTCCGTGGCGCGGGTGGGGGATCTGGACGGCGACGGAATCCGGGATCTGCTCGTCGGGGCGCCGGCCACGAGCCCGGGCGGCAGGTCTTTCGCCGGCTCGGCCTTCGCGGTCTCCGCAGCAGGCGGAGCGGTCCTCTTCCGTTTCGACGGGCCCCTGGAATACGACAGTTTCGGCATCCGGGTCTGCGATGCGGGCGACCTCGACGGAGACGGGATCTCCGATCTCGGCGTCGGCGCCCCTTCCATGGACGTCGGCGGAAACACGAAGGCCGGTGCGGCCTTCTTCTACTCCGGGGCCACCGGGGCTCTCCTGCGCCGCTTTGACGGCAGCGACCACGCCCAGTTCTTCGGACAGAGCCTGGCCGGAGCCGGCGATGTGGACGGCGACGGCGTGGACGACGTCCTCATCGGCCTGCCCGGTTTCCGGGAAGGGCCGGCGTTCCCTTTCAAGGGGCGGGCCGATCTCTACTCCGGGGCCAGCGGGAGGCTCATCCACCGCTTCCAGGGGAGGCCGCTGGACAACACCTACGGCTGTGCGGTGGCCATCCTCGGCGACGTAGACGGGGACGGCGTGGACGAGTTCCTGATCGGGGCCTCGGGCAATTCCGGCGGGGGCTCCCCCGGTTCGGCGCTCATCCACCGTTTCGATCCTATCCTGCATGCCAGTACGGACGTGCTTTCGGCCGCTCAGGGCGGAACCGTTTCCTTCCGGCTCGACTACCCCGAGGCCGAGGCGGGGGCGCGCTACGTGCTGCTCGGTTCCTTGGCGGGACTCGGGAACACGGACGTCCTCGGCGCCTGCGTCCCGATCGTCTTCGACGCCTTCACCGGGCGCATGCTCGGCAATCCGCCGAGCGGATTCCGCCGCACGCGCGGGGTGCTGGATGCCGCCGGCGACGCAACCGCCTCCTTCACCGCCCCGCCCGGGGCCCTTGCGCACCTTGTGGGCCGGCGCGTCTTCTTCGCAGCCCTCGACTTCGACACCAAGACCGCGACCCGCTTCGGTTCGGCCGCCCTTTCCGTGGAGATCGTCCCGTGATTTCGCTCCTCCCGCCCGCAATCCGCCCGTTCCGCCCGGTCCTCCTGGGAAGCCTGTTCCTCGTTCTGGCTCCCTTCCCCCTGCCCGCCCGCCAGGAATGCGGGGGGAGGTGGCGGCGGGAATTCCGCTTCAGCGAAGGCGCTGGCGGAAATCTCTTCGGATGGTCGGTTGCGCGGATCGGCGATCTCGACGGCGACGGCGTCGCGGAGGCCGTGGTCGGCGCGCCCTTCTTCTCCCCGGATGCGAACGGCACCGATCACGGCGCGGCCTTCGTCTTTTCCGGAAGCACTGGAGCCCTCCTGCAGCAGTTCCTGGCCAGTGGGAATCTCTACGACGTCGGGTACTCCGTTGCCGACGCGGGCGATCTCGACGGCGACGGGGTGGACGACGTCCTGGTCGGGGCTCCGGAATCCCTCTTGCCGGGGCAAACCGGGCGGGGAAGTGCGCTGGTCTATTCCGGAGCCACCGGTGCTCTGATCCTCCAGGTGGACGGGGGCGGTTTCATCATCGAGCTTGGCCTTTCGGTTGCGGGAATCGGCGACCTGGACGGGGATGGGGTCCCCGATCTGCTTCTGGGGGCGCCGTTGTCCAGCCACGACAACGGAGCGACCTTGCCGGGGTCGGTCCTTCTGGCTTCGGGCGCCACGGGCGCCTTCCTCCAGCGCTTCGACGGCATCCTGGACCGGGGGTACTTCGGGCTTTCGGTGGCGGCCGCGGGCGACGTGGACGGAGACGGCCTCTCCGACGTCCTGATCGGCGCGCCGTTCGCCGATTCGGGCGGGATCGTGGACGCCGGCTCGGCCTTCCTCTTCTCCAGCTCCAGCGGCGCCTTGCTGTGGAAAAGGGACGGGAACACCAAAAGCGGTCTTTTCGGGAATTCGGTCGCTTCCGCCGGCGATCTGGACGGCGACGGGATTCCGGAATTCCTCGTCGGCGCCCCCCGCTCCTCCCCCAGCGGAATCACGGGAACGGGGGAGGCCTTCGTCTTCTCGGGAGCCACGGGCGCCCTGGTCCATTCCTTCTTCCCGGGGGGGCAAGATGCGAACCGATTCGGGTCCGCCGTGGCCGGCGTGGCCGACTCCGACGGGGACGGCGTGCGCGACCTGCTCATCGGCGAGCCCTCCAGTCTCACGCATGGGGGCGCCTTTCTCTTTTCGGGCGCCTCGGGACGCTTTCTGCACTTCTTCTCCGTCGGGCCGCGCGATTACCGGGCCGGCTCGGCGGTCGCCGGAATGGGGGATCTCGACGGAGACGGATTCCCCGAGTACCTCGTCGGCATGGCGGGCTCCCAGACCGGCTCGGTCCCCGGTTCGGCCAGGATCTATCGTCACGATCGTTTTCTTTCCGCGGATGCCGGCCGGCTTTCCGCGGCCTCCGGGGGCCGCGTGCGTTTCCGGCTCGACTACCCCGAGGCCGAAGCGGGGGCGCGCTACGTGCTGCTCGGTTCCTTGGCGGGACTCGGGAACACGGACGTCCTCGGCGCCTGCGTCCCGATCGTCTTCGACGCCTTCACCGGGCGCATGCTCGGCAATCCGCCGGGCGGATTCCGCCGCACGCGCGGGGTGCTCGACGCCGCCGGCGACGCCACGGCCTCCTTCACCGCGGCACCCGGGGCCCTCGCGCACCTGGTGGGCCGGCGCGTCTTCTTCGCGGCCCTCGACTTCGACACCAAGACCGCGACCCGCTTCGGGTCAGCCGCCCTTTCCGTGGAGATCGTCCCGTGAGGCCGCGGGGATCTCCTCGGGTGCCTCGCTGACCCCGCCGGCGGGCTCGATGGGGGCCGGGGCGGGCGGGGTGTAGCGGCGCACGGCGCGGTCCGGGTCGTAGTAGTCGAGCCCGGAGTGGTCGAGCACCTCCTCGTTCATGAGCAGCCGCAGGGTGTTCTGGAGTTTCTCGTGCTGCACGAAGAGGTTGTTCTCGGGGCGCAGGTCGGGGCGGCACTGGGGTGACTTGAAGTAGAAGGAGAGCCACTCCTGGATGCCTTTCAGGCCGGCGCGCCCGGCGAGGTCCATGAAGAGGACCAGGTCGAGCACGATGGGTGCGGCGAGGATGGAATCGCGGCACAGGAAATCGATCTTGATCTGCATCGGCATGTCCATCCAGCCGAAGATGTCGATGTTGTCCCAGCCCTCCTTGGCGTCGCCCCGCGGCGGGTAGTAGTCGATGCGCACCTTGTGGAAATACTTCCCGTACAGGCCGGGGTTGAGTTCCGGCTCCAGGATCGAATCGAGCACCGACATCTTGCTGCGCTCCTTGGTCTTGAAGGAGCCGGGATCGTCGAGCACCTCGCCGTCGCGGTTGCCCAGGATGTTGGTCGAGTACCAGCCGTTCAGCCCGAGCATGCGCGCCTTGAGCCCCGGCGCCAGGATGGTCTTCATGAGCGTCTGGCCGGTCTTGAAATCCTTGCCGCCGATCGGGCTGCCGGTCTTCTCGGCCAGCTCCACCAGGGCGGGGATGTCGGCGCTCAAGTTGGGCGCCCCGTTCGCGAAGGGGATGCCGAGTTTGATCGCCGCGTAGGCGTAGATCATCGAGGGCGTGATGGCCGGATCGCTTTCGCGCAGCCCCTCTTCGAAGGCCGCCGCGTTGCGGAAGCTCCCGCTGAAAGGCGGCAGGATCTCGGTGGAGCCGCACCAGATCATCACCAAGCGGCCGAGCCCGTGCTCGCGCTGGAAGCCCCGGATGTCGTCCATCACCTGGCGCGCGAGGTCCTCCTTGCCGGTGCCGGACTTGACGTGCGTGCCTTCCAGGTTGTGCAGATAGGCCGGATCGAAGACGCCCGGCATGGGGCGGATCGCCTCGAGTTCGGCGCGCACCGGCTCCAGCCGCTCCCGGGGCAGCACGGCGGCCTTGCAGGCGGCTTGGTAGACCGAATCGGGGAAGAGATCCCAGCCGCCGAAGACCAGGTTCCCGGGTTTTTCGAGCGGCACGAAATCGCGGATCAGGGGATTGCGGCCTTCATACCTCTTTCCCAGGCGGATGGTCTGCATCTGGGTGACCGAGCCGATCGGGCGCCCCAGCCCCTTCTTGCAAAGCTCGACGCCGGCGATGAAGGTGCTCGTCACCGCGCCCATTCCGGGGATGAGGACTCCCAGCCTGCCCCGGCTGGGTTGGATTTCTTGTGCGTTCATGGATGTCGGTCCGGGCCCTTTTCGAGCCGGATCCATTCTAGGGGTTTTTCGTTGTTCAGGGGGAGCCCGGATCGCGCTCCGCCATCCAGGCCGTCATCAGGCGCGCGTCTTCCCGCAACCCTTTTTCGATGTCTTCGTAGGAAGCGTTGGCGATCCAGAGCCCGCTGTCGATGAAGACGCGCTCGGTGATCCGGGTGTGTGCGGGCTTTCCGGCCA
>CAZQAP010000007.1:31013-34125 GCA_964591365.1 uncultured Planctomycetales bacterium
CCGCTGTCGATGAAGACGCGCTCGGTGATCCGGGTGTGTGCGGGCTTTCCGGCCAGGAGGACGAGACGGTAGTCCCCGAAGAAGGAGGCGATGCCGGTGGCCGTCTTGGTCAGGTGGAAGCGCAGGAGGAACCCCTTGGCGTCGCGGCTGGAGCGGAGTTCCATCTTGACGGTGGGATGGATCCCGAGCTTGCCGCGGAACTTCCATTCCGCCTCGACGCGATCCTTCGCCCGCGAGAGGGTCCGGTAGCTGGCCGCCCAGGAGCGGTGCCCCTCCGCGTGGTCGAAGTCGACCAGCATGGCGGCCACCTGGTCCACGCTGCCGGGGAGCACGAAGGTGAGCCGCCCGCCCTTGACCCCGTCGAGTTCGAGCCGGTTGAAGACCGGGCTGGCCGGTGCGGGCACCGTGGCGATGGGCGCCGCCGCACGGGGGGGGGCGGAAGCCGGGTCCGGAGCCGGAGCGGCCGGAGCAGGTTCGGCCGGCGCCGCGGCCGGCGCGGGGACGGGATCCGGAGCTGGCGGAGGGACCTGGTTCGCCACCACCGCGATCCGGGTTTCATCCGCGGGCAGGGCGCGGGCGCCCGGAGTGCTGGCGCAGTTCGGGATCAGGAGGGCCAGGAAAAAGGCGGCCAGCAGGCGCATCGAGGGGGGATTCTACCCCCGTTGCGGGCCGTTACGGTTTCTCCCGTTCTGCCGGGCCCGCAGGGCCAGGACCAGGAGCGCGTAGATCCAGGAACCGACCGCGGCGGCCCAGAGAAAGCCGCCCAGCCATCCCAGAAGGGCCAGCGGGAACAGGAAATAGGTGAAGTCCCGCTGGCTGACCATCTCGAGCAGCTTCTGGAGCGACTTCTTCCTGCGCCGGCCGAGGGGAAGACGCCGGCCCGGATCGAGCACCGGCACCGTGACCGCCATGCTGGCCGTCACGCCCAGGACCGCCAGGATCCCCAGCAGGGTCCAGGGGCCCGGCGCCCCGCCCGCCGCCTGCCCCGCGGCGATCCCGCCGAAGACGCCCATGTGGGTGAGGTTGTCCACGCTCACGTCGTACCAGTAGCCGAAGCGGCTCTCCTTGTGGAGCAGGCGCGCGAGTTCGCCATCCACGCCGTCGAGGATCGACTGGGCCTGGAAGAGGAACGCGCCCAGAAGCCCCCAGCCCGCTTCCGGACCCTGCGCGAAGGCGAGTCCGGCCCCCAGGCCCGGCAGCAGGGTGAAGGTGGTGGCCATGTTCGGGGTGATGCCGGAGTTCCAGAGGCGCGAGCTGATCGCCAGGCTGATGCGGCGGTTGATGCGCCGGGCGAGGAAACCGTCGGTCGGCTTGGACAGCGAGTGGAAGAGTTTTTGGCGTGCGACCGCCACGTCGTCGGGGGTGTCCACGTCCTGCCACCAGCCGTGGTCGAGGAGCAGGGCATCCAGTTCGCCGCGGTTCGTGAGCCTGCGCATGCCGTCGGAGATGCTCGGCGACGGGCCAGCCGCCTCCAGGGCGGCCGTGACCGCGGCGGGTTCCAGGAGGAACATGCCGGTGTCGATGGCCTCGAAACGCGCGAGATCCTTGGCGATCGCCGTCACCCGGCCGTCCCGGACGGCCACGCGGGTGGCGTCGTCCAGGTCGCCGCGAAAGGAATCGCGCCCCTCGACGACCAGGAGCGCCCGGCCGGTCTCTCGGAAGTGCTGGCGCGCCGCGGCCAGGCGGTCCGCCGAGAAGAGATGGTCGGCCATGAGCAGCGCGAACGGCTCACGAAGGGCGCGGGAGGCCGCCAGCAGCGAGACGCCGTTGGGCTCCTCGAATCGCGGGTTCTCGACCAGATCCAGCTTGCAGCCTTTCGGAACCAGGCCGGGGAGTTCCGCGCGCATCCGTTCCGCCTGATGGCCGATCACCACCGTGAAGCGGCGGATCCCCGCCTTGGCCGCCGTCGCCATGACGCGCCGGATGAGCGGCACGCCGAGGACGGGCCGCAGCGGCTTGGGCACGCCGTCCGCGTCGCGCAAGCGGCTTCCCAAACCCGCGGCCACGATGACCGCGGTGGAAACGTCGCGGGCCGAAGCCTTCGTCGCGGTCATGGCCTCATGCTACACTCGCCTTTCATGGATCCGGAAACGGCCGTTCTGGAAGCGCCCGGAAAGAAGCCGGTCCTGCGGCTTTCCGGCCTGGAATGGCTGCGTTACGGGCCCTTCCTGGTGCAGATGGTCGTCATCCGGCGCTGCAACTTGAGCTGCACCTATTGCACCGAGTTCGACCGGACCTCCGATCCCGTCCCCTTCGAGGTGCTCGAAGACCGCCTGGAACGGCTGCACGCGCTGCGCACCTGGGCGGTCTGCCTGACGGGCGGGGAACCCACCCTGCACCCCGATCTTTCCCGCCTCCTGGCGGTCATGAAGCGGCATGGATTCCGCCGCCGCATGATGATCACCAACGGCTACAAGCTCACCCGCGAGAGCGTCGAGATGATGAACCGGGAGGGGCTGACCGACCTCCAGGTGAGCGTGGACGGGGTGCGCCCCAACGAGGTCACCAAAAAGGTGCTCGACTGCCTGCGGCCCAGGCTCGAGCTTCTGGCGCAGCATGCCCGGTTCACCGTGACCTTGAGCGGCGTCATCGGCAGCGCCCCGCCCAAGGAGGCGCTCGAAGTGGTGGACTTCGCCAAGAAGGCGGGTTTCACCCCGCGGATCCTCCTGATCCACGACGAACACGGCCGCCTGCAACTTTCTCCGGAGGAGCTGGCCGCCTACCGGGAGGTCAAGCGCCGCATCGGACCCAGGGCCTCCGAGGGCCACAACTACCGCGACCGGCTGATCGAGAAGGGCGAGGCGCCCTTCAAGTGCCGGGCGGGGTCCCGCTACCTCTATCTCGACGAGTTCGGCGCGGCGCACTGGTGCTCCCAGACGCGCGAGGTCTTCGGAAAGCCGCTCGAGGACTACACCCTGGACGACCTGCGCCGCCAGTTCCACACCCGCAAGGCGTGCGACCGCGGCTGCACGGTGGGCTGCGTCCGCTCGGCCTCCGCCTGGGACGAGTGGCGCCCCCAGTAGCGTCCCTGCGGTGCCGGGGAACCTTGGGAGACGAGGATCTCCGAAGAAGAAGAACAATAAACCGCGGAGACGCGGAGACGCGGAGAAGA
>CAZQAP010000008.1:0-33804 GCA_964591365.1 uncultured Planctomycetales bacterium
GGCCGGGAACCTTGGGTTACAGGGGGGGAAGGGTTTATCCGGGTGGTCGCCGCGGATACCATCCGGGCCGGGCATGGGTGGAATTTCCAGGGCTTCCCAGGAAAACCATCGTCTGGAGCGATGAACGCCGACCGTCCGACAAACCGGGTTCAGCACGGCGCCCAGGCGGGCCCCCGTGCGGTAGCTTTAGAAGATGGCTTTCTCCCGCTCCGGTTTCTGGGGTCCAGGCTCGTCCTCCTCTATTCGATTGCCGTTCTTTTCTTCGGGCTTACGGGGCTCGATTCCTATCTCGGTGCCAGCGGGCTGATCCCCTTCCCCCCGGCCATGATTCCGGTTCTCGGGTTGTTCCCCCTGTTCTTCGGAATCCTTGTTCTTGGAAGTCCCGCGTTGAAGAGGAGGATTGCCCGGACGTTCCACGCGTCCAAGGTTGTGGTTTATTCAGTCCTGATCATCACCGTTCTTGCCTTGATCTATGACCTTGTCCCCAATTCCTACTTCAGAATAGACCAGAAAATCGCCTTTCGCCCAGCTTACATGTTCTTGTTGATGGTCTTCTCACTGGGGATCACCAGCATCCCGGTCATAAGGGAAAAATACAGGTGGGTTTTCCTCCTTGCATTTATCGGGCTCACCATCTCTGTCGTGGGAAAGGTCGGGATTTCCGGAGAACTCGAAAAAGGTTCCATTCGGGAGGCCGGCTTTTCCAGGAACCCCAATGGGGCGGCTTTTCAACTGACCATTCTCTGTATTGCTGCGCTTGATTGGGCCAGGCCCCGGGTTACGAATTTGGGGATCCTGGGGATCGGAGGCTATGGCGTCCTTACAACGCTTTCACGAGGAGGGATGGCCATGTTCATCCTTGTCGGCGGATCTTACATGGCATCAGTTTTTTTCTCGGGGAAAAGAGGGAAAAACATCCTGCTGCTGTTTACATTTTTTGCTTGTGGGGCCGCCCTGCTGATAAAGGGGGAAGCGATTCTGCGTTTCTACCAGCGGAGTGAGTATTTCGGAAGCGCCACAGCCCAGGAACGCTTCGCTGAGGTTTTCAATGCTCTCCAAGGGAGGCTGGGCTGGATTGACAGAACTTCCAGGACAACTCTCATCAAGGAACACCTGGCCCTGATCGGCCAATCTCCGATCCTGGGCAATGGAAGCGGGCTGGTCGACAAACGGTACTTCGATGACGGGAAGAGAGGACCCCACAACATTTTCTTGAACCAATGGGTCGAGAACGGGATTCTCGGGCTTGGGGCGGTCCTTTTCTTTTTTCTGCTCCTTTTCTCCTTTTTCAGGAGAAACCGCGACAATCGTGGCATGACCTTTACAGCAGTTCTCTTCGTCCAGGGGCTGCTGAGCCATAACCTTCTCGAAAACAAGCCGGTCATGATCATGACCGGCCTGCTGCTTGGACTGGCCCTGAAACAGGGCCGCCCGGAAAGGCGACTGGCGGCCCCCCCCGCCCGGCTCACCGCCTCCCGCGGACGTCGTTGAAGATCGCGACATCCCGGGCGGTGGAGATGGGCAGGCTGATGACCTGGAGGATGGGAACCAGATCCTGGAAGGCCTGCCCTACACCGGAGAAAGCGCGTCGTCCGACGAAGATGATGTCATCGGCTTGAAGGACCATCGAACTTCGGGGGTCGACTTCATCCGCGTTGAAGAGGGTCACGTTCTCGGGTTTTACGGGACCGCGAATCAGAGCGATTTCGTCCCGGTATGAGAAATTCGTGAAGCCGCCGGCCAGTGCCAGGGCCTGTTGGGCCGTGATGGACCGGTCGAGCACGAACATTCCTGGATTCTTGACCTCTCCCACCACATAAACCCGGTGGGCATGGAATTCGATAACGGCCACGTCAACTTTGGGATTCACCATGTATTCGCTGAGTCCCTGGGCCACCTTGTCACGGACCTGGAAGACGGAATCCCCGTTGACCGGAATCGGATCGAGGAAGGGAAGGGCGATCGTGCCGTTGCCATCCACCGGCGTCCCGGGAGTGCTGGCCTTGAAAAAGGCGGAACTCAGTTCCGGGTGACGAAAGACGTTGATTCGCAGGATATCCCCCGGGCCGATCCGGTAATCGAAACTCGGGGTGACCGCAAAACCTTGGTTCGGGGGCGCGGGGACCGGGCCAGTCAGCACTTCCGGGGTCGAGGAACACCCGGCCAGAAGGAGGCCCGGGAGGATCGATTTCAAGGACTTCAGGATGCCCATGATGGGCCCATGATAGGTTTTCCCAGTCCAGTCCCAAACAGGAAATCCCGATCAAGACCAGTTGATTCGGTGGCCGACGCCGCCTAAGCTTCGGTCTGGGCTCCTCGCTCGGGGCGTGCGTCCCCCAGACCCCTCGGAATGTCCCTTCTGTTGCTGTTCGGTGGTTGCCAGCGGCGCCCAGGCCTTCGCCGAATGGAGGAGTGGGAGTTCCTGGAAATTGCACGGGTGATCGAATTGGAGACCGAGACGGGCTGTTGCAGGACATTGATGGAGTACCGGACTCCCGAAGGCCTCTGCCCTTCCGGCACGTTCTCCCATTCTTTCAAGGCGTGTTCTTGGGATGGAGGAAAGCTTCTCCTCTGTACTTCGACGGAGATTCTCTGGGTTGACCCGGGGACTTTCCGGGTTATCGATTCCTTTTCTCACCCCTGGTTCAACGATTTGCACCATGTCAGGCCCTGGAACGGGAATATCCTGGCGGTTTCCACCGGGCTGGAAAGTATTCTCACCCTGGATTCAGCTAGAAAGGTCGCGAAGGTCGAAAGCGCCCTTGAGAGCCACACCTGGGACCGTTTCAACCAGGAAACCGACTATCGTCTGATCCCCACGACGAAGCCCCATGAGGCCCATCCGAATTTCGTTTTCGTCTGGAATGACGAGGTTTGGGTGACCCGGTTCAACACCCAGGACGCAATCTGTCTTGCCGACCGGAGCAAACGGATCCCGATCTCGTTGGGAAACCCTCATGACGGGCTGGTCAAGGGCAAAGATGTCTGGTTCACGACCACGAATGGGCACATCATCCGGGTGGGATTGGCTTCAGCCAGCGTCCAGCGAGAGTTCGATCTGAATCAAATCGAAGATCTCGGAGTCCCTCTGGGGTGGTGCCGAGGGATTTTTTTCTCTGAGGACCTGGTCTACGTGGCCTATAGTCGGATTCGGGCCACCAAATGGAGGACAAATCTTTCCTGGATCAAGCATGGCTTCCGGCTTCCTAAGGGCTACACCCCCCTTCCGACCCGGCTTGTCGCATACAATCTCGAAAAAGGGACCAAAGAAGCCGAATGGGAATTGGAAGCCCACGGGCTATCGGTGGTTTTCGGCATTCTTCCGGTTCATCCCTGAAACGGGGAGCCGTCCTCCGGTCCCCCCTGCAATTCCCGAGGGAAACGGATGGCGGCGTTTTTTCTTTGAATCCGAATGTAGGCGGCCCCAGACTTTTGAAGGACCCTCCCAAAAAGACCCGTGCGAAAAATTGCCGTTGTAGGACTGGGGTACGTGGGATTGCCGGTTGCCGTGGCATTCTCCCGGGTATTCCCGGGCACCTTTGGATATGACTCCGATCCGAAGAGGGTGGCCGCCCTCCAAGACGGCCGGGACTGGACGGGAGAGGTCGCGCCCGACGCTCTTCGCGAGGGGCTGGTTCTCACCTCGGACCCGGAAGACCTCGCGAGCGCGGATTTCTACGTGGTTGCCGTGCCAACTCCCATCGACATGCACCACCGGCCCGATCTGACCTGTCTCAAGGAGGCCTCCAATACCCTGGGGAAATTCCTGCGTCCGGGCGATCTCGTGGTCTATGAATCTACCGTCTACCCCGGAGTCACCGAGGAGGTTTGCGGGCCCATCCTGGAGGAAGCCTCGGGGCTCCGATGCGGGCGGGACTTCAAACTGGGCTATTCCCCGGAAAGGATCAATCCGGGAGACCGAGAACACACTTTCGAGAGCATCACCAAGGTGGTTTCCGGCCAGGATGAGGAAGCACTGGAGACGATTGCAGCGTGCTACGGGGCAGTCGTCGAGGCGGGAATCCATCGGGCTCCCTCCATCAAGGTTGCCGAGGCCGCGAAGGTGATCGAGAACACCCAGCGGGATCTCAATATCGCCTTGATGAACGAGCTTGCCATCATCTTCGACAAGATGAAAATCGAGACGTCCGCTGTTCTGGAAGTTGCGGGGACCAAATGGAACTTCCTCCCATTTTCGCCCGGGTTGGTTGGTGGGCATTGCATCGGGGTGGACCCCTACTATCTCACTTCCAAGGCCGAACAGGTCGGCATTCATCCGCAGGTCATTCTCGCGGGCAGGAGGATCAATGATGGAATGGGGTCCTTCGTGGCAGGCAAGGTCCTCAAGCTTCTCATCCATGCCGGCAGATCGATTCAGGGGGCCCGGGTCGGCGTCCTGGGCATCACTTTCAAGGAAAATGTTTCCGACCTCCGGAACTCCAGGGTCCCTGAGATCGTCAGGGAATTGGAGGAATACGGCATCGAGGTCCTTGTTCATGATCCTTTGGCTGATCCGGAGCAGACCCGGGCTGCCTACGGAATCGAACTCGTTCCCGCTGCCTCCCTGCATGAATTGGACGCAGTCATCTTCGCGGTTCCGCACGATGTCCTCGAGGAGTTGGCTCTGCATCTATTGAAGGCTTCCTCACCGCCGGGCGTGTTCCTCGATCTGAAATCGAGGATTTCCAGAAGCGAAGTGCCCGAATCCGGCCTTTACTGGAGGCTCTGATGCCTGTCTCCGAATATCAAGGTCTTCGGGAGAGACTCAAGCAAACTCCCAGGCGCTGGCTGGTCACGGGAGCGGCCGGCTTCATCGGCTCCCATCTGGTCGAAGCATTGCTTGGCCTGGGGCAGGAAGTTGTCGGACTGGACAATTATTCCACCGGCCACCAGGACAACTTGGAGGATCTCCGGGATCCGGTCGGGGAGACAGCCTGGAAGCATTTTCAGTTCATCCGGGGGGACATTTCCGATTTGGCGACATGCCGGAAGGCCTGCCGAGGGATCCACGTAGTGCTCCATCAAGCGGCCCTGGGTTCCGTGCCGCGTTCCCTTGAATCTCCCCTGGACACCCATCGCTCCAATGTGGACGGCTTCCTGAACATGCTGGTCGCGGCGCGGGACTCTGGATGCGGGCGGTTCGTCTACGCATCATCCTCCAGCGTCTATGGGGATTCGGCGGAGCTTCCAAAGAAAGAAGATCGTCTGGGGGCTCCCCTCTCTCCCTATGCCGCCTCAAAGCTGATGAACGAAATCCATGCGGGGGTATTCCATCGGTGCTACGGTCTGCCGGTCGTCGGCTTGAGGTATTTCAACGTCTTCGGGCCGCGCCAGGATCCCGCCGGACCTTATGCCGCGGTCATCCCCTGCTGGATCCAGGCCATCCTGCGAGGGGAGCGGCCCCGGATCCACGGCGACGGGGAGACCACCCGGGATTTCTGTCCCGTGGAAAATGTCGTTCAGGCCAATCTTCTGGCGGCGCATGCTGGTGAAAAAGCCTGGGGAAAAGCGTTCAATGTGGCCCTTGGCGGACGGGTCACTCTTCTCGAACTTTTCCGAGACATCCATTCCGGCTTGGAGGAACTGGGAGTCTCCTGCGGGGGAATCCGGCCCCGGCACGGCCCTTTCCGCGAGGGCGATGTCCGACACAGCCAGGCCGATATCCAACTGGCCCGCCAGCTGCTTGGCTACCGCCCCGGAACGTCTTTTGCCCAAGGAATGAAGCAGACGCTCTCCTGGTTCAAGGGAAGGGAAGCCTGACTTTGTGGGAACCGGCAGCCGAAACGCCAGCAATTTGTCCGGCCTTGTCGGACGAAAGGCCTGGGATGCCTGGCCGGCCAGGAAAGGATAGGATTCCTCCGAGGTTGTGATTCCTTAGGGTGCTTCCCGAATGCATGCGGCCCTCCTTCTCAGCAGTTATTGCCTTGGGGGAGCAGAACGTCAGTTCATTTACCTCGCAAGAGGGCTGGCGCAAAAGGGCCACCGGGTCACGCTGGCCTGTCTTTTTTCTGGGGGACCCCTTCACGGTGAGGCCCAGGGCGTTGAAGGTCTTGAAACGGTTGATCTGCTGGGTCCTTCCCCCCGGCACCCTTTTCTCAAAGCTTTTCGCGCAGGCCCAATCCTGCGTACTCTTCTAAAGGAAAAGTTGCCGGACGTTCTCTACAGTTCAGCCTTCTTGACCAACTATCTCGCGGCAAAGACCGGCCCGAAAATCGGCATTCCGGTAGTGTGGGGGCTGAGGAGTTCGGGAGAACGGCCTTGGAAACGGGATTTCCAGGTTTGGCTTGGAAGACCCTTTGTGAAAAGGGTAAGCCTTTCGATTTTCAATTCCCAGGCAGGCTTGGCGACCTTCCATGGTCATTGGTATCTTTCTTCCCCAGCAATCGTGATCCCTAACGGCATCGATCTGGAGCGGTTCCAACCTTGTTTGGAGGAAAGGAATGTTCTTAAGAAACAGCTTGGAATTCCCCGGGAAGGGATTCTTGTCGGTCTTGTTGGAAGGCTCACGCCCGAGAAAGACCATGGAACCTTTCTCAAGGCTGCAGCTCTGGCCTTGAGAAAAAACAAAGACTTGTTTTTTGCCTGCATTTCTCCCGACACCGCATCGGTTGCCCAGAAGCTTGGACATCTGGTCTCGGTTTTGGGGTTGGATGACCGAATGACCTGGGTTGCGGGAAGTAATGGAATCGAATCGACGATTGCCAGTCTTGATATTCTCTGCTCTTCTTCAAGGGTTGAGGGGTTTTCCAACGTCATCGGCGAGGCGATGGCCTGCGAAGTGCCCTGCGTGGTCACGGACGTCGGCGACTCTGCCCGGATTGTCGGCCCGACTGGGATAGTCGTCAATCCGAAGAATCCGAATGCGTTGGCCGAAGGGCTCCTGGAAATGGCTTCACGGTCCCGGGCTGCAAGGAAGGGCCTCGGAAAGAGTGCTCGGGAAAGGATTCGCAAGGAATTCGGGTTGGAAAGGATGATTGACCGCGTCGAATCTGCCCTTGTTTCCGTTGTTCAAGGGGATCCCGTTGAAAGGAGGGGGGCTGTCCAATCCTCCCATTCATCAAACTGGTGAGCCTGTTGGCATGAACAAGATCCGGGTTCTCCACCTTATCAATTCTTTGGGTTTCGGCGGGGCGGAGCGCATGCTGGAGAAACTCCTTGCCAATACCGATGAGTCCACTTTTTCCACACGCGTCGTTTCCTTGATCGGAGGAGGGGCCCTGGAGGAGCCGATCCGATGCCTGGGAATACCTGTGGAAGATCTTGGCCTGAGAAAGGGCTTTCCCGATCCGAGGTCAATTTTTCGTCTTTTTAGGATCCTTGATTCCTGGCGGCCGCATGTTCTTCAGACGTGGCTTTACTATTCGGATCTGATCGGGACCCTTGCTGAACATTCCGTTGACGTGCCGCACTTGATCTGGAATATCCGCTGCACTGACAATGTGCGTCGACCGGGCCGTTGGATCTCGGCTATCGCTCCAAAGATTTGTGCAAGACTCTCCGGTATTCCGGACCTTGTGCTGTCCAATTCCCTGGCTGGCCGTCGTTTTCACGAGGGGTTGGGATATCATCCCCGACAGTGGAGAATTATTCCAAACGGATTCGATCTCGATACTTTCCATCCCGACCCTTCCGCAGGGGACCTTCTCCGCCGGCAGCTCTCCATTTCAGAAGGAAAACTCCTGGCAGGGTTTGTCGGGGGATGGAGGCCCTCCAAGGATCATTCAAACCTCTTTCGGGCGGCAAGGATTTCCCTGGAAAGCCATGCGAAACTGGATTTCGTTCTTGCCGGAAGTGGTATCCATTGGGGTAATCCGGGGTTGAGGAATGAGATTCAGGAAAAGGGACTCTCGGCAAACTTTCATCTCCTCGGTGAACAGGCAGAAGTTCAAAAGATCCTTGCCGGGCTGGATTTCTTCATCCTTCCCTCTTTGTTCGAAGGTTTCCCCAACGTCGTTGGAGAAGCTCTTTCCTGCGGGATTCCTTGTGTTTCAACGCGCTCTGGAGATACGGAGACCATCCTGGGAGATTGCGGATTCCTTGTGCCGCCAGGCGACCCCCAAGCTCTTGCTGCTGCGGTATTGAAGATGGCCGACCTTGGGCCGGAGGAACGTGCACGGATGGGGGCACGGGGGCGAGCCCGGATCAAGGCGAACTTCGAGATTGGCTCTGTGGCCCGAAGGTATGAAGATCTGTATGTTGAACTGGTGGAGGGAAGATCATGTGCGGATTGACAGGCTTCTGGTCGATGGAAAAGAGGCCTGTGCATGAACTCGAAGGCCGGGCAAGGAGGATGGCCGAAACAATCCGGCATAGAGGGCCGGATGATTCAGGAACATGGACAGATCAGAAGGCGGGTTTCGCGCTTGGACATCGCCGCCTATCCATTTTGGATCTTTCTGAGGAGGGCCGCCAGCCGATGGTCAGTCACGATGGACGCTATGTGATCGCCTACAATGGCGAAGTCTACAATTTCAAGGAACTTAGAAAAGAGCTGGAGAAACAAGGCCATCTTTTCCAGGGGAATTCGGATACGGAGGTTGTTGTAAACAGTTTGGCGGAGTGGGGTGTGGAAGATGCACTCAAAAAGTTTAATGGGATGTTTGCCCTCGCGCTTTGGGATAAACGTGAGAAAAAACTAGTCCTGGCCAGGGATCGTCTGGGAATCAAACCCCTCTACTGGGGAGACTCAAGAGGCGATCTTCTCTTCGGGTCGGAGCTGAAATGTTTTCGGGCCTGGCCCGGTTTTAATAATGCCCTGAACAGGAATGCCTTGGCCCTCTTTTTTCGCCATGGGTTCATTCCAGACCCATATTCGGTATTTCTGGGTGTCAACAAACTTGAGCCCGGGACATTTTTGTGCTTTCCTTCTCCGGGAAAACACTTCAAGACCAGATACTGGAGCACTCGAGAAACCGCGCTCCGGGGTTTAAGCTGCCCCTTGAATATTTCTGAGGAGGATTCGGTTGAAGAATTAGAAAGAATTCTTGGCGATTCCATCACGATGAGGATGGTTGCAGACGTCCCAATCGGCGCGTTCCTTTCGGGTGGAATTGATTCATCTACGGTTGTGGCCCTGATGCAATCCAAAAGCACGCGGCCCGTCAAAACATTTTCGATCGGTTTCCATGAGAAGGGGTTCAATGAAGCCGAGGAAGCAAAAAGGGTTTCCGCAACGCTTGGCACCGACCACACGGAACTTTATCTGCTTCCGGAAGAAGTCCTTCGGATCATTCCCTCGATTCCTGAATACTGGGATGAGCCCTTTTCGGATCCCTCGCAAATTCCCACCTATGCAGTTTCCCGCCTGGCCCGGCAGCAGGTCACCGTTTCCCTGTCCGGCGATGGAGGGGATGAATTGTTCGGGGGCTATACTCGCTACAGAAGGACACAGAAGATTTGGAAATTCGCTCAGCGCATTCCCGCCCCGCTTCGTTCAAGGCTCGGTACGCTCGTGGGCTTTTTCCCGCCGGCACTCTGGGATGGCTTGTTGAAAATCATCTCACCGGCTTTGTCATCGAGGAGCGGAAAGGGCCCGATGGGGGAACGCCTTTCCAAAATGGCAGATCTTCTTTCCCAGCCCGACCTGGGGCCCCTTTATTATTCCCGTCTTTCCCATTTTGACCAACCTGCCGATCTTCTTCCGGGGAGCCAAGAGTTGAAATCGATATTGAATGATCCTCGGGTTCCAGGGGAATTCCAGGGAGTGACCGAAAGGCTCATGTTCCTGGATTCAATGCACTATCTTCCGGGAGATATCCTCTCCAAGGTGGACCGGGCCAGCATGGCCGTTGGTTTGGAGGCTCGGGTCCCTCTTCTGGATCATCGGGTTTTCGAATATGCCTGGAAGCTTCCTCTTGCTCAGCGGGTTGGAGGGGGTGTCGGAAAACTCGTTTTGCGGCGGCTCCTGGAGCGCCACCTCCCGTCCAATCTTGTGAACCGACCGAAGATGGGCTTCGGGATCCCGCTGGGGGACTGGCTTCGGGGACCTCTCCGGCCATGGGCGGAGGAACTTCTTTTGCGGGAATCGGTTGAAGATCGTGGGCTTTTGAATTCCGGGCTGGTCCGGGAAATGTGGAATCAGCATCTTTCGGGTGAGCGAAACCGCCAATTCATCCTTTGGGATGTTCTGGTATTCCAGTCCTGGATGCGCCATTGGGAGGATTCTGGCGGGAAGGTTTCTCCAGGGAGGAATTGAATACTTGAAGGTTTTTCCAGAAGTCTTCTTGCTTGGAATGCCCGGCGGGTACAGAATCCAACCAGTCCGAGAAGCGGCCATGCTCCCACAAACGAGCCAAGGGCGGGGAAAGTAACCATGTGCGGGATTGCCGGTTTTGCCGATCTGAGGAAGCGATGGAACGGGGAGAATCTGGCCGCGGTTGTTTCCGACATGGAACGGTCCCTGAGGCATCGAGGACCTGACGGGCATGGCTCCTGGGTGGATCCCGGACTGGGAATTGCCTTCGGCCATTGCCGCCTGGCCATCATCGATGTTTCTGAAAAAGGGAAGCAACCAATGGATTCATTCAGTGGCCGCTTTGTGATCACCTATAACGGGGAGGTTTATAACTTCAGGGAGATCCGCGAAGAGCTTCTCGAAAAGGGTGTTGGTTTCAATGGTTGTTCCGACACGGAGGTTGTCCTCAATTCCATTGAAACCTGGGGTTTGGATGATGCCATCCATCGGTTCAA
Source organism: uncultured Planctomycetales bacterium (assembly GCA_964591365.1). Lineage (GTDB taxonomy): Bacteria > Planctomycetota > UBA1135 > UBA1135 > UBA1135 > CAZQAP01. The sequence goes on from CAZQAP010000008.1 coordinate 10,690, forward strand.
CGGAATGTTTGCCTTTGTCTTGTTCGACCGGAAAGAACGGAAAATGTTTTTGGTTCGTGATCGGTTGGGAATCAAGCCTTTATTCTACTCCTGGGCGGAGGGGGTCTTGATGTTCGCTTCGGAAGTAAAAGCTTTCCGCCGGCATCCTCTCTGGGAGAATGCCATCGACCGGAATGTCCTTGCCCAATACCTCAAGTCCGGCTATGTCCCGGCGCCGTTTTCCATATACCGAAACACCTTCAAGCTATGGCCGGGATCTGTTCTGGAGGTGGACCTGGACGACAAACACACGGTGGAGTCCTTTTCCCCATTTCCATGTGGTCCAGAGGGCCCGATCTGCCGCACCCAGCCAAAGCCGTACTGGGATCTTAGGAACACTTTCCGGGAAGGAAGCCAAAGCCCGTTCCCCGGAAGCGAGAAAGAGGCTTCGGAGGAAATGGACGAGAAGCTCAAGGACGCGGTTTCCTGCCGGATGATCGCAGACGTTCCTTTGGGAGCCTTTTTGTCTGGAGGAATCGATTCATCCCTGATAGTTTCCCAAATGGCCTCCGTTTCCAATCGGCCCGTCCAGACGTTTTCTGTGGGTTTTGAAGATGATCGTTTTGACGAGGCGCCCTACGGAAAACGGGTGGCAGCTTTTTTGGGGGCAGAACATCAGGAATTGTACGTTACCCCCAAAGATGCTCTAGCGTTGATTCCCCGCCTCCCATCCCTTTATGACGAGCCCTTTTCCGATCCATCTCAAATCCCGACCTGTCTGGTTGCCCGCTTTGCGAGAAGAAGCGTCACCGTTTGCTTGTCTGGGGATGGAGGGGATGAAAATTTTGGCGGATACCGCCGTTATATTCTGGCTCCACGAGTTTTTTCGAGGCTTCGGAATCTTCCCCTTTTTGCCAGGAAGTTGGCAAAGATTCTTCTTGAAGGGGTTCCTCTGAAGTATTGGGAAGTCTTCGTGCAGGCATTCAGTCGCGTGCTCCCTGAAGGGTTGAAGTCCCGAGAGGTGGCTGACAGCTTATACAAATTCTCGAACCTCTTGCCGCTCCAATCCCAGGAGGAGATCTTCTCGATGCTGACCTCCTGCTGGAGCAATCCCAATCGGGTCGTTCTCGGACCCGGCAACGGACATGAGAAGACTGCCGTCCGGGGAACGGGCTCGGGCCAGGGTTTCTCGATGGATGACCGGGGTTTCGTCAGAAACATGATGTACTCGGACATTCGTTCGTATCTTCCGGACAATATCCTGGTAAAAGTGGATCGGGCAAGCATGGGAGTAGGGCTTGAAGTCCGGGTCCCTTTCCTGGACCATCGGCTCGTTGAATTCGCCGCCCGGCTTCCCATGGAATTTTTGATCCACAATGGCCAGGGGAAAAGGATCCTGCGGCGGAAACTTGACAGACAGTTCCCAAAGGACCTTTTCAATAGGCCCAAGAAGGGATTCGGCGTTCCGCTGGGCAGATGGCTTCGCGGGCCGCTTTCCGGCTGGGCGGAGGACATGCTTGATGAAAGCAAGTTGAAGCGGGAGGGGTTTTTCGACCATCAAGTCCTTGGAAGGATTTGGCGGGAACATAAGGCAAGAAAACGGGACTGGAAAGGACAATTGTGGGCGGTGATTTGCTTTGAATCCTGGTTGGATGCGAACTAAACCCTGCGTCCTCTTCGTTGCCAATCGAGGCTTTGGCCTCTTCAGGTCCCGATTGTTGCTTATGAGAACATTCCGGGAAATCGGGTGGCGGGTGGGGGCGGTTTGTTCTCCAGATCAATTCTCGGAGACTTTCGCTTCGCATGGGGTGGAATTCAATCCAATCCCTTTCCGCCGAAGTGGTTTCGCTCCATGGGGAGACCTTTCCTGTTATTGGAGACTCAAACGGCTCTATCGGAAATACCAGCCCTGCCTGATTCATCACTTCAATGGAAAACCCGTCATTCTCGGGAGCCTGGCGTCCGCTTGTGTCCATGGGGGAATTGTCGTCAATACAATTACAGGACTGGGACATGCTTTCGCTCCGGATGTCCGGATGCTTCCTTTTCAGGCCAGGATCTACAAGAGGGCCCTGGGCCTTGGGAAAGCAACCATTTTCCAGAATCCGGAAAACCGCGATTTCTTTTTCGCCAAAGGGTGGGCGGATCCGGAAACCTCCAGGTTGATCGAGAGTTCCGGAGTTGACACTCTCCGCTTCAAGCCTCGGGACAAGCCCGTGGAAGGGACCTCCCCCATGATTCTTCTGGTGGCCAGGATGATCTGGGACAAAGGAATCAAGGAATTCGTCGAAGCCGCTGAAATCTGTCACGAGAGGTTTCCAAATGCCCGGTTCCAAATCCTGGGGGAGTGGGATCCAGGCCATTTGCAGGCTGTTCCAAAGGAATGGATTGAAGAAAAAAAACGAACCGGGGCCATTGAATTCCTGGGATTCCGGGAAAATATTGAAACCGTCATTTCCGAGGCGGACCTCGTGGCCTTGCCATCATCGTCGCGGGAGGGCCTGCCCAGAGTGCTGCTTGAGGCCGGATCTTGTGGCGTGCCTGTCATCGCTTCGGATGTCGCAGGCTGCCGTTCAGGTATTTTGGATGGAAAGACCGGGGTTCTGGTCCCCCCCGGGGATTCCAGGGGTTTGGCCAGGGCCATTTCAGACCTTCTGGATAATCCAGTCAAACGGAAGCGAATGGGCATGGCCGGCCGGAAGTGGATGGAAACCAATTTCGATATCAGGAAAATCGCACTTGAATATTTCGACGTCTATCGGGAAGCTGGCGTTTCCTTGCCGGCCGCGATTCCCCTTCCATGAGGGGATCCTCGTTGAAAAGGACAATGGAGTCGCCGATCATCATCATTGGAGCAGGGAGGTCAGGGACAAACATGCTCCGGGATGTGTTGGCCAGTCTTCCCGGGCTTGGGACCTGGCCCTGTGACGAAATCAACTATATCTGGAGACATGGGAATGCGCGGTTTCCAAACGATGAATTCAAACCCGAGATGGCCACTCCGAAGGTGCAGCGTTATGTGCGCCGGGCTTTTCAATCGGTCCAGCGGAAGGGATCGCTTCGACGGGTTGTGGAAAAAACGTGCGCAAACAGCCTGCGGGTGGGGTTCCTTCAGACGATTTTTCCCGAAGCTCAGCTGATTCACATCTTGCGGGATGGGAGAGACGTTGTGGCCTCTGCCGCTTTGCGCTGGAAAGCTTCCGTTGATATTCCCTATCTTGCAAAGAAAGCCAGATTCGTTCCACTGCTCGATCTGCCCTATTACGCCGCAAGGTATTTTTTCAACCGAGCCAGGAAAACCCTCTCTCCTCAGAATAGACTTGCCTCCTGGGGGCCCAGGATCTCCGGAATGGAAGAACTGATCCGGAATTGCCCTTTGGAGATTGTCTGCGCCATGCAATGGAAGCGTTGCGTTGAATCCGCGAATAGTGGATTCCGGGATTTGGAGGACGGCCATGGCATGACGATCAAATATGAGGAATTTGTCCTGGACCCCCGCGGTGAATTGAGAAGAATCCTGGAATTCCTGGGGATCCAGGAAAAGACTTCGGTGGTGGAAAAGGCGATTGGGAATGTTTCATCGAACAGCCTGGGGCGATGGAAAGACCGGCTGGATGCCGGGATTCAACCCCTGATTGAAGAGGAGATTGCTGATTGCCTGCTTGCAAATGGCTACCCGGTCGGACATGGAGTGGGCAGCGATGGCCGTTGAAACAGCACCCAAGGGGCCCGGATTTGTCGTATGGCGCCCGCTACAATCGGAGCAATGGTCCAGCCGGAGGAGTAGGGGGTTCCTGGGATGCTTTTAGGAGTTGAGGAAGTCTTGGGAGTGCTCCGCTGCCCGGTAACGGGCGAATCCTTGAAGAAGACCTCTTCCGGTATGGTCAAATCCACGGGAGAAGGAGGGAACGAATATGCCCTGATCAGCGGCCTTCCTGTCCTGATCGACTTCGACCAAAGTGTGATTTCCAGGAAAAGGCTTTTTTCGAACAATGGGAACTCTGAAATCCGCAGGAAAGTCCCGAGGGGGGTTTCCAAACTACTCAAGAGGATTGTTTCTCCGCCGAAGCAATCAACCAGGACGAATGTTGATCAGATCCTTCGGACTCTAAGACAGGAACGGAAGGAATCGAAAATCCTCATCGTCGGGGGCGGTTCAATCGGTCAGGGGATGGAGCCGTTCTATTCGGAACCGGACCTGAAGGTCGTATCGTTTGATGTCTATGTTTCAGACAATGTGCAGTTTATCGCAGACGCCCACAAGATGCCTCTTCCAGGAGACCATTTCGATTGCGTTATTGTTCAAGCCGTTCTCGAGCATGTCCTGGACCCGGCAAAGGTCGTTTCCGAGATATACCGGGTATTGAAGCCGAATGGGGTTGTGTATGGGGAGACTCCTTTCCTGCAGCAGGTCCATGAAGGCCCCTACGATTTCACTCGTTTTACTGAGAGTGGGCATCGGTATCTTTTCAGGAAGTTCGAGTTGATCCAATCCGGTGTTTCGGCCGGGCCAGGAACGCAAATGTTGTGGACACTGGATTTTTTCTTTCGGAGTCTGTTCCGGTCAAGAAATGCAGGGAAAATCGCAAAGCTTTGTTTTCTCTGGGTTCGACTCTTCGACCGGCTCATCCCCGAGAGGTTTGCGATTGATTCAGCGAGCGGTGTGTTCTTTCTGGGGCGGAAAAAGGACGAATTCACTCTGACGCCGGAAGATGCGGTAGAACATTATTTGGGAGCTCAGTAGTGGCTTTCCGGACCCGTGGGGGGAATGGACCGATGAGCTTCTGGCAAAGCCTTGTGAAGCGGGCATTAGATGTCGGGTTTTCCCTTGTCGGCCTTCTTGTTTGCTCAGTCCCAATCTTGATCTGTTGGGTCTTGGCTGCAATGGAGACCGGCAGGAACGGGTTCTTTTTGCAGGAGAGGGTCGGGCGGTTTGGGAAGGAATTCAAGATTGTGAAAATCCGGACGATGAAAAGCTCTCAGGAGAGACTGACGTCCGTTACCACCCTGTATGACGCGCGGATTACCCCTATCGGCCGTGTTTTCCGGAAATTCAAGCTGGACGAACTCCCCCAGCTGCTCAATGTCCTTCTTGGGCAGATGAGCTTCGTCGGCCCCCGGCCGGATGTCCCTGGGTTTGCCGACCAGCTTGAAGGCGATGATCGGATCGTTCTTTCCGTCAGGCCCGGCATTACCAGCCCGGCCGCAATCGCATGCCGGGATGAGGAGAAGCTCCTTTCCTTCCAGGAAAACCCGGAAGAATTCAACCGGAAGATCCTCTTCCCCTGGAAAACCAGGTTGAACCGGGATTACGTGGAAAATTTCAGCCTCGGAAAGGATTTCGTCTACCTTGCCGCCACCCTGATTCCCTGCCTGGGGCGAAAAATCTCTTCCGGAAAGTTTCCGGGAAGGGGGGATGGTCTTGGCCGGAAACGGGAGGATAGGATGGGCAGAAATGAAGGCTGAGCCCTGCAGAATCCACCTCTCCCCCCCGCATCTTGGGGAAGAAGAAGGCCGGCTCCTCCAGGAGGCCCTGGCGAGCAACTGGATCGCCCCTCTGGGGCCCCAGGTGGATGCCTTCGAGGAGGAATTCGCGCAGACCGTCGGCGCCGGACATGCGGCGGCCCTTTCCAGCGGAACTGCCGCCCTGCACCTCGCCCTGCGGCTTGCCGGGGTCGGCCCTGGAGATGAGGTTCTTTGCTCCACGCTCACCTTCGCGGCCAGTGCCTTTGCGATCCGCTACCAGGACGCCGTCCCTGTCTTTCTCGATTGTGACCAAGCCAGCTGGGGAATGGACCCTGCCCTGCTCGCGGAAGAACTCGAGCAGCGGGCGGCGAAAGGCCGGCTTCCCCGGGCCGTTCTTCTGGTCCATCTCTACGGCCAGTGCGCGGATCTGGATCCCATCCTGGAAGTGTGCCGGGAGCATGGCGTCTCCCTAATCGAGGATGCCGCCGAGGCCCTGGGAGCCACCTACAAGGGGCGCCACGCCGGTACGCGCGGGATGTTCGGAACCTACTCCTTCAACGGAAACAAGATCATCACCACCTCGGGGGGGGGGATGCTCGTTGCCGGGGAGGAATCCCTCATCCGCAGGGCCAGGAATCTTGCCGCCCAGGCCAGAGACCCCGCTCCGCACTATCAGCATTCCCAGATTGGATTCAATTACCGGCTCAGCAATCTGCTTGCAGCGGTGGGACGGGGCCAGCTTCGGGTGCTGGAGGAGCGGGTCGAAAGGCGCCGGGCCAACTTCACCTTCTACCAGGAGGCGCTTGGGAAGGTCCCTGGAATCCGTTTCATGCCGGACCCTGGATTCGGCCGTTCCACCCGCTGGCTGACTGTGCTGACCCTGGACCCTGACGCCTTCGGAGCCTCGCGGGAGCAGGTCCGGCTCCACCTGGAAACCCGCAACATCGAAGCCCGTCCGGTCTGGAAGCCCATGCATCTCCAGCCGGTCTTCCGGGGTTTCCCCCGGATCGGAGGCCGGGTGGCCGAGGAGCTGTTCGCCGACGGTCTTTGCCTGCCGAGCGGATCGGACCTCACCCCGGCCGACCTGGACAGGGTTGCGGAAGCGGTTCTGGAGACCCCCCGGAAAATTTCCGGCGGGAGCAGGGTCTCCATGAATCCCCGCGCCTGACCCTCTGGAAAGGCCCCGGGGCGGGAAGCTCCTCCCCGGTTGAATCCCCCTCCCCGGCCTCATACCCTTGCGAGCGCATCAGGCAGGACTCTGGTGCCTATGGGTAATGCCCCCACCACTCCTCGGACTCCGGCAGTTCAAGCCGGAAAGGGGGGCTTGCTGCTCCGCCTTGTGGAGGGCTTGAGCCGGAATCAGAAGCTGGCCCTCCTTACGGGCGTCGATTTCCTGCTTCTTTGCTCCACCTTCTGGGCCGCCTTCGCCGTCCGGCTGGGGACCTGGGCTCCCTGGCCCGAACTCAGGCAATTCTGGTGGCTGCTGCCCCTTCTTGCCGCGGTTCGTTTCCCGGTTTTCGTCCGGCTTGGCCTGTATCGCGCCGTCTTGCGGGAATCGAGCGGCGAGATCGGCCAACTGGTCATGCTGGGGGTGGGTTATTCCCTCCTGGGGTATTCGCTGCCGCTGTGGATCCTGGCTCCGCCGGGCTTTCCCCGCTCGGTGGTCCTCATCGAGGCCGCCCTGGCCATCGTTGCCTGCACCGCCATCCGGGATCTGGCGCGTCACCGGCTCCTCCAGCAGGTGGCTCGGGTCAAGGCGTCCACCCCGGTCTTCATCTATGGCGCTGGAAGCGCCGGCGGCCAGCTTGCCCGCGCCCTGCGCGCCGGCGAGGAATATCTCCCGGTCGCTTTCGTGGACGATTCTCCCGTCCGGGTCGGCGAAAAGGTCGCCGGCTACCGGGTCTACCAAGCGTCGCAAATCCAGGAGCTGGCGGCCCGATTCCGAACCCATCAGGTGCTTCTGGCGATTCCCTCCCTGAAGACCACGCGAAGGCAGTTGATCGTTGCCGACCTCGAACAGAGAGGCTTCCAGGTGAAGTCCGTTCCGGGTCTTTTGGATCTTGTGGGCGGGCACATGCGGATCCAGGATGTGACCGATGTGGGAGTGGAGGACCTCCTCGGGAGGGAAGCGGTTCCCCCTGACGAAGGGTTGATCCGGGCCCGGATCACGCGCCGGGTGGTCATGGTGACCGGGGCCGGAGGTTCGATCGGTTCGGAGTTGTGCCGGCAGGTGGCTGCGCTCGACCCCTGCTGTCTGGTCGTTTTCGAGCGCAATGAATTCGCCCTTTACAAGATCCTGATGGACTTGGAAGAGGCCTTTCCCGAGGTCCGGATCGAATCGGCCCTCGGATCCGTCCTCGACTCGAGCCGGTTGGTGCAGACCATGCGGCGTTTCGACGTCCAGACGGTCTACCATGCTGCCGCCTACAAGCACGTCCCCCTGGTGGAGAAGAATCCGTGTGAAGGTGTTCGGAACAATGTCTTCGGCACCTTGCGCTGCGCAGAGGCCTCGCTGGAATCCGGCGTCGAAACCTTCGTTTTGATTTCCACCGACAAGGCCGTCCGGCCCTGCAACGTCATGGGAGCCTCCAAGCGGGCGGCCGAGCTGGTCTGTTCCATGCTTGCGGAAAGGGCCCGGAAGATGGTTCAGAGGAATGGCGGCAAGGTCACCCGCCTGGTGATCGTTCGGTTTGGCAACGTTCTCGACAGTGCCGGCTCGGTGCTGCCCCTTTTCCGTAAACAGATTGCCAAGGGGGTTCCCCTCACCGTGACGCATCCGAACGTCACCCGTTTCTTCATGACCATTCCCGAAGCGGCCCAGCTTGTGATCCAAGCCAGCTCCCTCGGAGAGGGGGGAGAGGTTTTCGTCCTCGAGATGGGCAAACCGATCAAGATCCTCGATCTTGCCCGAACCCTTATCCGGCTGAGCCACGGGGAGAACAGTCGGGATCCCGGCATCCGGTTCATCGGGCTCCGGCCGGGCGAAAAACTTCACGAAGAACTTCTGCTCGATCGGCGCAAAGCCGAGGCGACCGAACACCCCAAGATCGTCTGTGCCCGGGAAGAGAGCCCTCCCGGCGGGATCATCAGTCTCCATTTGAAGAAGCTCGACGATTCCCTGACGGCCCAGGATGCCGAGCAGACGTGCCAGATTCTTTCCAGCCTTGTGGAAGGCTATCGGACCGATGTCCCTGAGGAAGTCCCCCAGCGAGGCCCGGAAGCAGTTCTTGTTCCGATGTCCGAACGGACACCTGCCTAGGATCCCGCCGAGTTGAAAACCGGCGCCAATGCTGGGAAGTGGAGGCAGGTGCGTGCGGGGGCCTTCATCGCCCTGGTGCTGCGGGCCGGACTCCTCCTGGTCGGTTTGGGGATCACGGCCATTCTCGCCAGAGCCCTGGGGACGGCCGGCTTCGGCTCCTATCTGCTGGTGCTCCAGGTTGTCGTGCTCGGCTCTTCCTTCTCTCTGGCGGGGACGGACACTTCCCTGCAGCGTTATCTTGCGGTTGCCGCCTCCCATTCCGACTGGCGAGGAATCCGGCTCATCCTCCTGCGGTCGTCAAAGTTGTTCGGAGCAGGCCTTGTCCTTGTCGGCATCGTCCTGGCAGCCTTCTGGAAGCCTTTCTGCAACCAGGTTCTTGCGGCCCCGGAACTGGTCCCGCTCGGGGCGGGCATTTTTCTTTTGGTCCTTTTCAACGATCTGGAAAACCTGGGTTCGGCCTTTTTCCGTTCAGTCGGCCGGCCTGTTCGCGGCCTCCTTATTCTGGGATGGCCCAAACAGCTCCTTTTCCTGCTTTCGATCCTTTTTTTCCTGGGGGCTGGGGGCCTTTCGGGCCTCGAATCCGCGGTTCTCCTGAGGATCGGAGCGGCAGGGCTGGCGGCCTTCCTTGTCGCAGGGCTTGTTCTGCACCACCTTTCAAAAAGAAGAGCCGGATCGGGAGAGCAGGCTCCCCGGACACGAGAGTTGGCGGCCACATCCCTTCCCATGCTGGGAAGCCAGATGGCATCCACCTTGTCGGCGAGTGCAGGGCTGTGGGTGCTCGGATTCCTGGCCGGGACGGAATCCGTGGGGGTTTTCGGCGCCGCCCTCCGGCTGGCGACTCTTTCCGCAATGGTTTCATCCGCGGTCAACCTGGTCCTTCCTCCCCACTTGGCTGCCCTGCACGCTACCGGCCAAAGGTCCGAGATCGAAACCTTGATGCGCCGGGCGGCTTCGTGGTCGGCGGGTGGAGTGCTCCTCCTGTTCCTGGCCTACCTTGGTTTTGGCCGATGGATTCTTGGCGGTTTCTTCGGGCCGGGATTCCTGCCGGCCTATTCTCCCCTCCTGCTGCTTGCAGGCGGCCATCTGGTCAACGTTGCCGCCGGCTCAGCCGGCTTCCTGCTCCAGATGACCGGCCACCAGCGGGTGCTTCTCAAGATCAGCCTTTTCACCCTCTTGATCGGCATCCTTCTTCATCTCATCCTGATCTCTCTCTGGGGGGTCATGGGGGCTGCAATGGCCCAGTTCCTGTTCCTTTTCATGAAGAATGCCTGCATGGTGACGGCCTGTCGCCGTCTTCTTGGCATTCGAACCTACATTCGTTTCGGGACCGGAGAGCCCGCCCGGGGAGCGGGCGCGTGAGATCGCTTCTCCTTGCCGGAGGCCGGCGGGGGCCGGGAGGATTGACCTCGCCGGCCGATCCTCCCCACGAAGAGGCGCTCCTTCTGGAATTGGACCCGGAGAAGGAGGATCTGAAGGCGGTGTTGAGATACCGGAGCACCCCCAGGTTCCGGCCTCCGGGGAATCCGTTCGGGGCGTTCAAAGGGATGAGCCGGGAAGAGGATGGCGCGAGGAGGCTCCTGCTTTCCGCCGAAACCGAGATCCTCGTTCTTGACCCTTTCTATTTGGGAATCCTGGAAACGATCACCCATCCGCTCTTCCAGGACGTCCACCATGCCATTCGCTTGGATGGAAGGCTTTACGCCGTTTCAACCGGTTTGGACTGTCTTGTGGTCCTGGACCGGGAGAACCGCCTGGTCGAAACCCGCTCTGCGTCTGGGGGAAAACCAGAGTGCACATTCGACCCCGATCGGGACTACCGGCTGGAGAAGTCCCGAAAACCCCACCGCTACCATCCCAACCACGTCTTTCGCATGGAAGAGGATCTCTGGATGACGCGGTTCGAAAAAAAGGACGCTATTCAATCGGGCGCCCCGAACCGGCTTCTTCAACTCGAAGCGGGAAGGCCCCATGACGGAATCGTCCATGAGGGTTTTCTCTGGTTCACGACTGTGAACGGCCGGGTATTGAAGCTTTCCCTTCCGGACGGGGGTTCCAGGGCCGTCTTCGACCTGACCGAAATGGAATCTTCCGACCGCCCTCTTGGCTGGTGCCGCGGACTTTGGATCCAGGATGGAATCGCCTTCGTCGGGTTCTCGCGCTTGCGCTTCACGCGGCTCCGTAGGAATCTGTCCTGGGTCAAGCATGGTCTCCGAAGCCTTCCTTCGGCCCGGCAACTTCCGACCCGGCTGGTTGCCTACGACCTGGAGCGGAGAAAAAAGATTCGGGAATGGCCTCTCGAGGAGGCCGGTATGAGTGATCTCTTTGCGGTCCTTCCCAGGCCGGAATGAAGATCGCCCTGCTTCTCAGCCGGCTGGAGATCGGGGGAGCCGAGCGCCAGTTCTGCCTTCTGGCCCGGATTCTTGCGGAGAGGGGGCATGAAGTGTTCTTCCATACCATCCATTCCGGGGGGGCCCTGGCGGCGGATTGGAGGGCTGGGTCGCGTGCCCGACACCTTCCTCTTCTTCCGGAAAGGGCGGGCACAAGCCGCCGCTTCAGCCTGATCAGGGCCATTCGTCCGCTCCGCGAGGCATTGCGAAGCGAGAACCCCGATGTTCTCCTCAGTGCGCTATACACCCCGAACCTTCTTGCTTCCCTGGCGGCTTCAAAATGCCCGATGCCTCTGGTCTGGGGAATCCGGATCGCGCGCCCGACCGATGTTCGCCAAAAGGTTCTTCTTCGGCTTGGCGCCCTCAGTAGGGGCAGGGTGGGTTATGTAATCAGCAATTCCATGGCCGGGCTCGATTTCCATCGCCGAGCGGGTTATTTTTCCTGCCCGGGGACGGTGATTCCCAACGGAGTGGATCCTCGACGGTTCTTTTTTTCCAGCGGGCGGCGGGAGGAAGGTCGCCGCCGCCTTGGGGTTCCGGAAGACATCTTTCTTGTCGCCCGGGTCGGCCGGGTTGTCCCTTTCAAGGATCCTGCCCTTTTTTTCCGAGCCGCAGCCCGGGCTGCGGTCCAGCGGAAGGACGTTTACTTCGTCTGGGTGAGTCCGGCTCCTGCCTACAAGAATTCGAATCTGGTGAAGCTGGCAAGGGATCCTTCCCTGAGAAACCGATTCAGGTTGCACGTTGCCCGGGAGGGCATCCAAAACCTCTACCCGGCGTTCGACCTTTGCTGCTCGACTTCCAAGGCCGAGGGATTCCCCAATGTTGTCGCGGAAGCCATGGCCAGCCGGGTTCCCTGCCTGGTTACCGATGTCGGGGCTTCCGCGGACGTTGTCGGGTCCACGGGGGGGGTGGTCCCCGCGGGACAGGAGGAGGCCTTCGCCCGCGGAATCCTGGAAATGGCGGAGCGCGGGGAGGAAGAACGGCGCGCACTCGGCCTGGCGGCCGAACAGAGAATCCAGGAGCGATTTTCCGTGGAAGCGATGGCGGACCGGACAGAGGAAGTCCTGCTGTCAGTCGCCGGTCAGGAATCCTCGAGGTAGCCCAGCTCTTCCAATTCTTTTTTCTGTTCCGGGGAAGGCTGGCAGGCAGGCTTCTTTCTGGAAGCTTCAAGATATCGGGCGCGGAAGGCCTCCAGGCGATCCTTCAGGGCGAGGATTTCGGGTTGGTTCCGGGCCTCTGCCCAGAGGTTCTTCTTCTGGAGAGGATCCTGGAGCCGGTCGAAGGCTTCCCAGGCCATGCCTTTCACGGCCGGGCGCAGGACCAGGCTCCAGCGATCGCCTGCCGCCATGAAGGAGGATCCTTCCGGACCTTTGCGGGGATAGCGTTCCGCAATGGTTCGATAGCCGGCCCGATCGGTCTGGAGCGGACGGGTGAAGCAAACGGGGATCCGGGAGTGGGATCCGGCTGGATCGCGAAGAGGAAGAGGCCGGCCTTCCACCCGGCTTCCGGGATCTCCCCCGATCCACTTGGCAAGGCTGGGGTAGACATCCGTCAGGCTTACCGGGGTCCCGACTCTTCCCGGGTGCAGTCGGGCGGGCCAGGAAACGATCAAGGGAACCTGGGAGACTTCGGCATGGATTTCACAGTCGTGGACGAAATAAAACCCGTGTTCTCCGAAGGTCTCCCCGTGGTCGGCGGTATAGACTACGATCGTGTTCTGGCGCCGTCCGGTCTTTTCCAGGCTTTGGAGAAGGCGTTGCACCAGGTGGTCGTCATGCTCGACCTCGCCCTGGTAGAGGCGGCGCAGGGTTGGCGCGAATTGCGGGCTGAGCCCGGTTTCCTCAAGGCCGTACTTCATGTCGTAAGGGCTTGTAGAGGCCAGGAGTTCCCGGTCCCGGGCAGGCAGCCGCGCACGCGCCCCTTCCCCAGCGGGCCAGCCCTGGTAGGGCCAATGGGGGTCGGTCAAGGCCAGGAAGGCGAAGAAGGGCCTCCCCGGATGGGCGCGGATCCACCCTTCCAGCTCGGATTCCAGGACGCCCGCATCCGGATGGTAGCGGTAGAAGAGGGCCCCCTGGGGATACCCCCAGCGGTCCCGAAGATAACGGTGCTGGGTGAAGAAGAGGGTGTAGTAGCCCGTCTCGCGGGCGATTTCCAGCAGGGTGCGGTTCTCCGGGCCCAGGATCTCGGGATGATCCAGGACTCCATGGGTGGCCGGCCAAGTCCCGGTCAAAAGGCTGGCATAGGACGGCCCCGAAAACGTGGCCGCGCTGAAGCAGGAATCGAAGACGATCCCCTGCCTGGCCAGGGTTTCCGCTGCGGGCGTGTCGGGGCCCTCCTTTTCGTAGGGAGAAAGGGCATTCCTGCGGGTGGCGTCGAGGACCACGATCAGGACATTCGGCCCGGTGGGCCTTGCCACGGGGCCCTCCCAGGCGAGGACCTTCCGCTCCGAAACGAGCCACTCGCGGATGGTCTTGCGCAGAGGGGCAGAGGAAAAAGCCCCGACCCCAAGCATCGCCAGGGAAAGGAGGATCAAGACGGAAGACCGGCGCATGGTCGCAGCGGAAGGATTTGGGAAGCGTCCCTGCTCAAGAGTACGCTTTTCGCATGCCGGAATCCCAGACCATGGATCCTAAGCGAAAGCCGGAGGGACTCCAAGGAGGAGCGGAGGCCGGTCCTGCGGGGGAAAAAATACGGGGAAGGCGTTTCGCTTTCGGGAAGAACTGGGCGGGTTTTCTCAAACTTCTGGATGAGAGGCGAATCCGGGCCGCCGAGGGATCCCTCCAGGAGATGCTTGGGGCCCAGGACCTCCAAGGTCTTTCCTTCCTCGATGTCGGCTGCGGCAGCGGGCTTTTCAGCCTGGCCGCCCGACGCTTGGGCGCCCGGGTCCACTCCTTCGATTATGATCCGCAATGCGCCGGTTGTGCCCAGGAATTGAAAAGGCGCTTTTTCCGTGAGGATCCTTTTTGGACAGTCGGCGTTGGCTCGGTCCTCAACCGGGAGTTCATGGATTCCCTGGGGCGCTTCGACATCATCTACTGCTGGGGGGTACTCCACCACACGGGCGGGATGTGGGAAGCCATGGAGAATGTAATGCTGCCGCTTGCGGAGGGAGGGAGGCTCTTCCTGGCCATTTATAACACGAATAACCGGACGCCGATCCATCTTCGAATCAAGAGACTGTACGTTTTTTCCCCTCGTCCGGTTCGGGCAATCCTTGCAGGAGCTTATTTCACGGGCAGAGTCTTCAGGTTTCTTGGAAAAGACATCCTTGCAGGGAAGAATCCTCTTGCCCGCTACGGCTCCTCGTACTCCCCCAGAGGCATGGATTGGTGGACGGATTCCTTCGATTGGTTGGGCGGCTATCCGTTTGAAACCGCTCTTCCCGAAGAGGTCTTTGCGTTTTTCCATTCCCACGGCCTGATTCTGGAAAAATTGAAGACAGCGAATGGCCGATCGATCAATAATGAGTTCATCTTCAAGAAAGAGAGGGCATAGACCAAGTTGGAAGAGTCGCGTTTGCCCGTTGTTTATATCGTTGGAGCGGGGAGGAGTGGATCCACCCTTTTGGATACGATCCTTGGAACCCACCCCGAAGCAGAAAGTGTTGGAGAATTGGCCCAGGTTTTCGAACAAGGGTGGATTTCCAATCACTTTTGCGCATGTGGAAGGAGAGCTTGGGAATGCTCCTATTGGTCCGCAATCCGGGAAAGGTTCGAGAAAGGAAAGGGCCCCGATGCAGTTTCCGATGCCCTTGGACAGAGAGCCCTGGTTGAAAGAGGAAGGAACATTCTCCCCCTCGGAAGGATTACAAAAACAGACTCGGAGGTTTTTGGGACTTGGGCGAAAAACTCCCGGGATCTTGTTTCCGCTGTGCTTGAAGTCAGCGGGAAAAAGGTTCTTGTGGACTCCTCGAAGGAGCCGGGAAGGCTCGGTGCCCTCCTCGGGGTCCCAGGTCTTGAGCTACGGGTCATTCATCTTGTTCGAGATCCTCGGGCTTTGGCCGCTGCCTTGCAAAAAGCCTGGAGGATGAATGAATCTGCCGGGATCCAGAGGGATATCCCCTCAAGGCCCATTTGGCGAACCGCAGTGTTTTGGGTTTGGACCAACATGACGGCCGAATGGCTTCTAAGAAAAATCCCGAAAGACCGAAAAATCAGAGTCCGCTATGAAGATTTGGTTTCCCGGCCGGAGAAGACCATCAGAAAAATCGGGGGGAAGATGGGCTTTGACCTTGAAAGCCAGGCTATTGCGGCGGGCGCTGGAAAGGAATTTAAGGTTGGCCACAACATTGCCGGAAACCGACTGCGGATGAATGGGAAGATCAGGATCGAGCCGGCCAAAGGAATGAAATGGAAGCTCTCCTTCTGGCATCGCCTGGTCGTCCGCATTTTCGCATGGCCCTTGATGCTGCGCTACCATTATCGTTGATTGCGTTGAAATCATGAGGATTCCCATCAAGCTGAACCGGTCCTTTTGGCTCAAATCAATCGGGAACTTGGTTCCATCTGCTGATGACCCCCGGGTTCTTTTGAGGAGCAAGCTCTGCGGGGAAGAGTTTTCCAAAGCTGTTTCAGTGCTCAAGTTTGGAGATACGTTCAAAACCACCTCCTACTTGCGGTTCCCAAAGACATCCCGGGCCATCACCGCGCTTGAATTCCCGCATCCCCCTGTCGTTCTGGATATCGGGGCTTCGGACGGCAGCGCCTCTTCCTTTCTTATTCAAAACCTTACGTTCAAGAAGTTCTTTTTGACCGACTTGAACATGGTCGTTTTCTCCCGGACCCAAGGAGGAAAAACATATTTTTACGATCTGGACATGCGCTGTATCCTGATCGTGACGAAATTATTTGTGGTTTATCCTGATCCCGGGAAGGCCCTTTTCCCATTCGACAAAATTGCTTCGGCATTTTTCCCAGGACGGGATGACGCCTGTTCTCAATTAAAACGGATCGAGTTGATCAATCCAGGAGTCAAGTCCCTGAAGAGGAATATCGTGATTGAAACCTATGATGTCTTCTCGAAATGGACCCGAGAAAGAGCGGATTTGATCATTGCCGCGAACATTCTCAATAGAAGTTATTTTTCCGAAACACAGATCACCAGAGCACTGGAAAATATAATGGACGCCCTGAATGATCGGGGGCGATTGGCGATTGCCGACAGCCGGATGGAAGAGAAGAGCACCGTTTTCCGTATCGAAGGGAATCGAATGATTGTTGAAAAAGATATTAACGGGGGCACTGAAATCCGGGGTTTGGTATTGAAAGCCCGCCGCGGAAAAAGCGAGCCTATTTGAGCCCCTTCCCGTTCCCTCAGCCCTGGCCCTTCCGTTTGGAAGTTGTTTTTCGCAGTCCTTGTTGCCGGGTGGATTCTCCGGGGAAACTTTCCCCAGGTGCTTCCCGGGCCAGGGCGCCGGGCTAGAATCCCCCCCGGATGGACTGGCAAGGGTTCCTGGTCATCGCTCTGGCGTTCGGCTCCCTGATCCTGCTCGTGCTCGAGCGGGCGAGCCTGGACGCCATCGGGCTCGGCATCCTGATCGTTCCGGTGGCCACCGGAATCCTCGGGATCGACGAGGCCCTCTCGGGCTTCTCCAACCACGCCGTCATCACCATCGGCGCCCTTTACGTCCTGGGGGAGGGGCTCACCCGCACCCACGCGCTCGAGTTCGTGGCCCGCTGGGTGCTCGACAGGAGCCGCGGCCGGGAGAGCCGCATGATCCTGCTGCTGGGGTTCATCGCCGCGCTCTTGAGTGCCTTCGTCAACACCACCGCCATCGTGGTGGTCTTCATCCCCGTCCTGGTGGGGATGGCCAAGACCTCCGGCATCGCCACCTCCCGGCTGATGATGCCGATGGCCTTCGCCTCGCTCATGGGCGGCATGTGCACCCTGGTGGGCACCTCCACCAATCTGCTCGTTAGCGGGATCGCCGAGGAGCAGGGCCACGCCGGCCTGGGCATGTTCGAGATGTCCCCGGTCGGCATCCCCCTGGCCATCCTGGGGGTCCTCTTCCTGGCGGCCTTCTCCCGCCGCCTGCTGCCCCGCCGCCAGTCCCTCTCCACCATGCTCGATTCCGGGCACCGGGAGTACGTCACCGAGATCCTGATCGGCCCGCACTCCGATCTGCGCGGCAAGACCTACAAGGAGGCCTTCGCCTCGATGCGCGCGGAGGTCCTCTTCTATGCACGCGGGGAGGCCATGAACTGGCCGCCCTACTTCGGGGAAAAGGTCCAGGAGGGCGACGCCGTCATGCTGCGCGGCGGAGTGGACGACCTGGCCGACCTCCAGACCCGCCTGGGCCTCAAGCTGGTCGGCGACGTGACCTTCGATCCGCGCACGATGAGCTTTTTCGAGCTGGCGGTCTCGCCGCACTCCTCCATGGTGGGGCGGGAGGTCGGAAACCTCCACCTGCGGCGCGACTACGGGGCCATCGCCATCGCGGTCCTGCGCGCCGGCCAGCACATCCACGGGCGCATCTCCGAAATGGTCCTGCGCGCCGGGGATCTTCTCCTGACCATCGGCGACCAGGCCGCGCTGGCCAAATTCCAGGTCAGCAGCGACTTCTATCTTCTCTCGGGCGCCCAGGACAAGGTGGTCTTCCGGGGCTATGCCCGGCGGGCCCTGATCGTCGCCGGATGCGTGGTGGGTCTTTTCGCGCTGCGGTCGATCTTCCAGCTGCACACGCTGCCCCTGTCGGTGGTCGCCCTCGCCGGCGCCCTGGCGATGGTGGCCTGCGGCTGCGTGACCGCCCGCCGCGCCTACCGTTCCATCGACTGGCCGATCCTGATCTTCATCGTGGGGATGCTGGCGCTGGGCAAGGCCATGAAAACCACCGGTGTGGCCGATTACCTGGCCGGGGGGCTCATCCACAGTTTGGCGGGCTTCGGCCCCTCGGTCATGGTCAGTGCCCTGGTGCTGCTCTGCATCGTCTTCAACATGCTGGTCTCCCACAGCGCGGTGGTGGCCCTGATCACGCCCATCGCCCTGGCCGCAGCCGACACCATGTCCCGGATGGGCGGCTTCGAGCCGTCCAGCCCCCAGGGCATGGCCATCGCGCGCGCCTTCCTCCTGGCGGTGGCCTTCGGCGGCTCGATCTGCTTCGCCACGCCCATCGGCCACCAGGTCAACCTGATGGTCTACGGGCCCGGCGGGTACCGCTATTCCGACTTCGTGCGCCTGGGGCTCCCCTTGAGCCTGCTGGCCTGGGCGGTGATCAGCCTGGGGATCCCGCTGCTCATCGGCCTTTGAGCGGCGTCCGGAATCAGCTCTTCAGGGAGACCTTGTCGAGCGGGCCCTTCTTCTTGCGTCCCTTCTCGCGCTCCCCGAGCCACTTGCGGAAGGCGTACTCCACGGCATAGGCCCGCCGCAGAACCGGGTTGCTGCCGCCCCAGCCGTTTTCCGGCCAGGCTCCCAGAATGGAGTAGTTGAGCCAGAAGCTGCGCGGCGAGCGGGTGTTCATCTCCTTGGAGATCGTCGCCTGGCGCAGGAGCAGGGCGGCCATGTCCACCGATCCTTGCTGGAAGAAGGTCACGCCCTCGCCATTCCGGGCTTCGGGGCCGGTGACCGGATAGCTCAAGAAGCCGTCCTTGGTGGGGTAGGAGTTGTGGGACAGGGCGGTGCGCAGATCGCCGAAGCCCGTCTCCTCGATCCGCACCGGCTCGTAGCCCTCCCCTTCGTACTGCACGATGATGTCGGTCATGCCCAGCGAGAAGGAGGCCCGTTCGGCGGGGAAAACCCGCGCATAGCGGGATTCGTGGAGGAACTCGTTGGCCAGATCCACGGCCTCCGTCAAGCGCAGATAGGCCTGCTGGCGGGGGGTGCCGGGGTCGGCTTCCCGGAACTCGTAGAGCCGGACCGTGCGGGTGGAACAGGCCGCAAAGCCAAGCACCAGGGCGAGCGGGGCGTAGAGTAGAGTCTTGGACGGGCCCAAGGTCCCCCATCTTCGCCCGAAAACAAGGGATTGACAAGCCGGAACCTCCCTCCGAAAGGCGGGTTCCATGGGATCGGAGGAAATGAGAGAGAGATGAACAAGCTTCCTTACCTGCTCCTGGGACTGGGATCGGGGATTGCCGGCGGTCTTCTGGGCGGCCTGCTGATCTTCTCCCCGGCTTCCGCCCCTCCGGCTGAATCAGGCTCCGGCGGCCTTGCCAGCGCCCCCGGGGATCCGGCCCGCGACCCGGGAAAGCGTCTGACGGCCCTGGAATCGGAGATGGAGACCCTCTCCATGATCGTGAACGACCTCCAGTCCCATTTCCAGGAACGCCGGGAAGTGGCCCCGGTGGACGTGGAGGCCGACGGGCCCCTGGCCTCGGCCGGGCCCCAGGCACCCCCCGGCGGCCAGGAGGACCAGGTGGATTACGGCTCCTACTTCGACCAGCGGGTCGAAGCGGTCCTGCAGCAGCGGGAAGAGGAACAGCAGAAGGAGCGCGAGCAACGCGCCCAGCAATTCCGGGAGCAGCGGATCGAGCAGCAGGTGGCCCAACTGACTGAAAAACTGGGCCTGGACGATTATCAGGCCGGCGAATTGAAGACCGTCCTGACCACCGAGGACCAGGAGCGCACGGCTTTCTTCCGGGAACTTCGCAGCACGGGGGTTTTCGACCGCCAGGCGATCGGCGAAAAGATGCGTTCCCTGCGGGATGAGACCTACAAGACCCTGGCTCCCGTTCTGGGGCAGGAAAAGCTGAAAGGGTTCAAGGAATTCAACGCTCGCAACAGCAATTTCTTCGGCAGTGGCGGTCCTCCCAGCCGGGACCGCAGCGACCGTGGGAGCGGCCGGGACCGCTAGTCCGGATTGGCCCGGGTCGGGCCGATCCAGGACGGATCCTGTTTCGGGCTAGTCCCGGTCGAATGCCAGGTCGCTGCGCAACGTTCGAGCCAGGGCATCGCTGCGCAGCCCGGCCCGGCGGGCGGCCTGTTCGGCTTCGTCCGGGGTCAGTCCTTCCGTGAGGGCCCGGTAGAGCCCCCAGAGTCCTCCCACGCGGTTTCCGCTGGCGCAGTGGATGAAGACGGGCCCGCCCTGGGCTTCCAGCAGGACCTTCCGAAGGCGCGCGGCATCGGCCAGGGACAGGGAGCTGCCGCTCACGGGGATGCGCACGTAGAACAGACCGGCCGCCTGGGCGGCTTCCTCCTCTCCCGCCAGAAGTTCGGGGTCGGTGCGCAGGTTGATCAGGGTGGTGTAACCGTGTTCGCCCAGGGATCGAATGGCATCCAGAGTGGGCTGTCCGCCCCCCGCAACCCCCGGGGCCAGATCCTGGAACCGGGGAACCTCGACGTAGGGCGGCAGGACTTCGCTGACCTGGACCGGCCCCCCGTCCCTGTCGGCGTACGGAGTCGAGCCGCAGGCCGCAAGCAGGCTTCCAAGGCAGGCAATGGCGAGGGGAGCAGGGCAGCGTTTCATGGGGCCAGTCTAGAAAACCGGAACATTTGGAGGATCTTCCGGTAGGAGGGAGGCCGGGCCCCCGCTGAACGGTTTGCGGCTGCGATCCGGAACCCCAGCCTCCAGTGCCGGCAAAGATCCCGCCAGGCCGCAAAGAGGGACCGGCGGGGATCGAAGATGTGGGTGGGCTCCCCGGAAGCGCCCAGGATGCGCACCAGCCGTAGATCGCGGCCGGCGCGGAGATCCTCCTCCCCGGGGGCCTCCAGATCGAAGCGCAGCAGATGGAAGGAGCCGGGCAGATCCCGGACCCAGGACTCGAGCCGGGTCAGAAGCGCCGGAGTGGCCAGCTCGGGGCGGCTCCGGACGGTGGTTCCAGCGGGGAAGGGCAGGGCTCCGGCGAGGGGAACCCGTTCCCCGGCAGGGGGGACTTCCGTCACCCGGCCTCCCAGGGCGTGCAGGAAGGCCGGCGCCCAGAGCCGCAGCCGCGGATGCCGAAGCACCAGCTCTTCCAGGGTGCGGGTGCCGTTCCCGGTCACCTCCGGCCGGGCGCGTTCGGCGATCGAGAGGATCCGTGCGCGGGTTTCTTCGGGCAGGCGGGCGAAGACCACCTCGTAGCGGCGGCCGGTTCCCGCGGGCCGGGGCGTTCGCGCGCCGGGAAGGGGCCCTGCTTGCGGGTTGATGAGAAGGGGCAGCCGCAGGCCGTGATGGCGCACCGCGAGGGCCAGGGCGTAGAGCCCGACGGGGAACTGCCACAGCCACCGCGGCAGGAACTCCCAGCGCCGCCGCCGCGCCCAGCGAGCCCGGAAGAGAGCCCGTTCCCGGCGGGAGGAGAGAAGACCAAGCAGATGCAGCGCGCCCAGCATGATGCAGAGGCTGGCCACCACGCTCCAGAAGGGGTGCTCTCCCATGCGGCCGAAGAGGCCGCCCAGGGCATTGCCGAACTTCGACGACAGCCAGACGACCAGCGGCGTCCAGATGGAAGCTGCCGTGGAGGAGAGCAGCAGGAAATTCCGGGCACGCGCGCCCAGGATGCCCGCACAGAGGTAGGTGGCGAAACGGCTTCCGGGGAGGCAGCGGGAAAGGAGGATCACCCGCATGCCGTTTTCCGCGAACCAGCGTTCCGCACGGGCCAGTTTCTCCTCCGGAACCAGGGTGCGCACAACGGGGAGAAGAAGCGCGCGCCGCCCCAGCGAATGTCCGAGCAACCAGAGCAGCCCGTCTCCCAGCACGACCCCCACGTAGCACCCGATCAGGGCCGTGGGCCAGAGAAGATCGCCCGCCCCCGCGAGGATCCCGGCCCCCACACAGGTCAGGTCTTCGGAAAGGAAGGTCGCCAGTGCCAGGAGCAGGACCTTGAACCATTCCGGCTGGTCGAGCAGCATCTGGCCGAGCTGGCGGAGAGTCTCTTCGATGGGATCTCCTCCCCGTTCGGCGTCATGCGGGAACCGGAACGAACAGGGCTTCGACCCGCCGATGAAGCTCCGCGGCCAGTTTCTTGCGGTCGCGGATTCCCCGGACGGGCTCCCCGTAGGAAATGGTGCATTCGATGCGCGGAAGCTCGAGGACCCCGATGATGTGTTCGAGAAGCGGCACGGCCTGCCACCAGCATATCCTCGAAGCATCCGACCCCCCCGGGGCGCGGTAGGTGACGGCCACCGGAACGCAGGCCACTTCCAGGGCGGCCGGGACTTCGAACAGCGCGGATCGGAAAGGAAGGATCTCGGTTCCGTTCCAGCTTCGTCCCTCGGCGAAGAGCGTGATCGTGACCCCCCGGTCGAGAAGGAGCTGAAGTTCCCGGCCCAGCCGCACGGTGTCCCGCGCCCGGTCGCGGTCGATGAAGAGCGTGCCCAGGCGCCGCGTCAGCCAGCCGAGGAAGGGCCAGCGTGCGATCTCGTCCTTGGCGATGTAGGTGGACGGGCTGGCGCTCGAAAGGGTGAGGATGTCGAGCCAGCTCATGTGGTTTGAGACCGCAAAAGCGCCTTGCGCCGGCGGCTCCCCCCGGACGAGAACCCGCACTCCCCAGATCTGCAGCAGCCCCTTCGACCAGAGGCAGCACAAACGCGCCCCGCGCAGCGCCCTGCGGGCAGGATCGCGGGAGCCGAAAAGGCCTGCGAAGAGCAGGACGGGCGCCAGGAGCACGACCAAAGCCCCGCCCGCCGCGATGCGAAAGGCCTTTCTCAGGGGGGACCCACGCCGGCGAAAGGGATTCCCGTGAGGGCGGCCATGTCGCGGCTGAAGGTCGAAAGGTCGTCCAGGCGGAAATCCGCGAGACTCCGGTGACCGCAGGCGCGTGCCATGACCTGCATCAGTCCGGTGGAGGCCTGCAGGAAACGGGCCAGGAGATCGGCGCTCTTTTCCACGTCGAGGCGGGCGCGGAAATGCGGATCCTGGGTGGCGATGCCGACCGGACACTTGTTGGTGTGGCAGGCGCGCATCCCCTGGCAGCCGATGGCCTGCATGGCGGAGTTGGCGACCGCCACGGCGTCCGCACCGAGCGCCAGCGCCTTGAGGAAGTCGGGCGCGGTGCGCAGGCCCCCCGTGGCGATCAGGGTCACCCCTTCCGCCCCGCGGCGGTCGAGATGGCGGCGGGCGCGGGCGAGCGCGGGAATGGTCGGCACGCTGATGTGGTCGCGGAAGAGAAGCGGGGC